>NZ_CP063121.1:1329726-1662158 GCF_014931415.1 Haemophilus parainfluenzae | reverse complement strand
GTTTTGATGGATAAGGAAGCGCATGCTGCTTAATCCATTGGAGACGTCCACCAAGTGTTAAACGAATGGTATTATCTACAAATGAAGCCGTGTCAGCCAATGCGACACTATAACTCGTCAATTTTTCGTTTGTCGCACCTTGAGCTGTTTCTCTAGAAGGTTGAGGATTGGTTCTAAACTGAGGGTTATATATGTTTAAATTTAAATAATCCTTTCCAGTAAGAACGTCGCCTTGGTGGAACGCTCTCTGTCTTTTGACAGCATCAAAGGCGAGATTCCAGCTATGGTAAATAGAACCTGTTTCAAACTCACCTTGTAATTTTAGATTTGCACTGGTTGTTCTTGTTCTGTAATCAATTGCACGTAGTTGGATTAAACTATAATCCCCATTAGCATTGCCATATGTAGTCGAAGTTATTTTACCCGTTTTATTTGTCTTAGTTACTGTATCCAAGCGAGCTTGACCAAATGTTCCTCTGTAAGTTGATTCCATGTAGCCAAGTCCCCCAGATAACATCATGTTATAAGGAAGATCATACTCAAATGTCCCCATAATAGTCTGATCTTGTGTTGCTTGACCATTCCAGTGAGGAACTAGATTTGTTTTACCATTTGGTGCATCGGGTAAGCGGAAGGTTAGATTCTGGATGTCTTGAACACGTGCACGTCCACCATGGGTAGCACGTTTAGTGTACATATAGTCAATACCTGCGCGGAATTTATTTCCACGATAGTCTAATCCCACAGAAAATTCTTTGTTACGTTCATCATAATTATTACGAGCTGTATCACCATCACGATATTTCCCATTTAGACGAACGCCCCATTCTTTGTTCTCACCAAAACGGCGACCAAAATCAAAGGATTCTTGTAAGCGAGTATTGCTATACCAACCCAAACCGATTTTATTAATAGCTTCGTCTGTTGCTCGTTTGGTTTCAACATTTAAAGATGAACCAGCCGCTCCTTCAGGGTCCATACCCGCGACAGCTGTTGAAGCACCTTTAATTAATTGAGCAGAGCTTACTGCAGCAGTAGGGGAGTTATAAGTAGAGTAAAGACCGGGTAACCCATTTACGGTGATTTGACGAGCGTCTAATTGTAATCCTCGAACGTAGATACCTGATAAGGTATTAGTTTCACCGCCAAAATTCATGACGGAAGAATCAATTTTTGAAATACCATCAAGCAGATTACGCTGTTGAGAGTTTTCAAATGCTTTTTCGTCATAATTAACAACAGCAATAGGAGAGGTGAATGCTGTTTGACGACCAAGTAAACTTAAATTCACGATATCTCTTTGCTTGTCTCCAGCAGCTTTTGCTTTTTCCAATTCAGTTGCAACATTGATTTCTTCTAGTTTGTATTCATCATTGTTGTTCGCTTCTTGTGTTTCAGCATGTACTGATAAAGAAAAACTCGCCAAAAGTGCGGTTGAAATAAGACTTAATTTAAATTTCATAATTGTTTTCCGATATATAACCCGATAGATAATAAAAGAGCTGCAGTATAGCGAAAACGTTTACGTCAATCAATACAAATTATTTTCATTTACTTATGCGATTTATTCAGAAAATATCATTTAAATTAAGCAGGGGATAAGATAAAAAGAAAAAATCCCAAGCTAAAAAGCTTGGGATTGTAATATGGTGCGACTAGCTGGACTCGAACCAGTGACCCCCACCATGTCAAGGTGGTGCTCTAACCAACTGAGCTATAGTCGCGTAAAAGATGTGGCAGATGATAAACAGTTTTAAGGATGAAAACAAGGGGATTTGTTTTAAGTTAAATTTAGCTGCTAAAAAAATAACCAAAATCTGATTTAAAAAGTCTCAGTAGTTATTTTGATTTTGTACAGGTTTAAGCGTATAATGCGCAGCGTTTTTTATCTCGGATGAGCCGAAATTTAAAAAAAGCTTTAAGTAAAATTGTAACCATTTGTGGAGTTTAGATAATGTCTAGAAAATTAAGAAGAACGAAGATTGTATGTACAATGGGTCCAGCTACAGACCGCGATAACAATCTTGAAAAAATTATCGCAGCAGGCGCTAATGTTGTGCGTATGAACTTTTCTCACGGTACACCAGATGATCATATTGAGCGTGCTGAGCGTGTTCGTGCGATCGCGAAAAAATTAGGTAAAACCGTGGCAATTTTAGGTGACTTACAAGGTCCTAAAATTCGTGTTTCTACTTTTAAAGACGGCAAAATTTTCTTAAATGTTGGTGATAAATTTATTCTTGATGCGGAATTACCAAAAGGTGAAGGTAATCAAGAAGCTGTTGGTTTAGACTATAAAACACTTCCACAAGATGTTGTGCCAGGCGATATTCTTTTATTAGATGACGGCCGTGTTCAATTAAAAGTGCTTTCTACTGAAGGTGCAAAAGTATTTACTGAAGTGACTGTTGGTGGTCCATTATCAAACAATAAAGGGATCAACAAATTAGGTGGTGGTTTATCTGCAGATGCATTAACTGAAAAAGATAAAGCAGATATCATCACTGCAGCTCGTATCGGTGTAGATTACTTAGCGGTATCTTTCCCACGTTCAAGTGCAGACTTAAACTATGCACGTGAGTTAGCAAAACAAGCAGGTTTAGAAGCGAAAATCGTTGCTAAAGTTGAACGTGCTGAAACTGTCGTTGATGATGCATCAATGGACGATATCATCCTTGCTTCTGATGTAATCATGGTTGCGCGTGGTGACTTAGGTGTTGAAATCGGTGACCCTGAATTAGTTGGCGTACAGAAAAAATTAATTCGTCGTTCACGTCAATTAAACCGTGCGGTAATCACTGCGACTCAAATGATGGAGTCAATGATCAGCAACCCAATGCCAACTCGTGCAGAAGTAATGGACGTGGCAAATGCGGTATTAGATGGTACTGATGCGGTAATGCTTTCAGCAGAAACTGCAGCAGGTCAATATCCAGCTGAAACTGTAGCGACAATGGCTCGCGTATGTTTAGGTGCAGAAAAAATGCCTAGCATCAATGTTTCTCATCACCGTTTAGATCGTGAGTTCAGAGATATTGAAGAATCTGTAGCAATGTCTGCGATGTATGCAGCGAACCACTTAAGCGGTATTGCAGCAATCATTACATTAAGCCACTCTGGTCGTACACCATTATTGATGTCACGTATTAGCTCAGGTTTACCAATATTTGCACTTTCTCGTGTTCAAGAAACATTAAACCGTTGCGCATTGTACCGCGGTGTCACACCAGTTCATTTTGATGGTGAATCTCGTAGCTCTGCAGGTGCTAAAGCAGCGATTAACCTATTAAAAGAAAAAGGTTATTTAGTTTCAGGTGATCTTGTTTTATTAACACAAGGTGATGAATCAGAAGGTACAACTAACGTTTGTCGTACTTTAACGGTTGAATAATCAACATTCCTGAATGAAAAAAAGCGGTGGATTTTTCCACCGTTTTTTTATGTCTAAAATATTGAAAATATTGACCGCACTTTTTTCTTAAAACCACCTCATATTTGCGGTATCATAAGCACAGTTTTTTAGTTTAAATTGAAATCCTTATGGCATCACAACGACAAATCCAATCTTCCGATCAGAAAACTGAACAAGTTAGCATCCCGCCTCATTCTACTGAAGCTGAACAAGCCGTTCTTGGCGGTATTATGCTGAGCAATCAGCATTGGGATGGGATCGCTGAAAGAGTCATTGCTGAGGATTTTTACACTTTTGCACATAAAGCAATCTTCCAAACTATGGAAGAATTAATGCGTAACCAAACGCCGATTGATTTAATCACCCTTGATCAAGCCCTTAAAGCCAAAGGCATTAGTGATTCCGTAGGCGGTTTTGCTTATCTCGCTGATCTTTCTAATAACACCCCAAATGCTATTAATATTTTGGCTTATGCTGAAATCGTACGTGAAAAAGCGATTTTGCGTGAGCTTATTGCAGTGGGGAATCGTATTGCAGAAAACAGTTATTCGCCTAAAGGCAAAGACATCAAAATGGTGTTGGATGAAGCTGAAAGGGAAGTATTTGCGATCGCTGAAAAACGGAGTTCTTCAACAGAGGGGCCTCAAAATGTGCTCAGCGTATTGGAAAGCACCATTGCTAGAATTGAAACCTTAGGTAAGCTTGAAAATCATAATGGTGTGACAGGGGTCACAACGGGTTTTGTTGAGTTAGATAAGAAAACAGCAGGTTTACAGCCTTCCGATCTCATCATTGTGGCAGCACGTCCTTCCATGGGTAAAACCACATTTGCAATGAACCTTTGTGAAAATGCGGCCATGGCAAGTGATAAGCCTGTCTTGGTATTTAGTTTAGAGATGCCTGCTGAACAAATTATGATGCGTATGATTGCCTCTCTAGCTCGCGTGGACCAAACCAAAATTCGTACAGGCCAAAACTTGGAAGAGGCAGAATGGAGCAAAATTGCCAGCGTGTTTGGGATGTTTAAGCAAAAAAATAATCTTTATATTGATGATTCATCAGGTTTAACTCCAACAGAATTGCGTTCTCGCGCACGTCGTGTGTATCGCGAAAATGGTGGATTGAGCATGATTATGGTTGATTACCTTCAATTAATGCGCGCACCCGCATTTTCAGATAACCGTACCTTAGAGATCGCCGAGATTTCCCGTTCTTTAAAAGCATTAGCGAAAGAATTAGAAGTCCCGGTTATTGCACTTTCCCAGCTTAACCGTACGTTGGAACAACGTGCAGATAAACGTCCGGTAAACTCAGATTTGCGTGAATCAGGTTCTATTGAGCAGGATGCTGACTTGATTATGTTTATTTATCGTGACGAAGTGTATAACGATAATTCTGAAGATAAAGGTGTTGCTGAAATTATTATTGGTAAACAACGTAACGGTCCGATTGGTCGTGTACGTTTAGCATTTAACGGTCAATTCTCACGCTTTGATAACCTTGCCGAACAGCGTGAATACAGAGATGATTATTAGGCAAGATAGAACGGATTAGAAAAATGAACGTAAAACCGGCAACAGCGAAAATCAGTTCGCTTGCCTTAAAACATAATTTACAAGTTATTAAAGAAAAAGCACCGCACAGCAAAATTATTGCGGTAGTAAAAGCAAACGCATATGGTCATGGTGTGGTATTTGTTTCATCTGCTTTAGAAAGCATGGTAGATTGCTTTGCAGTGGCCCGTTTAGAAGAGGCGTTATCGTTACGCTCTAACGGTATTATTAAACCGATCTTATTGCTAGAAGGCTTTTTTGATGAAAAAGATTTACCGATTATTGCGGTAAATAACATTGAAACCGTGGTTCATAACCGTGAACAACTTGAAGCATTAAAACGATCTGTGGTACCAAGTCCAATCAAAGTCTGGTTGAAGATTGATACGGGGATGCACCGTTTAGGTGTGTCGCTTGATGAAGTGGACTATTTTTATCAAGAGCTGAAAAAACTCCCTCAAATTCAACCGCACTTAGGTTTTGTCAGCCATTTTAGCCGTGCTGATGAACTAGATTCTGATTATACTCAAGTTCAGCTTGATCGTTTTCTTCAAGCGACAAAAGATAAAGTTGGAGAAAGAACCATTGCGGCATCCGGCGGGATTTTATTCTGGCCTGAAGCACATTTAGATTGTATTCGACCAGGGATTATTATGTACGGCATTTCACCAACGGATACTGTCGGCGCTGAATTTGGTTTAATCCCCGTGATGAACTTAACTTCTTCATTGCTTGCGGTGCGAGAACATAAAAAAGGTGAACCTGTTGGCTATGGTGGCATTTGGACCAGTCCGAAAAATACCAAAATTGGTGTTGTCGCTATTGGATACGGTGATGGATATCCGCGTGATGTGCCAGAAGGTACGCCAGTTTATCTAAATGGTCGTATTGTTCCTATTGTCGGTCGTGTCTCGATGGATATGCTAACGGTCGATTTAGGCGCAGATAGCCAAGATAAAGTCGGTGATGAAGTGATTTTATGGGGTAAGGAATTACCAATTGAAACGGTAGCTAAATACAGTGGTATTTTAAGCTATGAATTGATTACAAAATTAACCCCTCGTGTTATAACAGAATATGTCGATTAATTGTTTTTGCAAGAAAGCAAAAATGTAAAGAATTCAATTTTTAAAAGGAAATATTCATGAAAAACATCAATCCAACCAATACTCAAGCGTGGAAAGCGCTTGAAGCTCACCAATCTCAACTGGCTAATACCACGATTGCTGATTTGTTTAAGCAAGAACAAAATCGTTTTAACGATTATTCTTTAACTTTTGAAAATCAAATCTTAGTAGATTTTTCAAAAAATAAAATTAATCAAGAAACCCTCAAATTACTTCGTCAATTAGCCAAAGAGTCTGCATTAGATGAAGCGATTAATGCTATGTTTACAGGCGAGAAAATTAATCGCACAGAAAATCGAGCTGTATTACATACCGCACTTCGTAACCGTTCAAATACACCTGTATATGTAGATGGCAAGGATGTGATGCCGGAAGTGAATGCTGTATTAGCGAAAATGAGCGCTTTCTGTGATCGTGTGATTTCAGGTGAGTGGAAAGGTTATACCGGAAAAGCAATTACTGATGTGGTGAATATCGGTATTGGTGGTTCGGACTTAGGCCCTTATATGGTGACCGAAGCGCTTCGTCCTTATAAAAATCACTTGAATATGCACTTTGTTTCAAACGTAGATGGTACACATATCGCTGAAACGTTGAAAAAAGTAAATCCTGAAACGACACTTTTCTTAGTCGCATCTAAAACCTTTACCACACAAGAAACCATGACCAATGCGAATTCTGCACGTGATTGGTTATTGGCGGCAGCGAAAGATAACAGCGCGGTGGCAAAACACTTTGCTGCACTTTCGACCAACGGTAAAGCGGTAGCAGAATTTGGTATTGATACAAACAATATGTTTGAATTCTGGGATTGGGTTGGTGGCCGTTATTCTTTATGGTCTGCAATCGGTCTTTCAATCGCACTTTCAATTGGCTTTGATAATTTTGAAGCACTATTAAGTGGTGCGCATGAAATGGATAAACATTTCCGTACTGCACCATTGGAAAAAAATATCCCAGCGACATTAGCGTTAGTAGGCTTATGGAATACCAACTTCCTTGGTGCACAAACTGAGGCAATTTTACCTTATGACCAATATTTACACCGTTTTGCGGCTTATTTCCAACAAGGCAATATGGAATCAAACGGTAAATATGTCGATCGTAATGGCAATGTTATCCGTGATTATCAAACCGGCCCAATTATTTGGGGGGAACCTGGTACAAATGGTCAGCATGCGTTCTATCAATTGATTCACCAAGGTACGATGTTAATTCCTTGTGACTTTATCGCGCCAGCACAAAGCCATAATCCATTAGGTGATCACCATAGCAAATTGTTATCAAACTTCTTTGCACAAACTGAAGCACTTGCTTTTGGCAAAACCAAAGAAGAAGTCGAAGCAGAGTTTGTGAAAGCCGGTAAATCGTTGGATGAGGTAAAAGACATTGTGCCATTTAAAGTCTTTACTGGTAACAAACCGACCAATTCTATTTTAGTGCAAAAAATGACACCATTTGTTCTTGGCGCATTAATTGCGATGTACGAACACAAAATTTTTACACAAGGTGTGGTTTTCAATATCTTTAGTTTCGACCAATGGGGCGTGGAATTAGGTAAACAACTAGCGAACCGAATTCTTCCTGAATTGGCAGACAAAGAGAATGTTTCAAGCCATGATAGCTCAACCAATGGATTGATTAATCAATTCAAAGCATGGCGATAATATAAAGTAAAAAGAGCGGTCAAAATTGACCGCACTTTTTTATTTTCATTAAACTGATTTGACTTTCCACATACAGCCTACGCTGATAAAAATTAGTGCCACAGCGACATAAAAAACAGAGTTGTAATGCCAAATTTCCGCAATAATACCCGCAATAGGCCCTCCAATAATCCAGCTACTTTTTGCTGCATTACTAAATAAGGTGGTGGCAGTGCCCATTTTAGTGGGCATTAAGTCTTGGAAATACACCATACCAATGGTAGCGGTAATACCGATAAAAATCGCATTAAGCATTTGCAATCCGATGAGCTGCCAAGTTTGCTCAGCGAATAATAAACTTGAATAGAAGGCGAGCCCTGAAACTAAAGCAATCATCATTAAGCGTTTTTTACTGAAGTATTGGGTGAGATAGCCCGCAAATATCATTACAGGAATTTCCAATCCCGCAGCCGTCCCCATTAATGTTCCCGCCAGTTCTTTGTTTAAATGTAATTCATTAATCACAAATAATGGCATATTAATGAGATACATGCTGTTACAGGTCCAAAGCAATAGATTAGCGATGAACAAGTAAATCACACTTTTTCTTGGTGGCGTATTGTCTAAAATCTCTTGATTTTTAACCGCACTTTGACGAGGAATTTTCGGCAATAATTTGCTGACGCCTGCACACAGTAAAAAGGCAGAACCTGCCACCAAATACATGTAATCAAAGCCCCAGTTTAACGCAATAAAAAAAGAAAGCGGTGGCCCAACAATCCAAGCCAATGAGATTTGAGTTCGCATAATTGTGGTGAACATCACCGCTTCACGATGACTACTTTCAGCATATTCTCGCGCTAAAGCAAAAGATTGCGGATTAGCGGATGAACCTAGCCCTAATAGCGTTGTGCCGATAATAATTAACACATAATAATTTCGGCTATAAGCAAAAATTAGACAGCCAAGCACAGCAATTAAACAGCAAACAATCATCACTTTGCGACGGTCATCTTGCTTATCAGAATATTTCGCGAGAATTTGGCTCAAGATAATGCCAATAATGGCATTAACTGAATAGAACAAGCCCACAAAAAAAGGTGAAACTTGAATCTCTTGAGAGAGATATAAACTCAAGGTCGGCGTTTGAAAGGCAGAGGCAATCCCCGTTAAAAAGGCAATCAATAGAAAATTGAACGCCACAAGATTAGATGGTGTTGCGTTTTGTTGTTGAACAAACATAGTCATTACTTAATTAAGAGAACATGGTTGGAAATAAAAGTGCGGTTAATTTTAACCGCACTTGAGTTGATTATTTGTCATATTGAATTGCAGGTAAATAACCAATCATTAAATCTAATGGATGGCTACAGCTTATTGTATTTTCTCTGTTCTCAATGAAAAATCTTGATGTCATTGCTTTTTCACCCTGATTAAAGAAAATTTCAATAATTGAACGATCAAAGAAAATTTCGACAGTTTGTAGATTTTCAACTTCGCAGAAGCGTTTGGTATCGAATTTTTTCATTAATTCGGTTTGTTCGCTTTGACTGCGATCTAAGCAAACCAAGCTATTTTCATAAGAAAGTCGTAATGATTGTCCTTTTTCATTTTGGAAGAAGGTTAAGTCAAAGGCTTGGTTATTTGCCTCAAATTTAAGATACGCACGATCTAAATTAGCAATATCCGCTTTTTCATCGAGATGAAGCGCTGAAAGTGCGGTTAGATTTTCGTCTATTTTAGCAATCGGATGTTGATAAATTTTTGTCCCTTCTAAGCGCAATTCTCTTGGTAAGGTTAAAGCAGAATGCCATTTAAATTTATCTGTTGGGTAAGTTAAATCTGGCAAACCAATCCAACCGAAAAGCACGGCATGAGTTTGGTTATCTAAGCCAGCAAATGTTTGTGGTGCGTAGAAATCAAAGCCCTGATCTAATTCGCTAATATATTCTGCTTCAAAGGTTAAATCCGTTAATTTCCCCACAGCATAAGTCGCATGATAATTATTTTGGAATTCATGTGCTTCACGCTCTTTCCCCTGTGGTGACCAAATAAACACATCTTTATCACGGAGCTTCAATAGATCAGGGCATTCCCACATAAACACGTTTTTATTATCAAAAGCAGGCAAGGAAAGCTCACCTAATAAACGAGGCGTATCTTCAAGATTGTCCATTTCAAAAATAATGGCTGTTCCCGTGATGTTTTCTCGCTGTGCACCACAGATAAAACGGATTTTTCCGTCTTCAGTAAAATACGGTTTAGGATCACGAACATGCTCTGTATAACCTTCTGGTGCATTTTCAATTAATGGACGTTTGCTAAGCAATTTTCCATTAAGATCAAAAATCGCTAAATTTTGATAAGGCACGCGTTGATTATCACTTGGGCGACGGGTATTGCCCGTATAGAACATGGCCAATTTATCACCAACTTTCAAAGCACCACCAGAATAGCATCCATGAGATTCAAAAAGTTCGCAAGGAATGAGATCATCTGCCAATTGATAATGTTGGAAATCTTTCGTGATTAAATGCTTCCAATGTTTCATCCCGTGAATTGCATCGAATGGAAACCATTGGTAGAACAGATGATACTTTTCACCATCAAAAATCAGACCATTAGGATCATTCATTAAGCCAGTTGGTGGGGCAATATGATAGTTTGGTCGAAAATCTTTGTCTTTTTGTACGGTTTCAGCAATTTCTGCGAGCTCGCCTTTTTTTGCGGCTAGAATGCTTTTGTATTTGCCATTATTGAAAATAATCATCGTGATCGTGCCTCGTTAATGTGATCGGGTAAGTAAAAGGTGCAATAATTTGCACCTTTAAACCTTAGTTGGCTAGGAACGCTGCTAATTGTGCTTTATTTGGTAGCGCAGACATCGCCCCTTTCGCTGTCGTAGCAAGGGCTCCGCAGGCATTAGCTTGACGGATAATTTGTACAAGCACATCATTTTCTTTCCAGTTTGGATGCTGTGAAAGACCCGCAAGCAGGCCGCCGACGAAGGCATCGCCTGCACCTGTTGTATCAATCGGTTGTAAGGCTTTTCCAGCAATCACATCTTTCTTACCTTCTAAGTGATAGAGTGCCCCATCTTTACCTAAGGTCACAATAATCAATTTTTTAGGATAAAGTGCAGTCACTTTTTCAAAGGCTTTTTCAAGGCTATCAGTATTGGTTAAAAGCGTTAATTCTTCTTCAGAGAATTTCAATACGTCAGCCAATGCAACGGCTTCCATTACCACGGTTTTCATTTCTTCTAAGCTTGACCAAAGTGATTCACGTAGATTTGGATCAAAAGAGAAGAAACCACCAGCAGCTTTAATACGACGAATTGCTTCAAAGGTGGCTTCGCGAGATGGATTATTAATCAGCGCAATAGAGCAGCAATGTAGCCATTCACCTTGTTGGAAAGGCGGTAAATCGCTAGCTTGTAGGAACTGATCCGCACTTGGGTTTACCATAAAGGTAAAGCTGCGTTCGCCATTATCTAAACCAACCACAACCGTAGAGGTACGATGTTGCGGATCTAAAATCATATGTTGTGTATTCACATTTTCCGCATTTAAGGTGTCTTGCATAAATTGGCCAAGGGGATCGTTACCTACGCGACCAATAAAGGCACTCGGGCTGCCTAATCGTGCCACGCCAACAGCCACATTTGCAGGGGCGCCACCGGCACAACGTAAATAATGATTTTCACCGTCAGGAATAAGATCGACAACCGCATCGCCTGTTACCCAGATTTTTTGGCTCATATTATTTTCCTTCTATTGTGGATATCAGTTAAAAAATAACCGCACTTAAAAAGAGCGGTCATTTTCATAGGTGTTTTATGCGATGGTTACGCGTGCAAACTTACGTTTACCGACTTGGTAAACATTCGTGCCTTTTGGTGCATTGGCTTTCATGTCTTCGACTTTTTCGCCATTGATTTTTACACCACCTTGCTTCGCTGAGCGAATCGCTTCAGAAGTAGAGGGAACTAGTCCTGCTTCTTTTAATAAGGTTGCTAAACCAATTTCGCCTTCAAAGGTGAATTCAGGCATTTCATCCGGCATTGCACCTTTTTGGAAACGGTTAATAAATTCTTGTTCAGCCGCCCCTGCCGCTGCTTCATCATGGAAACGTGCAATGATTTCTTTGGCTAATAAAATCTTCACATCACGTGGGTTTTTACCATTTTCCACTTCTGCTTTTAATTCAGCAATTTCAGTGAGTGGACGGAAAGAAAGTAAGTTGTACCAATCCCACATTAATTCATCCGAGATCGACATAATTTTACCGAACATATCGCTTGGTGCATCTGTCACGCCGATGTAGTTACCTAATGATTTAGACATTTTCTTCTCACCGTCTAAACCAACAAGTAATGGAAGCGTAATCGCTACTTGTGGTTTCTGACCAGCTGATTTTTGTAATTCACGACCAACAAGTAAGTTAAATTTTTGGTCAGTACCACCAAGTTCAACGTCTGCTTCTAAAGCAACAGAGTCATGACCTTGTAATAAAGGATAAATAAATTCGTGAATTGCGATAGGTTGGTTGTTACCAAAACGTTTTTTGAAGTCATCACGTTCTAGCATACGCGCTACGGTGTAGTTACTTGCTAAACGGATCATCCCTTCAGTACCCAATTTACCCAACCATTCAGAGTTGAATACGATTTTCGTTTTTTGTGGGTCTAGAATTTTGTATATCTGTTCTTTATAGGTTTCTGCATTGCGAAGCACATCTTCGCGGCTAAGCGGTGGGCGAGTGGTATTTTTACCCGATGGGTCACCGACCATACCAGTGAAATCACCGATTAAGAAATAGACTTCGTGGCCCAATTGTTGGAATTGACGAAGTTTGTTTAATACCACGGTATGCCCTAAGTGAATATCTGGAGCAGTAGGGTCTGCACCAAGTTTAATTTTAAGTGGGCGATTTTCTTTTAGTTTTTCGATTAAATCCGCTTCAGAAAGAATCTCATCAGTACCGCGTTTTAGTTCTGCGAGAACGGTATTAATATCAGTCATTCTATTTCCTAATGTTATTTCAATATTAAAGGCTACATTATAGAGAATATGGCTGAAATGAAAAGATTGAGATGAAAAAAAACGCCTATTTGTGGGGAAATAGGCGTGAAGTTGGAGTGATTATCTGTTTGTTTTTGGAATGGTTAGATGATAACTATTATCAAATGTCTTGTCAATAACAAAATGCAAATAATTCTCAATTATTTTTTTAATCGATGTAAGGTACACTTTCTGTGAGAGAAAGTGCGGTCGGAATGCCATCTGAAATGTCAAATTTTCCCGCATAAGCATAAGCTTCAACGCCCTGAGATTTTGCGTCTTTTAAAAGGCGATCATATTCAGGATCCACAAACTCAGCGATTTTAAAACGATCGAAGCCATCATGTAATCCAGCAAAGAGAACAACGGCGCGATGTCCTTGTTTTTTCATGGCTAAAAGCTCACGAACATGTTTTTGTCCACGAGTAGTCACCGCATCGGGAAACATCCCTAATGTGCCTTTTACAAAGGTGATTGATTTCACTTCAACATAACAATCTGGCAAACCCTCACCTTTAAGTAAGAAGTCGATACGGCTATTTTCTTCACCATATTTCACTTCAGGATAAATTTCATCATACATAGCGAGTTCTTTGATTTGTTTATTTTGCAAGGCTTCAAAGACTAGCTGGTTGGATCTGTGTGTGTTAATGCAAACAAGTTGGCCATTTACTAATTGAGTCAATTCCCAACTGTGTGGATATTTGCGAGTTTGGCTATCAGAATGAGAGTACCAAACGGTATCGCCTTTTTCACCACAGCCAGTCATTGCACCAGTATTTGCACAATGAATCGTGACCACTTCACCATTTGGTAATTCAATATCAGTCAAAAAACGCTTATAGCGGCGAATTAATTTTGCAGATTGTAGGGTAGGGAGTTGCATATCTTATTCCTTTTCAAAAGAAAGTACGGTCGAATTTAATGATGAAATTAACCGCTCTTTGATCTGCCCCCAAAAAGTTGGACAGGTTAGTTAACTTAAATATTGAGCTCGGTATTGCACAGGGCTCAATCCTTTGAAAGCAAGTTTAATGCGTTTTTGGTTGTAATACACTAAATATTCTTCAATTTCAGCCTGTAATTCAGCAATTGAATGATAAGTCCGAGAGTAAAAACACTCTGATTTTAGTATCGCAAAAAAACTTTCAATCACCGCATTATCATAGCAATTTCCTCGGCGGCTCATACTTTGCACCGCTTTGTGATAAAGCGAAGGAGTGGAATATGATTGCATATAGATTTTTTACCTTAGAAAAGAGGGAGAAATAGTGTGTTTTAGCTCTTTATTATTGGTTATAACAATGAATTTCAGTCAATTTCTTTAAAAATTTTACAAAAATCTGTAAGAAATCGGATTATCCGCCGTCTAACCTTATGTAACGTTAATTTTCACATCATAAGGAAAAACAATGAAACTATCAAAAACATTTCTATTTATTACCGCACTTTGTTGTGCTACACCAACTTTAGCAATACAAAATTCAACATCATCTGGAGAACAAAAAATGGCAATGGAAAATACGCAAAATATTCGTGAAATTTATCTTGCTGGTGGCTGTTTTTGGGGTATGGAAGCATATATGGAGCGTATTCACGGCGTGAAAGATGCGATTTCTGGCTATGCCAATGGTAATACGGAGAAAACTAGTTATCAGATGATTGGGGTAACCGATCATGCAGAAACGGTAAAAGTCACTTACGATGCAAACCAAATTTCGTTAGATAAATTGCTTAAATATTATTTTAAAGTGATTGATCCAACCAGCGTAAATAAACAAGGTAACGATCGTGGTAGACAATATCGCACAGGGATTTATTATCAAGATGGGGCAGATAAAGCGGTGATCGAACAAGCACTCGCCCAGCTTCAAACCAAATATAAAAAACCAGTGCAAATTGAGGTGCAACCACTTAAAAATTACATCGTAGCAGAAGAATATCATCAAGATTATTTGAAGAAAAACCCAAATGGTTATTGCCATATTGATATTACCAAAGCTGATGAACCCGTGATTGACGAGAAAGATTATCCGAAACCGAGTGATGCAGAACTCAAAGCGAAATTGACACCGTTGCAATATTCCGTCACTCAAAATAAACATACTGAACGCTCTTTTAGTAATGAATATTGGGATAATTTCCAACCAGGTATTTATGTTGATGTCACCACAGGCGAGCCTGTTTTTTCTTCAAATGATAAATTTGAATCGGGTTGTGGCTGGCCGAGTTTTACGAAACCAATAGCGAAAGAGGTGGTGCATTATCAAACGGATAATAGTTTTAATATGCAACGTACCGAAGTGTTAAGTCGTGCGGGCAACGCCCATCTAGGACACGTTTTTGACGATGGTCCGAAAGATAAAGGTGGTTTGCGTTATTGCATTAACAGTGCATCAATTAAATTTATTCCGTTAGCCGAAATGGAAAAGGCAGGGTACGGATATTTGATTCAATCGATTAAAAACTAAGGAGAGGCACGATGTTAGATCAACAACTCCTTATTGGAACTGTATTTTTAGCGGGGCTTGCTTCTTTTCTGTCGCCTTGTATTTTCCCGATTATTCCAATTTATTTTGGTATTTTGAGTAAAGGTGGTAAAAAAGTCCTAAATACTTTTTTATTTATTTTAGGGCTTTCCCTTACATTTGTCAGTTTAGGCTTTAGTTTTGGCTTTTTAGGGAATATTTTATTTAGTAACACCACCCGCATTATCGCTGGCGTTATCGTGATTATTTTGGGCATTCATCAACTTGGCATTTTCAAAATTGGTTTGTTGGAACGCACGAAATTGGTTGAAATCAAAACATCAGGAAAATCGACCGCACTTGAGGCATTTGTGCTTGGTTTAACCTTTAGTCTTGGTTGGACACCTTGTATTGGCCCGATTCTGGCTTCTGTGTTAGCGTTATCAGGCGATGAAGGTTCTGCACTTTATGGTGCATCAATGATGTTCATTTATGTCTTGGGGCTTGCAACTCCGTTTGTATTGTTTTCGTTCTTCTCTGACAGCTTGCTCAAACGTGCTAAAGGGTTAAATAAACACTTAGATAAATTTAAAATCGTTGGCGGTGTTTTAATTATCGTGATGGGCATTTTATTGATTACGAATAATTTTTCGTAAAGCATAATCTCAACAAAAGAAATCTATAAAAGGAAAAAGCAATGAAAAAACTACTATCAATATTTTTAATGGCATTCAGCCTAAACACTTTTGCACAAACCAATTTGTCGGATGTGCAACTCAAAGATTTAAACAATCAGCCAGTTACTTTAAGCCAGTATAAAGGCAAACCTGTGTATGTAAAAATGTGGGCATCTTGGTGTCCGATCTGTTTGGCAGGATTAGCTGAAATTGATGATTTAAGTGCGGAAAAAGATCGCAATTTTGAAGTGATTACCATTGTTTCGCCGGATCACAAAGGCGAAAAAGGCACTGCTGATTTTATTGAGTGGTACAAAGGGCTAGAATATAAAAATATTAAAGTCTTGCTAGATGAAAATGGTGAAATTATTGATCGTGTTCATGTTCGAGGTTATCCGTTTAATCTATTTTTAGATGCTGATTTAAATGTGAAGAAGACGGTGCCAGGGCATTTAGGAGCTGAACAAATCCGAGTGTTTGTTGAAAAATAACGATGACAAGCGGCTTATTTTTAAGCCGCTTTTACTATTTTTGTGATTTTAGCCATCCCAACGCGCCTAATTCTGCTGCTTCCGCTGCACCAATAGCTTGAGAAATCTGGGAAAACTCACTACCCACGCCAATCAAACGATTGTGCCAAACTCCATCATTACGCATCAACAACTTTGCTGACGTTCTACAAGCTGCAATGGACGCTCAAGGTCTCTCACTTGAACTATCGCCCTGAACATTGCCAGTTAACCCCGTGCAACATAACCGCGACAAAAAAATTTAGGTAAGCAATCTCCGCACGAGCCAAGGCGAGCTCTCGTTGTAACTTTTTAAACGCTTTAGGTGAAAAGTCTGTGGTTTTTGGAATTTCAATGCCTTTCTTTTTCATCTTTGGCTTCACTACTTTCGGTGTTTGAAGGTTTGTATAAGGCGATTTTACGCCATCAAGCCCTCTTTCCCGAAATGCTTTTAGCCAATAAATGACGAGCGCATGGGAAATTTGATGAAGTTTAGCCACCTCACGGATACCATAATCCTGTTCGGTGACGAGTTTGATAATTTTCAAACGAAATTGATAAGAGTAGGACATAATCTGCATCTCAAATTAGATGTCCAGGTTTTGGGGGTAGATCACTTTTACCTTCTTAAATTTAAAAATTAAAACAAATTCTTGATTTACCATTGACTTTTTGACCTATAGTCCTTACTTTACGTATTGATGTTTCATCAACTTTATTCTTTGTAAAATAAGGAGCTTTTATGCAATCTCGCATTGTTGTTAATTCACAGGAAGAATCACTACTGAGCACACATAAAGTGCTACGTAATACCTATTTCTTATTGGGATTAACGATGGCATTTTCGGCAGTTGTTGCTTATATCTCTATGAGCTTAAATTTGCCTTATCCTAACCTTATCGTGTTACTTGTGGGTTTCTACGGTTTACTTTTCGTGACAAACCGCTTAGCAAATAGTGCATGGGGAATCTTAGCTGCATTCGCGTTTACTGGGTTTATGGGTTATACCATCGGGCCAATTTTAAACATGTATGTGGCGAGAGGAATGGAAGATTTAATTATGCTTGCATTCGCAGGTACAGCAATCGTCTTCTTTGCGTGTTCAGCTTATGTGCTCACTACGAAGAAAGATATGTCTTTCCTTTCTACCGCAATTTTCTCATTATTTATCGTGTTATTGTTAGGAATTGTGGCAAGTTTCTTCTTCCAAATTCCAGCATTAGCGGTAGGGATCAGTGCATTGTTTGTGGTGTTCTCAACAATGACAATCCTTTATGAAACCAGCAATATTATTCACGGTGGCGAAACAAACTATATTCGTGCAACGGTGAGTATTTATGTATCAATTTACAACTTATTTATTAGCTTATTGAGATTACTTTCTATCTTCTCAAGCGATGACTAGTCAGTATTAAATTTAAAGACGCTCCTTATTAGGGGCGTTTTTTGTTTTGAACTAATTTTATGAAGAGAAGTCTTAGCATACAGGTTCGCTAGTTGAACCTATTGATAATAAAACAGGAGTTTTTATGAAATCTTTAAAATCACTTTTAACATTAACATCACTTGCATTAGCCGTATCTGGTTCTGCATTGGCAACGAATACTGCCGTATTGCCAACAAAAGAAGATGTTGTAACAAATTCAAAATCCATGGTTGAAAGCACAAAAGCTGATATGAAAAATGCAGCAAATGATAAGCTTAAATCAATGACAGATAGTGCAAGTTCAACAAAATCAATTGCATTAGATAAAGTAAAAGAGGTTAAAGAAAAAGCGACTTCTGCAAAAGATGCGGTAAAAGAGAAAGCATCAGAGCTAAAAGAAAAAGCAACTGAGAATAATCAAGCATCCATGAAAGACAAAGCCACTGAAAAATTAAATTCAGTGAAAGAGAGTGCGAAAGAAAAAGCGTCTGAGGCAAAAACAAAATCAGCAGATAAAGTAAAAGAAGTGAAAGAAAAAGCGACTTCAACAAAAGAATCAGCAAAAGAGAAAGTGGCTTCTTCTGCAAAAGTAAACATCAATAAAGCAGATGCAGAAACTCTACAAAAACTTTCAGGTATTGGTGAGAAAAAAGCACAAGCGATTATTGATTACCGTAACAAAGTGGGCAAAATCAAAAACGCTGCCGAACTTTCAAATATTGACGGTATCGGTGAAGCCACAATTGAGAAAATCACACCATTCTTAAGTTTCTAAGAAAACAGAGATAAAACAGACCGCACTTTATGTGCGGTTTTTTTATTGAAGTAGATCACAAAATTGTAACAAAGTGTGATTTGGAGGATTATTTCTTTTTGTATCCTATGTATAATGTGCGGACAACATCATGTAATACAAGGGGTAGATATGCAGCATTATAATGCCTTTGATGAATGGTTGGCTTCAACTGCTTTAGGTGGGGCGAATCAATCGTATATTGAAGAGTTATACGAAAGTTATTTAGAAGATCCATCATCAGTCGATGAAAGCTGGCGAGCCACATTTGATGCATTGCCAAAAACAACCGCCGCAGAGCAACCACATTCACCAGTGCGTGATTATTTCCGTCGTTTAGCAAGAGAAAATACAACAGAAGCCGTGACGGTTATTGATCCAGAAGCCAGCGCAAAATTAGTCAAAGTTCTCCAATTTATCAATGCTTATCGCTTCTGTGGCCATTTAGAAGCGAAACTAGACCCAATCAATTATTATCGTTGGAAAGTCTCCAGTGTACCTGAGTTGGATTACCGTTATCACGGTTTTACCGAACAAGATCTCAATGAAACCTTCAATATTAATCACTACGTCTATCATCGCGATAACATCAAATTAGGTGATTTAGCTAAAATGCTGAAAGAGACCTATTGTGGCTCAATTGGTCTTGAGTTTATGCATGTTCAGGATATGGAGCAAAAAAGTTGGCTACAAAGCAAATTAGAAAGCCAATTAAATAAACCGCTCTTTACTAAAGAAGAAAAAATTAACTTATTAAGTGAATTGACCGCTGCAGATGGCTTAGAACGTTATCTTGGCGCGAAATTCCCAGGTGCAAAACGTTTCTCTTTAGAGGGAAGTGATGCCTTTATTCCATTGATGAAAGAAATTATTCGTCATGCGAGTAAGCAAGGCGTACAAGATGTGATGTTTGGTATGGCACACCGTGGCCGTTTAAACATGTTAGTGAATGTGCTAGGTAAGAAACCCGAAGATCTTTTTGATGAGTTTGCGGGTAAACATTCAGGCGAGCGTACAGGTGACGTGAAATACCACCAAGGTTTCTCTTCTGACTTCGCAGTCGGTGATCGTCGCGTGCATTTAACCCTTGCATTCAACCCATCCCATTTAGAAATTGTTAGCCCAGTAGTGATTGGTGCTGTACGTTCTCGTCAAACCAAAAAGAATGATACAGAGCATAATCAAGTATTAGCGGTTACTGTTCATGGGGATTCAGCGGTAGCGGGACAAGGTGTTGTACAAGAAACCTTGAATATGTCTAATGCACGTGGTTATACCGTTGGTGGCACAATCCGTATTGTGATCAATAACCAAATTGGTTTTACCACCTCTAACCCAAATGACACCCGTTCAACAGAATATTGTACTGATATCGCGAAAATGATTCAGGCACCGATTATTCATGTGAATGGTGATGATCCTGAAGCAGTGGCTTTTGCGGCGAGAATGGCGGTGGAATATCGTAATTTATTCAAACGCGATATTTTCATTGATCTGATTTCTTATCGTCGTCATGGTCATAATGAGGCTGATGAACCATTAGCCACTCAACCAATGATGTATAGCATCATTAAAAAACATCCAACACCACGTAAAGTCTATGCAGATCGTTTAATTGCTGAAGGGGTGATTACCGAAGAAGAAGCCATTGAAATGATGAATCTCTATCGTGATGCTTTAGATAACGGCGATCGTGTAGTGAAAGAATGGCGAGAAATGGATATTGCCCAAATGGACTGGTTGCAATATCTCAACTATGACTGGACATCCCCTTACGAAAGTAAATTCCCACAAGAACGTTTCCAAACTTTAGCGGAGCGTGTCAGTGAATACCCAGAAACCTTGCGTGCACATCCTCGTGTAGAAAAAATCTATGCTGATCGCCGTGAAATGGCAAAAGGCGAGAAATTGTTCGATTGGGGTATGGCGGAAACTATGGCATACGCAACCTTATTAGATGAAGGTGCTAATGTTCGTTTATCGGGTGAAGATGCGGGACGTGGTACGTTCTTCCATCGCCATGCGGTTGTGCATAACCAAAATGACGGGACAGGCTATGTGCCATTAACACATTTACATGCCAACCAAGGTCGTTTTGAGGTGTGGGATTCAGTATTATCCGAAGAAGCCGTATTGGCTTTTGAATATGGTTATGCGACAACAGATCCAAAAACATTAACCATTTGGGAAGCACAGTTTGGTGACTTCGCAAACGGCGCACAAATCGTGATTGACCAATTTATTAGTTCTGGCGAACAAAAATGGGGCAGAATGTGTGGCTTGGTGATGTTATTACCACACGGTTATGAAGGCCAAGGTCCAGAGCACTCATCCGCTCGTTTAGAACGTTATTTACAACTTTGTGCAGAACAGAATATGCAAGTGTGTATCCCATCTACACCAGCACAGGTTTACCACATGTTACGTCGTCAATCGATCCGTAAAATGCGTCGTCCATTAATTGGTATTTCACCGAAATCCTTATTACGTCATCCACTTGCGGTCTCAAGTATGGATGAATTAGTAAATGGCACATTCCAAACTGTCATTGGTGAAATTGATGATATCGATCCAAAACAAGTTAAACGCGTGGTTCTATGCTCAGGTAAAGTGTATTACGATCTCTTGGAAAAACGCCGTGCGAATAACCAAACAGATGTAGCGATTATTCGTATTGAACAGCTTTATCCGTATCCACATGAAGATGTGAAGAACGCGTTAGAGCCTTATGCTCATGTGACGGATTTTGTGTGGTGTCAAGAAGAACCATTGAACCAAGGGGCTTGGTATTGCAGTAAACATAACTTTGATAGCTCAATTCCTGAGCATGTGAAGTTAAAATACGCAGGTCGTCCAGCCTCTGCTTCACCTGCGGTAGGTTATATGTCTTTACACACCAAACAGCAAAAACAATTGGTAGAAGATGCGCTGACATTGTAAAAGTGCGGTCAAAATTTGAGTAATTTTTAAAGAAAGAATAATTTAAAGGAAAATAAAATGACAATCGAAATTCTTGTTCCAGATTTACCGGAATCCGTTGCGGATGCAACTGTTGCAACATGGCATAAAAAAGTTGGTGAAGCGGTAAAACGTGACGAAGTCTTAGTGGAAATCGAAACAGATAAAGTGGTACTTGAAGTGCCAGCTTTAAGTGATGGCGTAGTGGCTGAAATTCTTCAAGAAGAAGGTGCAACCGTAGTAAGTAAACAGCTTTTAGGTAAACTTTCTACTCAACAAGCGGGCGATATTTCATCAGAGACAGTGAAAGGCAATGAGCCAACACCAGCAGATCGTCAAAAAGCAGCGATTGAAAATAGTCACAATAATTCAGCGGATCAAGGTCCAGCTATTCGTCGTTTATTAGCTGAACACGATTTAGATGCAGAGAAAATTCAAGGTTCTGGTGTAGGTGGTCGTATTACCCGTGAAGATATTGCACGTGAAGTGGCAAAACGTGATGCTCAAAAAGCAAAACAAGATGTGGCGACAGAGCAGAATACAATCAGCACTGTGGCATACAGCTCGCGTTCAGAAAAACGAGTACCAATGACTCGTTTACGTAAACGTATTGCAGAGCGTTTATTGGAAGCGAAAAATACCACCGCAATGCTCACCACATTTAATGAAGTGGATATGCAGCCGATTATGAAATTACGTAAAACATACGGTGAGAAATTTGAAAAACAACATGGTGTACGTTTAGGCTTTATGTCTTTCTACATTAAAGCCGTGGTTGAAGCATTAAAACGTTATCCTGAAGTGAATGCTTCAATTGATGGTGATGACATTGTGTATCACAACTATTTTGATATTAGCATTGCCGTTTCAACGCCGCGAGGTTTAGTTACACCAGTATTACGCAATTGCGACAAACTTAGCATGGCGGATATTGAGAAACAAATTAAATCACTCGCAGAAAAAGGCCGTGATGGTAAATTAACGGTTGAAGATTTAACAGGCGGTAACTTCACCATTACTAATGGCGGCGTGTTTGGTTCTTTAATGTCTACACCAATCATCAATCCACCACAAAGTGCAATTTTAGGCATGCATGCCATCAAAGAACGTCCGGTTGCGGTAGATGGTCAAGTGGTGATTCGCCCAATGATGTATTTAGCCCTATCTTATGACCACCGTTTAATTGATGGTCGTGAATCCGTCGGCTTCTTAGTAGCAATTAGAGACTTATTAGAAGATCCAACTCGTTTGTTATTAGAAATTTAAGCACATAGGCTTTTTCTCTTTTCAGGGAAAAAGCCTTTTTTATATCGAAGTAATTAAAAGGGCGGGAACAATGCCCGCCTTTCTATCGTTAAAATCCAATCTTTATTTAGTTATTTTGCGTACTAAGATTGCTAAGATAAAGGTAATGATGATAACAGGAAAAGTCAGACCTAAATCGCTTTCCCAACCTTTTGCCATAAGAAAACGATAGAGCACGAAGCCGACAAACCAAACGCCGAGTCCAACACCATCAACTGATTTTCTCACATCATGCTGTTTAAGCACAAAGAAATCAGCGATAAGCACGGCGATCATTGGCGCGAATACTGAGCCAATAAAGAACAAGAAATGTTCGTATTCTGTTACAGGTAAGGTTGAGGCTAATATGATGCCCACAATCACGGTCAGAACTGAGATTGGCGTGACTTTAAATTGAGGGAAAATATTGTTTAAACTCATGCCGGTGGAATAGGCGGGAAGAGCCGTGTTAATCATGGTAGAGGCGATGACAATTAATACGCCAATAACACTGACACCAGCAAGCGAAAGAATTTGTGAGATTTCAGATTTACCGGTCACTAATGCTGCACCTAAGCCAAGAGCATACATCCAGCAGCTAGTCGCGGTATAAGTCAGCGTTGAAAGTGCGGTCGTTTTAAATGGCGTTTCGCTATTCTTCGTATGGTCAGATACTACCGGTAACCAAGAAAGCGGCATGACGGCAGCAATTTCAACAGCTGTACCAAATTTAATATTTTGTGCTACATCCATGGCAATGAATGGTTTATTCGCAACTTGAATACTTAGCCACAGCATCAGTAAAAACATGGTGACAAGTGAGAGGCTTTTGAAAATACCTAATTTAGTGAAGCCGAGTAGTAGCCAAAGTATGATGAGTATGCCTAAGCCAAGTGTAAGGAATGGAAAGATGGAAGCATCAGCTGTTTGATTTAAGATAGAAATGACTTCAGCCCCCATATAAATCATGACAGCAGTCCACCCCATCAGTTGCATGGCATTGAGTAAAGAGAAAAGGGCAGAACCTTTTTCACCAAATGATATTTGTACCGTTTGCATGGCACTTTTTTGGGTTTTTGCACCGATGTAACCTGCACAGAAAAACATCGAACCACCAATAAAGTGCCCAACGACGATGGCAATTAAACCTTGTTGCCACCCTAGAGGAGCAAACCAAGTACCAGTGAGAATTTCTGCCATTGAAATAGCAGCAGTAAACCAAATGAGCGCAATCGCAAGATTGCTTGATTTTTTTGTTTGCATGTTGTTATCCTTAACATGGATTGTGGTTATTCTAGCTCAGTATATAGCTCAATATGTAAAGAGCAAGCCCAGAATTTAAAATAAAACAAAGTGCGGTCACATTTTTGTTTATTTCGCTAAACAACATCAAAATAGGAAGGAAATATGAATTTACATGAGTACCAAGCCAAGCAGCTTTTTAAGCAATATGATTTGCCTGTGAGTGAAGGAGTCGTATGTCAAACAGAAGATGAAGCTGAAATGGCGCTCTTTCAGCTAAATGGCGATGTTTGGATAGCGAAATGTCAAGTTCACGCGGGTGGACGTGGAAAAGCCGGTGGTGTGAAGCTCGTGCATAATGCAGAAGAAGCGCGTGCTTTTGCAGATAAATGGCTTGGCCAACATTTAGTCACCTTCCAAACTGATAAAAAAGGCCAACCCGTTAATAGCATTTATATTGAAGAAACATGCCAGATTGAGAAAGAACTCTACTTAGGTGCAGTGATTGATCGCGCTTCGCAGAAAGTGATTTTTATGGCTTCTTCAGCAGGGGGGATGAGCATTGAGGATGTGGCAAGAGAAACGCCTGAATTAATTTATAAAGTGACAATTGATCCTCTCGTGGGTGGAATGCCATATCAAGGTCGAGAATTAGCCTTTAAACTTGGTTTAAGCGGCGAACAAAATAAACAATTTGCCGAGATTTTTGTAAAACTCGCTCAACTTTTTATCGAAAAAGATTTTTCTTTAGTTGAAGTGAATCCGCTCGTGGTGACGAAAGAAGGCAATTTAATTTGCGTAGATGCGAAAGTGAGCATTGATGATAACTCACTTTATCGACATCCTGATTTATTAGCCTTACGTGATTTAAGTCAAAGTGATGCACGTGAAGCAGAAGCAGAAAAATATCAGCTTAACTATGTTGCTTTGGAAGGTGATATTGGCTGTATGGTCAATGGCGCCGGGCTTGCTATGGGTACCATGGATATCGTGAAATTATATGGTGGTAACCCTGCAAACTTCCTTGATGTTGGTGGCGGTGCAACTAAAGAGCGCGTGGCTGAAGCCTTCAAGATTATTCTCACAGATAAAAATGTGAAATCTGTCTTAGTGAATATTTTTGGTGGAATTGTACGCTGTGATCTGATTGCTGAAGGTGTCGTGGCGGCGATTCAAGAAGTCGGTGTAAAAGTACCTGTTGTGGTTCGATTAGAAGGAACCAATGCCCCACAAGGCAGAGCAATTTTAGCCGAAAGTGGTGTGAATTTAATTGCAGCACATAGTTTACAAGAAGCGGCACAAGCGGCAGTGAAAGCGGCAAAAGGAGAATAATCATGGCGATTTTAATTAATAAAGAGACAAAAGTAATTTGCCAAGGTTTCACTGGTGCACAAGGGACATTTCACAGCGAACAGGCATTGGCTTATGGTACCAAGTTAGTGGGTGGCGTTTCACCGAATAAAGGCGGAACAACTCACTTAGGTTTGCCGGTATTTAATACAGTGCGTGAAGCGGTGCAAGCTACAGGGGCTACGGCAACCATGATTTATGTGCCCGCACCATTTTGTAAAGATGCCATTTTAGAAGCTATTGATGCAGGTATTCAGTTGGTAGTCTGTATTACAGAAGGCATTCCAACATTAGATATGCTGTTGGTAAAACAAAAATTAAATGAAACGGGTGTTGTGATGATCGGCCCAAATTGCCCAGGTGTGATTACACCGGATGAGTGTAAGATTGGTATTATGCCGGGGAATATCCATAAAAAAGGCAGAGTAGGCATTGTTTCTCGTTCAGGTACTTTGACTTATGAAGCGGTAAAACAAACAACAGATGAAGGTTTCGGTCAATCCACTTGCGTAGGGATCGGCGGCGATCCTATTCCAGGATCTAACTTCATTGATATTCTTAAACGATTCCAAGAAGATCCTGAAACTGAAGCCATCGTGATGATTGGTGAAATCGGTGGCTCTGCAGAAGAAGAGGCGGCAGCGTTCATTAAATCTCATGTGACAAAACCTGTGGTGGCTTATATCGCTGGTGTAACGGCGCCAAAAGGCAAGCGTATGGGACATGCAGGAGCGATTATTAGCGGTGGGAAAGGAACCGCTGCAGATAAAATTGCTGCACTTGAAGCGGCGGGTGTGAAGACAGTGAGAAGTCTCGCTGAAATCGGTTCAGCCCTCCGTGAATTGTTGAAATAAAAACTTAAAAAATTGACCGCACTTTGGATGAGTTTTCAAAGTGCGGTCGTTTTTTATAACAAATTCTTATAACCTGTCTCTAAATCGGTGTATAATCTCATCAGTTTTTTAAGGACAAAATTATGAGCCAATTTTTCTATATCCACCCTGAAAATCCGCAAGCGCGTTTGATTAATCAAGCGGTAGAAATCTTGCGTCAAGGTGGCGTCATTGTGTATCCGACAGATTCGGGCTATGCCTTGGGTTGTATGATCGGCGATAAACATGCGATGGATCGTATCGTAGCGATTCGTAAATTGCCAGACGGGCATAATTTTACGTTGGTATGTAGCGATTTATCCGAGCTTTCAACCTATGCAACGGTCAGTAATGTGGCTTATCGCTTAATTAAAAACAATACACCGGGGCGTTATACCTTTATTTTGACGGCAACAAAAGAGCTTCCTCGTCGATTAATGACGTCAAAACGCAAAACGATTGGCTTGCGTGTACCGGATAATCAAATAGCTTTAGATTTATTGAAGGCATTAGGTGAACCGATTTTATCTTGCTCACTGATGTTGCCTGATAATGAACATATGACTTATTCCGATCCTGAAGAGATTCGCGAATGCTTAGAACGTCAAGTGGATTTAATTATTCATGGTGGTTATTTAGGTCAAGAGCCAACAACGGTGGTAGATTTAACGGAAGAATCACCAGTCATTTTACGTGAAGGAAGTGGTAGTACCGCTCCTTTCATTTAACTTATTTTAGACGCTTGGGAAAGCGACAAAGGAAAACAAATGAAACCTATTCAAAAACCAGTCAGACAAGAACGTGAAAAACAAGCGGGAAAACAATCGCACTTTGAGCGTAAAGATCGTAAAAGTGCGGTCAATTCTGACATCAAATCAACTCCTAAGACTAAGGTGGCTAAGCCATCTCGTCAATCTACTGTAGAAGGTGAAAAATTACAGAAAGTGCTTGCGCGAGCAGGACAAGGTTCTCGTCGCGAAATTGAAGCAATGATTGCTGAAAATCGTGTGAGTGTCGATGGCAAAATGGCGACCCTTGGCGATCGTATCGATGTACATTCTGGTGTAAAAGTGCGTATTGATGGTCGTATCATTAATCTTCAACAAGCACAAAAAGAAGTATGCCGTGTATTAATGTATTACAAACCAGAAGGTGAACTTTGTACGCGTAGTGATCCCGAAGGTCGTCCAACTGTATTCGATCGTTTACCACGCTTAAATGGCGCAAGATGGATTGCTGTCGGTCGTTTGGATATTAATACTTCAGGCTTATTGCTTTTCACAACAGATGGCGAATTAGCGAATCGTTTAATGCACCCAAGCCGTGAAGTTGAGCGTGAGTATTCTGTGCGTGTATTTGGTCAAGTGGACGACGCCATGTTAGCGCGTTTACGTAAAGGCGTACAGTTGGAAGATGGTCCAGCCAATTTCAAAGAAATCAAATTTGCGGGCGGTGTGGGGATGAATCAATGGTACGACGTGACTTTAATGGAAGGTCGTAACCGTGAGGTGCGCCGTCTGTGGGAATCACAAGGCATTCAAGTAAGCCGCTTAATTCGTATTCGTTATGGCAACATTAAGCTGATGAAAGGCTTACCGCGTGGTGGTTGGGAAGAAATGGATCTGGAAAACGTCAACTATTTACGTGAATTAGTGGGTTTACCGCCTGAAACCGAAACCAAATTAGACGTAACAAAACCTCGTCGTCGACCAAAATCAGGTCAAATTCGTAAAGCAGTAAAACGTTATACTGAGTTAAGTAAACGCTATAAAAAATAGGTGGTATTCGCGATGAAAATGCAGCAACTCCGCTACATTGTTGAGATTGTAAACCAAAATTTAAATGTGACTGAAGCCGCGAATGCGCTTTATACCTCTCAACCTGGTATCAGTAAACAGGTTCGCTTGTTAGAAGATGAATTAGGTTTAGAGATTTTTGAGCGTAATGGTAAACACATTAAATCCATTACACCGGCAGGTAAAAAAATTGTCGCCATTGCTCGTGAGCTTTTAGTGAAAGCCCAAAGCATTAAATCAGTGGCCAATGAATATACTTGCCCGAATCATGGCGTGTTACGCATTGCGACAACTAATACGCAAGCGCGTTATATGTTGCCGGCTGTGGTGGAACGTTTCTCGAAACAATATCCGGATGTGAGTTTGCATATTCATCAAGGTTCACCGACGCAAATCCATGATGCATTGATTTCGGGCGAAGTGGATTTAGCGATCACAACAGAAGCGCCGTATCTTTTTGATGATTTAATTCAACTGCCTTGTTATTTGTGGAATCGTTCGGTAATTGTTAAACCTGACCATCCTTTAGCAAAAGTGAAAAATCTTACTGTTGAGGAGTTAGGCAAATATCCATTAGTCACTTATACCTTCGGTTTTACCGGTGTATCTGATTTGGATTATGCATTTAACCGAGCAGGGATTCTGCCGAATATTGTGTTTACCGCAACGGATGCTGACGTGATTAAAACTTATGTGCGTTTAGGATTAGGTGTAGGTATTATGGCCTCTATGGCACATACACCAGCAGATAAGGATTTAGTGGCGATTGATGCAGGGCATTTGTTCCGTGCGAGTATGACGCAAATTGCGTTTAAACACAGCACTTTCTTACGCAACTATATGTATGACTTTATTGAATTTTTCTCTCCACACTTAACCCGACCAATGGTTGAAAAGGCTGAGAAATTGCGTGATAACAGCGCGGTGAAGAAATTGTTTGATAATGTTGAATTAGAAGTGAAATAAGTATAGAAAAATATAAAAGGGCGGTCAGAATTTAATACGAATTCTGACCGCTCTTTTTTACAATAAAAATAAATGTGGCACTAAGTTCATGACGATAACTGTTGCAATGGAAAGCAATAATCGTGATGAGCCAAAGATAAAGCCGCGATTGGTACCGTTATCAAATTTTACTAATAAATTCGCCATCGCGGTTAAAGCATAGACTTCAATTACCGTGAAGATGACCAAGTAAATATAAGCAGAAACCACAGAAATATATTTCAACGTAATGAACCAAGGTAAGATAATGCCAATGGTCAAGATTGGTGCCACCCATAGGGTTTGTTTAATCGTTAAATTAATTTTTCGAGAAAAATAACTTTGTAATGACATGGTCAGTAAACCATTCACAAAAAGTGCAATGGGGGAGTGTTCCGGCATGCCTAATTTGTTATCAAACAGGAAAGGGAAGATCACAAAGAATGACGTTGAAATGGAAAGAGGAATAAACAACATCAAATGCACCAATAAAAATTCTTTGGTGATGATTTCTTTTATTTGGGCAAAGCGAAATTTCACTAAGGTTTGCAAAGTTTGGATTTGATAAAACGGTTTAACCATTAGGGCAAAGAGAACCGCTTCCATCGCAAAGCAGACCCAAATCAACCATTCAATGTGATTATATTTGATAAATGGAATCACTAACAAAGGCGCAAACATAGACGACATAGAGGAGACTTTTAAATATTTTCCCTGTAATCGAGTTTTCTCTTTGTATTCTTCACCCGCGAGTACCAATAGGCAGGCTTTCGCATTGGTACCAAACAAACAACTGCCTAAGCCAAAACAAGTGGTGGCTATTAAAAGCAGAATATAATTGTCAGCAGAGAGAAAGAAAATATAGGCAATGACATCTAAAAAGCAGCCGAGCAACATCATTTTAGCCAATCCAAAGCGATCGCCCCAGATACCAGCTAAAATCGCTAATGCTTGGTTACAGAAGAAAAGCAACGAGAGCGAAAAGGCAATTTCACTGTTGCTTAAGCCTTTTCTTTGTAAATAGATGAAAAATACCGTTTGCATGGAAAAGAATGCAAGGGTAGAAAAGAAACGACGAGTCAGTAAAAGTTTTTGTAAATTCATTGTTTTATTTAAAAAAGAAAAGCACGCGTTAAGAACGCGCGCCAGTAATTTGTTAAGTGCGGTCAAAATTTACGATGATTTTTAACCGCACTTGAGATTAAAAAGAATCGCGATATTTCACTAAATCTTCGCGGCTAATAGCAAATACACCTAGGCCGCCATTTTTTAGTTCAACCCATTCAAATGGCACATCTGGATATTGCTCGATAAGACTCACCATGCTATTGCCCACTTCACAAACGAGCATGCCATTTGATGTTAAATAATCCGGCGCTTGTTTTAAAATTTGTTTTGTAATTTCTAAACCATCAACACCGGAACCTAAGGCTAATTCAGGCTCATAATGGAATTCTTCAGGCATATCTGCCAAGTCTTCCTCATCCACATAAGGCGGATTGGTGACGATTAAATCATATTGTTGACCGAAGAGATTTTGAAATAAATCTGATTGAATCGGGAAAACACGATGTTCTAATTGATGACGCGCAATATTGATCTCTGCCACATTTAACGCATCCACAGAAAGATCGACTGCATCTACTTCCGCTTCAGGAAAGGCTTCAGCTGTCGCGATTGCGATACAACCACTGCCAGTACAAAGATCTAAAATGCGTTTTGGTTCAGATTTTAAAAGCGGAGCAAATTTATCTTGGATTAATGCACTAATTGGCGAGCGAGGAATAATTGTACGCTCATCCACATAGAATTCTAATCCGCAGAACCACGCACTATTCGTTAAATAAGCGACTGGCACACGTTGCTCAATACGGCTTAAAACCAATTGTACTAAGGTTTCTTTTTCTGAATGAGTCAGTTTACTGTTAAATAAATCTTGCGGTAAATCGAGTGGTAATTGAAGTCCCGCAAGGACTAATTGAAGGCTTTCATCCCACGCATTGTCATGGCCTTGCCCGTAATAAATATCAGAACGGTTGAATGTGCTGTATGTCCAGCGTAAAAAATCTTGAATGGTTGTTAATTCACTTGCCACATTATCTTCTAAAATTGTTGTAACAAGCTCTTGATTGTGTAAGGTTTCCATTTTCTGCCTCAATAAAAAATTTGGCTAGTTATACCATAGAATAGATGTGCTATCATTAAGCAAAATAACAAATTGAGAAAAATAATGACAGAACCAGACGATTTTGATCTTTTTCGGGCAGAAACCAAAGGGATCAAACCCATCAAGCAAGATACCTTTGTGGCACCTCGTCAAAAGAGCGGTCAAAAAAAATCCCATTTACGTGATATTCGAGAAAAAGAAGATACGCTTTTCTATTTTTCCGATGAATATGAACCCTTGCTAAATGAACATGATGGTGTCATCAAATATTTACGCGAAGGGGAAGATAGCCATTTATTGAAACAACTTCGTCGTGGTGATTTTTCACCTGAATTATTTTTGGATTTACATGGTTTAACCCGTGAGCAAGCTAAAATGGAATTGGCAGCACTGTTGTTAGCTTGTGAAGATGAGCATGTTTATTGCGCGAGCATCATGACGGGCTATGGAACCTTTACGTTGAAAAAACAAATTCCACGTTGGTTAGTTCAGCACCCTAAAGTCCGAGCGTTACACCAAGCTCCCAAAGAATGGGGCGGAGAAGCTGCGATACTCATTTTAGTGGATGTATAAAGAAAAAGTGCGGTCGAAATTGACCGCACTTTTTTTACATTTTTTCGATTGTCTTAATGCCTAATAACGCTAAACCTTGTTTTAAGGTTTTCTCTGTAAGAGAAGCGAGTTTTAAACGGCTTAATTTTACGTTTTCATCTTCTGCATTTAAGATTGGACAGTGTTCATAGAATGAAGAGAATACACCCGCCAACTCATATAAATAAGCACAGAGTACATGAGGTGTACCTTCTTTACCCACAGTTTGAACGGCTTCTTCAAATTGAAGTAATTTGATCGCTAATGCACGTTCTTTTTCATCTGAAAGCTGAATTTTCGCTTCTGCAAGTGCGGTTGGATTCACGTCTGCTTTATTGAAGATTGAACGAATACGCGTATAAGCATATTGCATATAAGGCGCGGTATTACCTTCAAAACTGAGCATATTATCCCAATCGAACACATAGTCAGTTGTGCGGTTTTTGGAAAGATCCGCATATTTCACCGAGCCAATACCCACCGCTTCAATAACCGCAGTTTTTTCTTCATCAGATAAATTGGTATTTTTCTCATTGATTAATACAGTGGCACGCTCAATCGCTTCATCTAATAAATCTGCTAATTTTACGGTACCACCAGTACGAGTTTTGAATGGTTTACCATCTTTACCCAACATCATACCGAAGTTTTTATGTTCAAGTGAGAAGCTATCTGGTACATAACCTGCTTTACGCGTAATTAACCAAGCTTGTTGCATGTGTTGGCTTTGGCGTGTATCAGAGAACACTAATGCGCGATCCGCTTTTAAGGTTTCATAGCGATATTTAGCCGCCGCAATATCGGTAGTGGTATAAAGGAAACCACCATCTTTCTTCTGAACGATTACCCCCATCGGTTCGCCTTCTTTGTTTTTGAATTCATCAAGATAAACGACCAATGCACCTTCATCTTCAACGGCTAAACCTTGTTTTTTCAGATCTTCAACGATAGCTGGTAACATAGGGTTATAAAGACTTTCACCCATCACATCTTTTTCGGTCAAGGTGACATTCAAACGATCGTAGTTACGTTGGTTTTGTTGCATGGTGATATCGACTAATTTTTTCCACATTGTGCGGCAATATTCATCCCCACCTTGCAATTTCACCACATAGTTACGGGCTTTTTCAGCGAAAGCTTCATCTTCATCATAATGTTTTTTCGCTTCGCGATAGAATGCTTCAAGATCTTGAAGTTCCATTTCACTCGCATGTTCATTTTCCATTTTTTCAAGATAAGCAATAAGCATACCAAATTGCGTACCCCAGTCACCCACGTGATTCGCACGAATAACGTTGTGACCTAAAAATTCAAGGGTACGAACAACAGCATCACCGATGATGGTAGAACGTAAGTGGCCTACGTGCATTTCTTTCGCAACGTTTGGTGAAGAATAATCAATCACGATGGTTTGTTTTTCATTTGCGCTGACACCAAGATTTTGATCTTTTAATGCGGCAGAAACATTATTCGCTAACCAAGTTGGATTTAAGAAAATATTAATAAAACCTGGACCAGCAATTTCAGTTTTTTCAGCGACATCAGAAAGATCAGCATGATCTAATACTTTTTGTGCAAATTCACGTGGATTTAAACCTAGTTTTTTAGCAGCAGCCATGATGCCGTTTGCTTGGTAGTCGCCAAATTGTGGTTTACCTGATTGGCGAATAAGCGCATCACATTGTTCATCTGCGCCAGCAGCAATCATCGCTTGTTTAATTTTATCGGATAAAATAGATTGAATATTCACGGTTTTTCCTAATCTTGAAATTGAATAATGAAAATAATCGGCTATGATACCGTTGTTTATAGATTTCTCAAAGTAAGAGCAGGAGAAAATGTCAAATTTAATGGAAAAATCGACCGCACTTTATCAAGAGTTGCCTTTATTTCAGGAAAAAATTCAGCAATTAGCTGCTGTCATGAAAGTGAATTTAGCGGATTATCAAATTGATCATTTAGCTTTAAGAGCAAATACTGAAGAAAAAGCAAAAAATTGGCTGACAGAGTTATTAAAGTGCGGTAGAATTTTAAGCGATAATATCGTCAATGGGCGTCCTATCTATTTGATTGAATTAGATGAGCCAGTTGATTTCATTGGTCAGCCTGTCGATGTTATTGAATTACCGTTTCCTAAAAATAAGCAATATCCCCAAGAAACTTGGGAACATATTGAAATTGTAATGCCGTTTTTATCTCATGAATCTGTTGAGGATTGGGTTAATCGAATTTGCAATACATTTTTATGGAAGGAACTAACTCAATTAACCATGAAGGTGAGCGAACCTAAGGTGGAAGGGGAGCAATTGCCTAATCCATCCATTGCAGTGAGTTTTGTTGATAAAACAGAAAATCACGTTTGCATAAAGGTTCATCCTTATACAATAAAGAAAATACTCGAGGTTTAGTGTAATGAAAAAAATTACCTTAGCATTAACTGTCTTATTAAGTTTAGGTTTATCAGCTTGTTCATCTCAATCACAAAAAGATGAAAGCGCTTATAAAGGTCAAGTTATCTTCACCGAATTCCAAGGTGATGATGTAAAATTAACCGTTCGTAAAAACGACTGCTCATACAAACAAGAAGGTGAAACAGAAGTTATCGTTCACAAATACGATTCAACTTTAGTAACCGGTGCTTGTGTGAAAGTATCTGACAACGGTCAAGGCGTGAAAAACGTTTCTACTTGGTCTCCAAGAAACCCAATCTAATTTATTTTTAGAAGGTTAGTTTTATGAAAAAAGTAACAGTAGCATTAGCACTTATGATGTCTATCGGCTTAACCGGTTGTGCAAACACTGATATTTTTAGCGGTGATGTGTATGAAGCTGGACAAGCAAAAGAAGCGCGTTCAATTAGCTATGGTACTATTGTTTCTGTTCGTCCTGTTAAAATCCAAGCGGATAATCCAGGTGTAATCGGTACAGTTGGTGGTGGTGCTTTAGGTGGTATCGCTGGTAGTACAATTGGCGGTGGCACTGGACAAGCAATTGCAACAGCAGTAGGAGCAATTGGTGGGGCGATTATTGGTAGCAAAGCTGAAGAGAAAATGAGCCAAGTTAATGGTGCAGAGCTTGTTATCAGAAAAGATAATAGAGAAGAGATCGTGGTGGTTCAAAAAGCGGATCCTAGCTTTAAAGCAGGTCGTCGCGTAAGAATCGTTGGCGGTTCATCATTAAATGTTTCTGTTATCAACTAACTTAAACGAAAAAATAGAAAAAAGCGAGCCATAATAAGGTTCGCTTTTTTTATGTTTTAAATCAAAAGAAAGTGCGGTTGTTTTTTGCTTGAAAGTCAAAAATATGATACAACTATCAACCGTTATTTCACATCAACAATAGGAAGCAAAATGTCAAATTTACAACAAGTTATTGAAGCTGCATTTGAAAAACGTGCGGAAATTACCCCTAAAACAGTTGATGCACAAACTCGTGCAGCAATCGAAGAAGTGATCGAAGGATTAGATAGCGGTAAATACCGTGTTGCAGAAAAGATTGATGGTGAATGGGTGACTCACCAATGGTTGAAAAAAGCAGTATTATTATCTTTCCGTATCAATGATAACCAAATCATTGATGGTGCAGAAACCAAATACTATGACAAAGTAGCATTAAAATTTGCTGACTATACCGAAGAGCGTTTTGCTCAAGAAGGTTTCCGTGTCGTACCTTCTGCAACCGTACGTAAAGGTGCATATATCTCTAAAAACTGTGTATTAATGCCATCTTATGTCAATATCGGTGCATACGTGGGTGAAGGTACCATGGTTGATACATGGGCAACTGTTGGTTCATGTGCGCAAATTGGTAAAAATGTACACTTATCTGGTGGTGTAGGCATCGGTGGTGTATTAGAGCCATTACAAGCAAACCCAACCATTATCGGCGATAACTGTTTTATCGGTGCACGTTCTGAAGTGGTTGAAGGCGTGATTGTTGAAGATGGTTGTGTGATCTCTATGGGCGTATTCATTGGTCAATCAACTAAAATCTATGATCGTGAAACGGGTGAAGTGTTCTACGGTCGCGTTCCTGCGGGTTCTGTGGTTGTTTCAGGTAGCCTTCCATCAAAATGTGGTAAATACAGCTTATACTGTGCAGTGATCGTGAAAAAAGTTGATGCAAAAACTTTAGGTAAAGTGGGTATCAATGAGTTATTACGTTCTATTGAAGAGTAATTAAAATCCCATAAAAAATGACCGCACTTGATAGATAAAGTGCGGTCATTTTATTTTCTAAATTAGCGAATTATTTTTTTCTTGCTAACATTGTGGCAAATTTTAATTTGATGCGATTGCCGTTTTCGTCGGTTTTATGTAATTCGCCCATATTTTCGTTATATTCTAAGAATTCCCAATCTTTATAATATTCTTTCAATTCACCTTCAGAGAATGTAAATGAGAATGGAAGTGGACAAGGTACTTCAGGCGTAGACATTGCTGCTACAATTAGATTATAACCGCCTGGGTTGGTGTGTTCTTGCATATTCTTAATAATGGCAGGAATTCGTTCACGATTTAAGAACATAAATACTACGGTTGATACAATAAAGTCGTAGTTTTCTTGAATATTGGCGGTATTAATATCATAAACTGCAGTCTTGATATTCAAGTTTTCTTTATCTTTGGTTTCGTTTAAGAAGGCAATGCTATTTTCGTTGTGATCCCACGAAGTCACATCATAACCTTTTAAACTTAAATAAAGGGAGTTACGACCTTGTCCACAGCCTAAATCTAACACTTTACAAGGTTTGATAATTTTAGCCGCATCAACCACATCACCGTGCGTTGCAGTCATGTTGTATTTTTTGCTGAAGTAGTCTTCTTTTTGGCAATAGAAACCAAGCGTACACTCTAAGTCATCAGAAAGGGCTTCAACTCGGTGCCAGGCTTGTGGCTCGACAAACGGAATGTTACTTTCAGGCGTGAAAATATGCTCAGCAATAACATCACCATCTTCAGTTAGCTCATAAAACTTAAGCTTACCTTTCAATACCGTAAGTTTGCCCCAAGTGCCCACTTTTGTATTGTGTTTTTCTTGGAACATTTTAGGTAGTTTATCTTTTGTCCAAACCGGCATTTGTTTATAGCAGATAAGTTCGTTTGTCATAATGAATTCCTTTTAATTGGCATGATAAATAACTGATTGATATGGTAGGGTATTTGATTCTATTTGGCAATAAAAAAGGCGACCGAAGTCGCCTAAATATTAAATTATTTTACTTGCATACCGGCAGTCACACCGCTATCAGCTGAAAGTAAGAATAAATCACTTTCACCTGTGCCTGCAGAAAGAATCATTCCTTCTGATACACCGAATTTCATTTTGCGAGGAGCTAGGTTTGCTACCACAATAACAAAACGACCTTCTAATTCTTCAGGTTTGTTGTAAGCCGCTTTAATGCCAGAGAACACTTGGCGAGTGTGGTCACCTAAATCTAATTCAAAACGTAAGAGTTTGTTTGATTCAGGTACAGCTTCGCATTTCAGCACTTTTGCTACACGCATATCAATTTTAGCAAAATCGTCAATGGTAATGGTATCAGCAATTGGTTCGACATTTGAAAGTGCGGTCGCTTTTGCCACTGTTTTTTCTGTCGCTTTGTTTGCTTCAGCGAAAAGTGCTTTAGTTTCTTCTACAACAGCATCAATTTGTTTTTTCTCTAAACGAGAGAAAAGTGCTTTAAATGGAGTAAGCTGATGACCTAATAATGGTTGTGCAATATTATTCCAAGTGAGTTCTGTTTGTAAAAACGCTTCTGCACGTTCAGCTAGTTTTGGAAGAACCGGTTTTAAGTAAGACATTAATACACGGAAAAGCTCGATACCCATTGAGCAAACTGCTTGTAATTCAGCCTCTTTGCCTTCTTCTTTTGCAATGACCCAAGGGGCTTTTTCATCAATATATTTATTGGCTTTATCAGTTAATGCCATGATTTCACGAATCGCTTTGTTGTATTCACGGCTTTCATAGTAAGCAGCAATTTGTTCAGCTTGTGCAGTGAATTCATTGGAAAGCGCTTCATCTTCTAATTTATCTGCTAATTTGCCTTCAAAACGTTTTGTGATAAAGCCCGCATTGCGAGAAGCTAAATTGACTAATTTATTCACGATATCTGTATTGACTCGTTGAACGAAATCCTCCAAATTGAAATCAAGATCTTCGATGCGATCGTTTAATTTCGCTGCGTAGTAGTAACGCAAACATTCTGGGTCAATGTGATTTAAATAGGTGCTGGCTTGGATAAATGTACCGCGTGATTTGGACATTTTTGCGCCATCTACGGTGACATAACCGTGAGCAAACACATTGGTTGGTTTGCGGAATTCGCTACCTTCTAACATTGCCGGCCAGAATAGACTGTGGAAATACACGATATCTTTACCGATAAAGTGATAAAGTTCTGCATCGCTGTTTTCGCCCCAGAATTCATTAAAATCAATGCCTTCACGATCGCAGAGATTTTTGAAAGAAGCCATGTAGCCGATTGGAGCATCTAGCCAAACATAGAAGAATTTATCTTTTGCACCTGGAATTTCAAAACCAAAATAAGGGGCATCACGAGAGATATCCCATTGTTGCAAACCACTTTCAAACCATTCTTGCATTTTGTTTGCAATTTCCGGTTGAAGTGAACCAGAGCGAGTCCATTCTTTTAACATCCCTTCAAAAGCAGGTAAGTCAAAGAAGAAGTGTTCAGATTCTTTGATGATTGGTGTTGCGCCTGATACAGCAGAACGTGGATTAATTAAATCCATCGGGCTATAAGTCGAAGCACAAACTTCGCAGTTATCACCGTATTGATCTTCAGCTTTACATTTTGGACAAGTCCCTTTGACGAAACGATCCGGTAAGAACATGTTCTTTTCAGGATCGAATAACTGAGAAATCACTTTCGTTTTAATGAAGCCTTTAGCTTTTAATTTATTGTAAATGTCCGCAGTGATTTGTTTATTTTCTTCACTGTGAGTAGAGTGATAGTTATCAAAACTGATATTAAAGCCTGCAAAATCACGTACGTGATCAGCTTTTGCTTTTGCGATTAATTCTTCTGGTGTAATGCCTAATTTATCAGCATTAAGCATGATTGGTGTGCCGTGCGCGTCATCAGCACAGACAAAATGAATTTTATTGCCACGCATACGTTGGAAACGCACCCAAATATCCGCTTGAATATGTTCTAACATATGGCCTAAATGAATGGCACCATTTGCATAAGGTAATGCACAAGTGACTAAAATTTTACGAGGTTGAGTTGTCATTATTTTTCTCTTATTCTTTTTGCAAAAATTGCGAGTATGTTACCCGATTAGTGTGATTTTTTCTAGTTTAGTTATACTTTTAGCTTAACATTTGAGGTGTAAAAGGGGTAGAATATCCCTGACAAATTTACTCTACTACCTACTACTATTAAAGGAATATTATGGCAACTGCTTTTTCTGAAAATTTAACGGCAGAACAACAATCTCAGGTTCTGCAACTTTTCCAACAATTTCAACACCCAACCTTACAAAAAGACTTAATCGAATTAAAGACTGTGAAGAAAGTTGAAAAAGGCGGTGACGTATTACGTATTGAATTACAATTGCCTTTTGCATGGAACACTGGCGTGGAGCAAGTGAAACAGCAGCTTTCTGATGCGTTATTAAAAGCAACAGATAGCAAAGAAATCAAATGGGTGGTGAATTATCAAATCGCAACGTTAAAACGTGCAAATAATCAACCGGCAGTAAAAGGTGTGAAGAACATCATTGCAGTGACTTCAGGTAAAGGTGGGGTAGGGAAATCATCAGTTTCGGTGAATCTTGCACTTGCTTTACAAGCTCAAGGTGCTCGTGTGGGGATCTTAGATGCAGATATTTACGGCCCATCTATTCCGCATATGCTAGGTGCGCCGCATCAACGCCCAACTTCACCGGATAACCAACATATCACCCCAATTAAAGCGTATGGTTTATCTGCCAACTCGATCGGTTTCTTAATGGATGAAGATAATGCAACCATTTGGCGTGGTCCTATGGCAAGTAGTGCATTAAGCCAGCTTTTAAATGAAACCTTATGGGACAGCTTGGATTACTTAGTAATCGATATGCCTCCTGGTACAGGTGATATCCAATTAACCCTTTCACAACAAATCCCTGTAACGGGTGCGGTAGTGGTCACAACACCACAAGATATTGCATTATTAGATGCGGTGAAAGGCGTGTCGATGTTTGAACGTGTATCTGTGCCAGTGTTAGGTATTGTGGAAAATATGTCTATGCATATTTGTAGCAATTGTGGTCATCACGAAGCGATTTTTGGTACCGGTGGTGCAGAAAAAATGGCACAAAAATACAATGTGAAAGTATTAGGTCAATTACCGTTGAATATCCAAGTTCGTCAAGATTTGGATGCGGGTAAACCAACCGTAGTTGCCGCACCAGACAGTGAAATCGCGAAATCTTTCTTAGATTTAGCGGAGAAAGTGTCAACTGAGCTTTACTGGCAAGGCTCTGTAATTCCAAGCGAGATTTTATTCCGCGAAGTGAAATAATCACAAAAACATCATAAAAATTAACCGCACTTTAGGTCATCCAAAGTGCGGTTATTTTTTTAGCTAAGTTTGCTTATTTCAAATGATCCGCATCATTTATTTTCTCAACGCAAAAACCGTTCTCATCGTCATAATGCACAACACTAATTGAGGTGTTAATGAGCGATACTGATTTATCTTCATCGCGGTGACTTTGCCACGTAGCACCGTTTAATAAGGCAAGCAATAAACGTAGAGTATGGCCATGCGACACAATGAGAATATTGCCTTGATTGTGGATCTTAATAATGTCGTGCAATGCTTTCATGGCACGCTTGCCCAGCTGTTCGAATGTTTCTCCACCATTTACTTGAGCTTTGTAATTGGCAGGATCTTTAATGAGTTGCTGGAATTCCGGATGTTCTCTTAAGGTATCAACAAGTTGACCTTCCCAAGAACCAAAATATTGTTCGTTTAAACCTTGGTGATGGAAAAGGGGAATATCTCGTTCACCAATAATATGAGAGGCTGTCGCGATGGTACGTTTTAATACGCTAGAGTAGGCCGCGACAAAAGGAATATGATTAAGTGCCACACCTGTTTTTTTCGCACCATTAACGCCTTCTTCTGTTAAAGGGGAATCACCATGACCTTGCATTAAACCTTCCGTATTCCAAACAGTTTTACCGTGGCGAATGAAATAAAAAGTCAGTTGTTTTTTCATTTTACATATCCATAAAAAACATTAAGGAAGCCGAAACTTCCTTAATCATAATTTTAACGAGAGTAATAACCTGCCATTGAACTATATACGGCATTTTCTGCTTGAATGATGTTGTATTTCGCATTCAAGATAGAAAGTTGAGAGCTTTTCTCTGTGTTTGCCGCAGCAAGCCATTCACGTAATTCAGATACACCAGCATTGTAACGATCACGATAGTATTTGGTGATACGTTGGTTATAGCTGTGTGTTTTTTGTAAGTTAGCAAAGGCACTTTGCGCTTGTGTATAGGCGAAGTAGTTGGTATCTACATCATTCAAAGCTTTAGTAATACTTTGCTCGTAGTTTAAACGTGCGGTTTCATAATCGGCTTCAGAGATTTTCACGTTCCATTTCACCGTATTCCAGTTGAGGAATGGTAGGCTAATGCCGATTAAGCCTGTACCCACAGGATTGTCCAATGCGTTACCGACTTTAGTACCACTTGATGTTAAGCTTCCACCTAAAGTGACTTCTGGGAACCAGCCTTTTTCAGTTGCTTTTGCATTTTTGAATGCACTGCTTAAGCGATATTGATAGCCTTTCACATCAGGACGATTCGCAATCACAGAAACAGGCACATTTAAATTCACACCCACATTTTTCACATTAAGAATGTGTGGGAAGTTGATATTTAATGCTTCTTCCGGTTTTAAGTTTAGTAAGTTACGTAAAGTTTGTTCCGCTGTTTTGCGTTGTGTTTGATAGTTGATCAAGTTGTTACGAGCGGTTAATACAGCTTGTTGTGATTGATCCACACTAGCACTGTCAGCGACACCTTGCGATAAACGACGTTGCATAATGCTGCTAATGTCGTTGTAGTATTTAATGGTTTCCTCAGTTGTGCTGATAGCGTCATTTAAATAAGCAATTTGATAATACGTTGTCACAACAGAGTTGATGAGTGAAAGTTTGGTTGCTTCTAAATCTTCAGCCGTTGCTTTGTGTGACCATTCTGCGGCATCTGCAGTATCCGCTAAGCGTTGCCATAAATCTAACGTATAACTCACATTTAATGCACCTTGATGGCTTACTGCTGAGCTGCCACCGGTTTTCACATTTTTACTTGCGGAAGATTGGGTTGAACCGCTAAATGCAGGAATTAAATTCGCGCCTGCAAGGTTTGCATTATATAGAGCGCGGTTTACGGCAACAGACGCTTTGGCTAAATCTTTGTTGTTAACTAATGCTTGTTCTACCACACGATTTAATTGTGAATCATTGTAAAGCGCCCACCAGTTTTCTTTTACATTAAATTGTTTGGTGATTTCCGCATAATTTTGGTAATCCTGCTGGCTCGCTTTATAAGAATCGCCGATGTTAGCACAACCTGCTAGAGCAGTTGCCATCGCGATTGCAAAGGTTAATTTTTTCATTTTTAACATGGATTTTTTCCTTTCTTTTTAATTAAAGTGCGGTCAAAAATTAGTGAGAATTTTAACCGCTCTTTTGTGTTTTACAAAATTTCTTTATTCTCTCGCAAGGGCGGTAATTGGATCTAATTGTGCCGCACGTTTTGCCGGCATATAACCGAAGATCACACCAATCAGGGTAGAGAATACCACTGCCGCAACAATTGAGCCGGTAGAGAATGCCATCGTAAAGTCAGTCATAAATACGTTAAATAGTAGACCGATTAACCCCGAAAGCAGAATACCCGTCACGCCGCCAATTAAACAAATCAACACCGCTTCAATCAAAAATTGTTGCAGAATATTGAATTGCCTTGCCCCAATAGCCATGCGTACACCAATTTCTTTGGTTCGCTCTGTCACGGAAACCAACATAATATTCATCACACCAATCCCACCAACGATTAATGAAATAAAGGCGATAGAGGAAATGAGTAATTTCATCGTGCCAGTTGTACTTTCAATGGTTTGTTTAATGGTATCACTATTCATGATGAAGAAATCTTTTTTACCATGACGCATGGTGAGTAATTCAGTAATCCCTTTTTCGGCGACAGTAGTATTCACGGAATCATCCACTTTAACGGTAATCGAACCAATTTTTTTACTGCCCGAAATACGATTCATCACGGTAGTGTAAGGCGCATAGAGATTAAGTGAACTACTTGCCCCACCCATTTGTTTATCAGATACCACGCCAATAATACGTAATGGACGTTTATTAAACATCACAATTTTGCCGATGGGATTTTCATCTGGGAAAATCGACTTTTTCGCACTTTCATCGATTAAGGCTACTTGGTTGTTATCAGCAACATCTTGAGCAGAAAATAAATTACCGGATTTTAGTTTTAAGCCATCTACATCAAAATATTGTTCGCCTACACCTTTTAAACTGGTCGAGGAGAAAGTTTGGTTGCCGTAAATCAATGTGCCACTTGATGAGCTATTTGGCGTGACGCTTTGTACGTAGCTTTGCTGATTTAAGGCTGTGGCATCATTAATCGTGAGATTCTGCATTTGTTCAGCACGACGATCACCAAAGCCTGTACCATTAAAAATGGTCATGGTATTTGTACCAATACCTTTGATATTCTCTAAGATTTTTTGCTGTGAACCATTTCCCAATGCCACGACGGAAACCACAGACGTAATCCCGATAATAATCCCGAGCATGGTTAAAAGAGAACGCATTTTGTGGGCAATAATCGCACTCACAGACATACGAAAGGCTTCTACAAATTGATCTTTGCTAAACCCAAAGTGCGGTTTAGATTTAGTTTGATTTTCGACCGCACTTTTTACCGCTTCTTTTTGTGTATCGCCAATGATTTCACCGTCTTTAATTTCAATCACGCGATTCGCACTGGCGGCAATTTCTCGGTCGTGGGTTACCATAATAATAGTGTGGCCTTCTGCGTGTAATTGACGCAGAATTTCCATCACATTTTGACCGCTTTGCGAATCCAATGCGCCAGTGGGTTCATCAGCTAAAATAATTTCACCACCGTTCATCAACGCACGCGCAATACTCACACGTTGTTGCTGACCACCGGAAAGCTGGCTTGGTTTATTTTGCCATTTATCGCCTAAGCCTAATTTTTCTAAAAGTTGTTTTGCACGAGAAAGACGTTTTTCTTGTGACATTCCCGCATAAATTGCAGGCAAAGCGACGTTCTCAGCGGCAGTTAAACTTGACAATAAGTTATAGCGTTGGAAAATAAAACCGAATTTTTGGCTACGTAAATCTGAAAGCTGATCTTTGCTTAATTCAATGGTTTCTTTACCATTGATTTTGTAAGAACCACTGGTTGCCGTATCCAAGCACCCGATGATGTTCATCAAGGTCGATTTGCCGGAACCTGATTGCCCAATAATCGCGACAAAATCGCCTTTTTCAATATTTAAAGAGACATTCTTTAAAATATGAACGCGATTTTCGCCTTCACCGAAGTAACGGTTGAGATCCTTAATTTCAATAATATTCATTAATTTTCTACCGCACTTTTAGAACATTCTTGGACCACGAGGCATAGAGCCTACTTTTTCACCATTGGCCACTTGTGACACGATAACTTTTTCACCTTCGTTTAAACCAGATTTGATTTCAGTTTGGAAATCATTTTGTACACCGGTTTCAACTTCACGCTGTTCAGGCTGATTTTTGTCATTCAATACATTGACAAAGCTTTTGCCATCACGTTTTTGAATAGCCATATTGGAAACCAATAACACATCTTTTGCATTGGCAATTTTGATGTTGTTTTCTGTCGTCATTCCGATGCGTAAAATTCGATCAGGATTATCAATCAGTACATTGGCATAATAGTAAATCGCACTGGTTGTGGAGCTGCTACTTGAACTTGTCGAAGATGATGTTGAAGAGCTATCACTTGTCGTAGTATTGGCTGGATCAACAGAATCAATGACGGAGTGATACACGGTTTGGCTATCTGATAAAATAGTAAAGCTGACTTCTTGGCCTGCCTTAACTTTAGTAATATCGCCCTCTGAAATTTCAGGCTTAATTTTCATTTTGCTTAAATCAGCAATAGTTACAATCGTTGGAGTCGTTTGGTTGGCATTAACGGTTTGACCTTCAGAAACGGGCACAGAAATGACAGTACCGTCCATTGGTGCGGTGATTTTGGTGTAACCCACATTGGTTTCTGCGGTATTCACTTCAATTTCAGCTTGTTTGATATTAGCTTCAATGGCTTCCATTTCAGCTTTCGCATTATCAAGGGTGCTTTTTGCGGTATTTACACTATCTAAAGACGTCGCTTTTTGCGAATAAAGTTTTGATAAGCGGTTATAACTTGAAAGGGCAACATCATAAGCGGTTTTCTTCGCTTTTAATTGAGCTTGGTAGCTAACTAATGCGGCCTTTTGGGTATTTAAGGTATTAATTTGGGTTGTGGAATCAATGTCTGCGATCATTTCGCCTTTTTTGATTTCTTGCCCTAATTTGACATAGAGTTTGGTAATTTTACCCGAAGCTTGGGCACCGACATCGACTTCATTCACGCTTTCAACTGAACCAGAGGCGACAACTGTTTTTTCCACATCGCCACGGGTAACGGATTCCGTCAGATAGGTGGTTTCTTGTTTGTTATTGCTTGAGAAAAAATAATAAGCTGCGCCAGCAGCAACGGCTAATCCAAGTAAAATAAAAAAGCGTTTTTTCATAAAGACTTTGTTATCCTAAATAAAAATGAACGTTTGTTCAGTAAAGAGGTATTCTAAAGGTAAACTTTTCAGTTTGCACGAAAAATCTTCAAGTTAGACCTAAAAATCCTAAAAAATTCAGTCTTAATTTAATGAAAGTGCGGTTAGTTTTGTGATCAAATTCACAACGCCAGACTTTTCGTATAGAATGGGGAAATTGTTTTCAATTTATTGAGAAATTTATGAGCAATACAGAACACACTCTAGAAAATGCGGAAAATACCCGCACACACAATTTCATTACTCAAATTATTGATGAAGATTTAGCTTCGGGTAAACACAAAAGTGTTCATACTCGTTTCCCACCTGAGCCAAATGGCTATTTGCATATTGGCCACGCAAAATCGATTTGCTTAAACTTCGGCTTGGCAAAAGAATATAACGGTTTATGTAACCTACGTTTTGACGATACCAACCCAGTAAAAGAAGACGTGGAATATGTGGATTCCATTAAAGCCGATGTGGAATGGTTAGGCTTTAAATGGGAAGGCGAACCGCGTTATGCGTCTGATTACTTCGATGCACTTTATGGCTATGCGATTGAGTTAATCGAAAAGGGGCTAGCGTATGTGGATGAACTTTCTCCAGATGAAATGCGTGAATATCGCGGTACATTAACTGAGCCAGGTAAAAACAGTCCATACCGTGATCGTAGTGTTGAAGAAAACCTCGCGTTATTCGAAAGAATGAAAAACGGTGAGTTTGCGGAAGGGACATTAAGTCTTCGTGCGAAAATCGACATGGCCTCACCATTTATGGTCATGCGTGATCCCGTGCTTTATCGTATTAAATTTGCGAGCCATCACCAAACCGGTGACAAATGGTGCATTTACCCAATGTACGATTTCACTCACTGTATCTCTGATGCGATTGAGCGTATTACACACTCTCTATGTACATTAGAATTCCAAGACAACCGTCGTTTATATGACTGGGTGTTAGAAAATATTAGTATTGAACGTCCATTACCGCATCAATATGAATTTTCACGTTTGAATTTAGAAGGTACATTAACATCTAAACGTAAATTATTGAAATTAGTGAATGATGGCATTGTAGATGGTTGGAACGATCCGCGTATGCCAACCATTTCAGGTTTACGTCGTCGCGGTTATACACCGGCTTCATTACGTGAGTTCTGCCGTCGTATCGGTGTGACTAAACAAGATAACGTTGTAGAGTATTCTGCACTTGAAGCCTGCATTCGTGAAGATTTAAACGAAAACGCACCACGCGCAATGGCGGTGATTGATCCTGTTCGCGTAGTGATCGAAAACTTTGAAGGCGAAGAAACCTTAACGGCACCAAATCACCCAAATCGTCCAGAATTAGGTGAGCGTCAATTACCATTTACGAAAGAGCTTTATATTGATCGCGCAGACTTCCGTGAAGAAGCAAATAAACAATATAAACGCTTAGTATTAGGTAAAGAAGTGCGTTTGCGTAATGCTTATGTGATTAAAGCTGAACGTGTAGAAAAAGATGCAAATGGTGAAATTACCACGATTTTCTGTACTTACGATCCTGAAACCTTAGGTAAAAATCCAGCGGATGGTCGCAAAGTGAAAGGGGTAATTCACTGGGTATCTGCAGTGCATAATCATCCGGCTGAGTTCCGTTTATATGAGCGTCTTTTCACCGTACCAAACCCAGGTGCAGCAGAAGAAATCGAAAGCGTGTTAAATCCAACCTCTTTAGTGGTGAAACACGGTTTTGTAGAACAAAGCCTTGCAAATGCAGAACCTGAAAAAGGTTATCAATTTGAGCGCGAAGGTTATTTCTGTGCGGATAACAAAGATAGCCGCCCAGAACACTTAGTGTTTAACTTAACCGTAAGCTTAAAAGAAGGCTTCTAATTCTAAACAACAAAGTGCGGTCAAAAATCACGTAAATTTTGACCGCACTTTTTTATTGGTTTCACTATGCAATTTGAATCTCATTTTTGGCAAAAAAAATCGCTCCTTGAAATGACGGAATCCGAATGGGAAGCCTTATGTGATGGCTGCGGGAAATGCTGTTATCGTAAATATATTCAAGGACGAGGCAAGCGTGAAAAACTCTACTATACGCGAATTGCTTGCAATCTATTAGATGTGGAAACAGGGAAGTGTCGTAATTATCCTGAACGTTTTAAAATTGAAAGTGATTGCACCAAATTAACCAAAAAGAATTTGCCTGATTTTGGGTGGTTGCCGAATACCTGTGCATATCGTTTATTGTATGAGGGGAAATCTTTGCCCAAATGGCATCCTTTAATCAGCGGCGATCCTAATTCAGTGAAAAATGCAGGTGTTTTAATTCAAGATGGCGTACATGAAGAAGATGTCATTGATTGGTTTGAATTTGTCATTGAAACTGAATAATTTAAATTTCGCTGTTTTTTTATTCTCTTTAAACTTTGTTTTTTGATTTAGGTCACAATTTGCAAGATTGGCAATTGTATTTCAATTGTGCTTACTTATAATACTTAATAAGTATTATATAGATGTATCATTCGTTGTATGCAAATGTCCTTATCACTTAAACAATCTGCTGAAAAACTTGGCATTTCGTTTTCCCATTATGATATTGATGGGCATTTGATTGATGCATCGCCAACCAGTATTGATTATTTTATCGAGCAGTTGCAATTTCCGCCAAATATTGGACAAAATCAGCCGTTCCAAAATGTCATATGTGCCTTTGAAAATGAACCCATTCATGATGATTTAATCGCGTTTTCTTCTCCTCCTGATGCTTCTTTGCGTTATCAATTGCTCGACGAGCAAAACCAAATTCAGTTTGAAAAAACAATTCCATATTCAACCGCACTTTCATTCATTGCCTGCTTTGCCTTTTATCTATTATCGTTTAATGCTTTTTGCCGCTCAAAAAACGAGAAAATACAATCGGTTGTAAATAATCAAGCTTGCAAAGCATAAAGGAGTATGTCATGACGAAATTAGTCGCTCAATCAGTAATTAATTCATTTTTTGATGGCAAACATGTCGATCCTTTTGCTGTATTAGGCATGCATGAAACTCACAATGGTATTGAGATTCGTGCTTTATTACCCGATGCAGATAAAGTCGAAGTGATTGACAAAGAAAGTCAATCCATCGTTGTTGAACTAGAAAAACTGGATGACCGCGGATTTTTTGCTGCTATTGTGCCAGAGATTCACCATTTCTTTACCTACCAATTAAAAGTGTATTGGGGCGTAGAAGCTCAAATTATTGAAGATCCGTACCGTTTCCATCCGATGATTAATGACTTGGATCAATGGCTATTGGCGGAAGGTTCGTTATTGCGTCCTTATGAAGTATTAGGTGCGCATTTTACTGAATGTGACAGTGTACCGGGCGTAAATTTCCGTGTATGGGCGCCAAATGCTAAGCGCGTTTCGTTGGTAGGTGATTTTAATTATTGGGACGGTCGTCGTCATCCAATGCGTTTCCATCCGGCAAGTGGGGTATGGGAATTATTCTTGCCAAAAGCTAGTCTGGGGCAACGCTATAAATTTGAATTGATTGATTGCAACGGCAACCTTCGTTTAAAAGCTGACCCTTATGCATTCAGATCGGAATTGCGCCCAGATACTGCATCAGAAATTAGTATGTTGCCGGATGTAGTCGAAATGACGGAGCAACGTCGTAAAGCGAATCAACGTAATCAACCTATCTCGATTTACGAAGTACATTTGGGCTCATGGCGTCGTAATTTAGAGAATAATTTCTGGCTTGATTACGACCAAATTGCCGATGAGCTTATTCCTTATGTAAAACATATGGGCTTTACCCATATTGAGTTTTTACCAATTTCCGAATTCCCATTCGATGGATCTTGGGGATATCAACCGATTGGTTTGTATTCTCCAACGAGTCGTTTTGGTACACCAGAAGGCTTTAAAGGCTTAGTCGAAAAAGCGCACAAAGCAGGTATTAATGTGATTTTAGACTGGGTACCGGGGCATTTCCCTAGTGATACACACGGTTTAGTGGCATTTGATGGTACAGCCTTATATGAACATGCTGACCCACGTGAAGGCTATCATCAAGACTGGAATACCTTAATTTATAACTATGGTCGTAATGAAGTAAGAAACTTCTTATCCAGTAATGCACTGTATTGGCTTGAACGATTTGGTGTTGATGGTATCCGTGTAGATGCGGTCGCATCAATGATTTATCGCGATTATAGCCGAGCTGAAGGCGAATGGATTCCGAATCAATATGGCGGTCGTGAAAACTTAGAAGCCATTGAATTCTTAAAACATACCAACTGGAAAATCCATTCTGAAGTGTCTGGCGCGATTTCGATTGCGGAAGAATCCACTTCTTTCGGTGGCGTAACCCATCCGACAGAAAACGGTGGTCTTGGATTTAATTTCAAATGGAACATGGGCTGGATGAATGACACCCTAAGTTATATGAAACTCGATCCCGTTTATCGTCGTTATCATCACGACAAAATGACCTTCGGGATGATTTATCAATACAGCGAAAACTTTGTATTACCGCTTTCTCATGATGAAGTCGTACACGGCAAATGTTCGTTACTCGGCAAAATGCCAGGCGATGCATGGCAAAAATTCGCTAACTTGCGTGCTTACTACGGTTATATGTGGGGTTATCCAGGCAAGAAATTATTATTCATGGGCAATGAATTTGCTCAAGGTCGCGAATGGAATTATGAAGAAAGTTTGGATTGGTTCTTACTTGACGAAAACCATGGTGGCTTATGGCATAAAGGCGTATTGCAATTAGTCAAAGATTTGAATGGAATTTATCAAAAAAATGCACCGCTCTTTGAATTAGACGGTGAACCGGAAGGCTTTGATTGGTTAGTGGTAGATGATGCAGAAAATTCAGTCTTTGCTTTTGAACGTAAAAGCAGTAATGGCGAACGCATTATTGTGATCAGTAACTTCACACCTGTGCCACGCGAAGGCTACCGTATCGGTGTAAATGTAGCGGGTGAATACGAAGAAATTTTGAATACTGACTCAATGTATTATCAAGGTTCAAACGTGGGTAATTTTGGCTTGGTAGAAAGCGAAGCGATCGCAAGTCACGGACGAGATAATTCGATTAGCGTGACCATTCCGCCACTCGCAACGATCTATTTGAAGTATAAAGCATAACAATAGTGAAGGGCACAATGTTTAATATTTATAACAATGGTAAACCTTCCCCAATCGGATATTCGCAAACGCTGGAAAACGGCCTAAAAATTTCGAATTTTGCGCTGTTTTCTAGTGCGGCGGATGGTGTTGAACTTTGCTTGTTCCGTGAGGGCAAAGAAAGCCGTTTTGCCATGAGCAGAACTGATGATATTTGGCATGTGGCAATTGAAGGCGTTGAGTTAAATGATGAGTATGCGTTCAGAATCACAGGCAAAAATGACCGCACTTTAGCCAATCCACAAAAGTTAATGCTTGATCCTTATGCGAAAGCAGTAAGCCATAAACCGGATTTAAGCTCACCAGAATCTCGTTCAATTTTCTTGTTAAATGATGAACGAGATAATGCCGCCGTTGCACCTAAAGGTCGTATTGTGGATGAGCATTTTGATTGGTCTGGGGATTGCAAGCCATCTATTCCTTGGGCTAAAACCATTGTGTATGAATTAAATGTTAAAGGATTTAGCCAATTAAATTCCCGTATTCCAGAAAATATCCGGGGCACTTATGCAGCTTTAGCACATCCTGAAAATATTGCGTACTTTAAATCATTGGGTATTACCAGCCTTGAATTGCTCCCAGTGAATTTCTTCATTGATGAACCACATTTACAAGAAAAAGGATTACGCAATTATTGGGGCTATAACCCATTAGCTATGTTTGCTTTAGAGCCAAGTTATGCGGCGGATCAAACACAACCATTGAACGAATTTAAAAGCATGGTGAAAGCCTTGCATCAAGTTGGTATCGAAGTGATTTTAGATGTGGTGTTTAACCATACGGCTGAATCCGAAAAATCATTTCCAACATTTTGCCAGCGTGGTATTGATGACAAAACCTATTACTGGCAAAACGAGCATGGTGATTACCTCAACTGGACGGGGTGCGGCAATATGCTCAATCTTGCTAACGACGTCACTCGCAAATGGGTATTAGATTGTTTACGTTACTGGGTAACAGAATGTCATGTGGATGGTTTCCGTTTTGATTTAGCCACGGTACTTGGTCGTGAAACGCCTGATTTCAATCCAAATGCAAAATTATTTGCGGAAATGGAACAGGATGATGTTCTACAACAAATTAAATTAATCGCAGAACCTTGGGATATAGGCCATTACGGTTACCAAGTTGGTTATTTCCCAGCCTATTTTTCTCAATGGAATGATCGTTTCCGTGATGATATGTGCCGTTTTTGGTTATGGCAAAGTGGTGAAGTGGGGGCTTTTGCAGAACGTTTTGCTGGCTCTAGCGATATTTTTAAACGAGAAGGAAGATTACCGCATGGTAGCTTGAACTTTATTACTGCTCATGATGGTTTTACGTTGCGAGATTTAGTGAGCTATAACCATAAACACAATGAAGCTAATGGTGAAGAGAACCGTGACGGACGCAATGAAAATTATAGCTACAATCATGGAATTGAAGGTTCTCAACTCGATTTAGCCGATGAATGGCAAAGTGCGGTCGAAAATAACCGTGTTTTATCAGAAAAAGGCTTGTTAGGCTCGTTACTATTATCAAATGGTGTACCGATGTTACTTGCTGGGGATGAGTTCGGTAACACCCAATATGGCAATAATAACGCCTATTGCCAAGATAACGAAATTACGTGGTTAAAGTGGAATGATTTTAACCAAACCTTATTTGACTTTACTAAGCAAACCATTGCATTACGAAAAAAAATTCAAAGTTTGCAACAGGAGGCTTGGTGGTCGGATGAAAATGTCGAGTGGTTGAATACTGGGGGAAACCCGATGACCCTAGACGATTGGCATAATCGGGAAAGCAAAGCCCTACAAGTCATGTTGGACGGCAAATATCTTTTCTTAATTAATGCAAAAACTGAACCGCAATCTTTTTATTTGCCAAAGGGTAAATGGAAAAAGATTGCCGAAACTGAAAATAGCGTGATTCAACAATGTGATGTGAGCGGTATAGCATTTGAAGTGTTGGAACATATGGATGATGAAAACGATGGAGTTTGTTATGAAAAGTGATCTTAATAAATATGAATTAGTTAAAGATACTTTAGTGCTTATTTTGGCTGGTGGTCGTGGTTCCCGTTTACATGAATTAACCGATAAACGTGCTAAACCTGCGTTATATTTTGGCGGTAATCGTCGGATTATTGATTTTGCGCTTTCCAACTGTATTAACTCAGGTCTGAATCGCATTGGGGTTGTGACCCAGTATGCCGCTCACTCTTTATTACGCCATTTACAAACAGGTTGGTCATTCTTACCTCAAGAACGTGGTGAATTCGTTGATATGTTACCTGCCCGTCAACAAATTGATGATTCTACGTGGTACCGTGGCACAGCGGATGCGGTGTATCAAAATATGGCGATTATCCGTAATCACTATCGTCCAAAATACATTTTGATTCTTGCCGGCGACCATATTTATAAACAAGATTACAGTGTCATGTTGATGGATCACGTGAGAAGTGGGGCAAAATGCACAGTAGGCTGTATTGAGGTACCACGTTCTGAAGCCAGTGAATTTGGTGTCATGGCGGTAAACGAAAACCTTAAAGTGAAAGCCTTCGTTGAAAAACCAAAAGATCCACCTGCCATGGTGGGTAAACCGGATACGTCGCTAGCCTCTATGGGGATCTACGTGTTTGATGCTGAGTATCTCTATAAAATGCTAGATAGAGAAGTGAACACACCTTGCACATCTCATGACTTTGGTAAAGATGTCTTGCCAAAATGCTTAGAAGAAGGCGTGCTTTATGCGCATCCATTCAGCCGTTCTTGTATGGGGCGTAACACTGAAGGTGAAATTTATTGGCGTGATGTAGGGACACTCGATAGCTTCTGGCAAGCAAATATTGATTTAGTTTCAGAGCATCCACAATTAGATCTTTACGATCAAAGTTGGCCAATTCGTGGTAATCCAGTACAGGCTTATCCGTCTAAATTTTTCTATAAAAAACCGAATATTAAACCGGTAGATAATTCGCTTATTGGTGGGGGCTGTGTCATTACAGATGCATCTATTAGTAATTCTGTATTGTTTGATAGAGTCAAAATTGATGAAGGCTCTTCTGTTGATCACAGTGTCGTGTTACCGCAAGTACAAATTGGTAAAAATTGTACATTGAAAGATTGTATTATTGATCGCCATTGTATTATTCCAGATGGCATGGAAATCGGTGTGGACAAAGCCCTTGATAGTAAACGCTTCCGTGTGAGTTCTACCGGTAAAGTCGTACTTGTAACCTCAACAATGTTGAAAAAACTGCAAGGTGAAGAAGTCACTAACGAAGAACATTTGGATTAAAGTGCGGTCAATTTTGACAGTATTTTAAGTGAAGTAAAAAGATTGTGCTGTTATCAATGACAGCACAATTTTAAGTATAAAAGGAAAATTATGAGAGTTTTACATGTTTGCTCGGAGCTGTATCCCTTACTCAAAACTGGCGGACTTGCCGATGTTTTAGGGGCATTGCCTTTTGCACAAAAAGAAATTGGTATTGATGCACGTATTTTGTTGCCGGCTTATCCAAAAATTTCAGCTGGCATTGAGAATACGCATGTCGTCACAGAATTTGATAATTTTGCTGGTCATGTTGTATTGCGTTATGGCGAATACAATGGCGTAGGGATTTATCTGATTGATGCACCACATCTCTATTGGCGGGAAGGGAATCCTTATCATGATACCGATTACAACGATTATGCTGATAACTATAAACGCTTTGCTTTATTAGGCTGGGTGGGAGCCGAGCTTGCGACAGGCTTAGATAGTTGGTGGCGAGCTGAAGTGATTCATGCCCACGATTGGCATGCGGGCTTAGCCGCCGCTTATCTCTTCAATAAAGGCCGTCCAGCAAAATCGGTATTTACGATTCATAACTTGGCTTATCAGGGACAATTCGCTCATCGCCATTTACATGAAATTGGATTGCCGGAAGGTATGTTCCATGTTGATGGTTTAGAGTTATTTGGCCAAATTTCATATTTGAAAGCAGGTCTCTATTATTCTGATATGGTGACAGCTGTGAGTCCAACTTATGCGAAAGAAATCACGACACCAGATTTTGCTTATGGCTTGCAAGGCTTGCTAACAGGTTTACGTGAGGCAGGTAAGTTGGTGGGGATTTTAAATGGTGTAGATCAAGAAATTTGGCATCCAAGTTGTGATGCGTATATTCAGCATCACTACAAATTAAAATCCATCGCAGGCAAGAAGAAAAATAAAGCTGATTTACAAGCTTACTTCAATTTACCACAACAACCTGATGCACTCTTATTTGTGATGGTGACTCGCTTAACCGAACAAAAAGGCGTAGATTTACTGATTTCCACAGCGGATGAAATTGTTAAACAAGGTGGTCAATTAACCATTCTCGGTTCTGGTGCAAAACATTTGGAAGAGGGTATTTGCCAATTAGCACAACGTTACCCAGAAAATATTGCAGTAAAAATTGGCTATGATGAAGCACTTTCACATTTAATGGTTGCCGGTGGTGATGTCATTTTAGTACCAAGTCGCTTTGAACCTTGTGGATTAACTCAACTATATGGTTTGCAATATGGCACATTGCCGCTTGTTCGTGCAACGGGAGGATTAGCAGATACTGTCACGAACAGTACAAGTGAAAGCATTAAAGCGCGTACTGCAACAGGTTTTGTATTCCAAAAAGCCGAAGCAGATGATTTACGAAGTGCTATCCAGCATGCCTTTGCCTTGTGGCAAAAACAACGTGTTTGGGCGATGGTTCGTAATAATGCCATGGCACAGGACTTTAGTTGGAAAAATGCAGCCACTCAATATGAGCAGCTCTATTTAAGCATTTTAAACTCATAATTCAATGGATTGACTCCCTCTTCGAAATAATCGCCTTTGAAGGGGGAATTTTTGTTGTTTTTTTCGTAAAAAAGCTTAAAATTTGCGCGATTTTTTTATTGAGGTTTTATTTTCTATGATCATGGACAATTTTGATTCGCCATTTCTCTACAATCGACCAAGTCTTGATGTTGAAGGCGTGAAAAAAGCAATTGTTTATAAATTAATTTTCTTAATTGGTCGTTCACCAAAAGAGGCGAGTCAACGCGACTGGCTAAATGCGACCCTTCATGCGGTACGTGATTTAGTGACTGAAGGCTGGATTACCACCGCTCGTCAATCTCGTGCAGAAGAAACTCGTCGTGTTTATTACCTTTCTATGGAATTCTTAATCGGCCGTACACTTTCTAATGCAATGATCGCAGAAGGTGTTTATGACGTGGCAGAAAAAGCCCTGGCTGAATTAAATGTTAATTTAGAAGAGATTATTGAAAAAGAAGTGGATCCTGGTTTAGGTAATGGGGGGTTAGGTCGCCTTGCTGCTTGCTTTATGGATTCATTGGCAACATTAGCCATTCCTGCGATGGGTTATGGTATTCGTTATGAATACGGTATGTTCCGCCAAAAAATTGAAAATGGTCAACAGGTTGAACGTCCAGATGATTGGTTGGAAAAAGGTGCACCTTGGGAATTTATGCGTCCATCAAAACGTTTCAGTATTGATTTTGGTGGTCATATCTATTTTGAAGATAAAAAATGTATCTGGAATCCGGCTGAAAAAGTGACCGCACTTGCATACGATCAAATGATCCCAGGCTATAAGAATGATTCGGCATCGACCTTACGTTTATGGTCTGCTCATGGTGGAGAGTTATTTGATTTAGCTGAATTTAACCGTGGTGATCATTTAGCAGCGGTGGCAACGCGTTCCGCTAACCAAAACCTTTCTCGCGTACTTTATCCAGATGATTCTACCTGGAATGGTCGTGAGTTACGTTTACGTCAAGAGTACTTCTTGGTATCTGCATCTTTGCAAGATATTCTACGTCGCCATTTAAGAACTCACGGTACATTGGATAATCTTGCAGATAAAGTGGCAATTCACTTGAATGATACCCACCCAGCATTAGCCATTCCTGAGTTGATGCGTATTTTAATCGATTTACACGGTTACTCATGGCAAAACGCTTGGGATGTGACTCGTCGAATCTTCTCTTATACTTGCCATACGTTAATGTCAGAAGCATTAGAAACCTGGCCGGTAGAAATGATGGCGAAGATCTTACCTCGTCACTTACAAATGATTTTTGAAATTAATGATCATTTCCTTGAATATGTGAAAACGTATGTCACGACTGATATGGATTTTATCCGTCGCGTTTCACTTATCGAAGAAGGATATCAACGTAAAGTGCGCATGGGATGGTTGTCTGTTGTGGGTTCGCATAAAGTGAACGGTGTTGCGGCAATTCACTCAGATCTTATGGTGACATCAACCTTTGCTGATTTTGCTCGCATCTACCCAGAACGTTTTACTAACGTAACAAACGGTGTGACACCACGTCGTTGGCTTGCTGTAGCAAACCCGAAATTAGCGGCTTTATTTGATCAATATATTGGTTCTGAATGGCGTTGCGATTTAAGCCAAATTGAAAAACTTAAAGCGTTTGCAGATAAAGGTGAATTTAAGCGTGCAGTTGCGGATATTAAATACGATAACAAAGTGAAATTAGCACAATATGTGAAGAAAACACTTGATATCGATTTAGATCCACATGCTTTATTTGATGTACAAGTAAAACGTATTCACGAATACAAACGTCAAATGCTTAATGTGTTACACATTATTGCTCGTTACAACGAAATGTTGGCTCACCCAGAAAAAGATTGGCAGCCACGCGTATTTATTTTAGCGGGTAAAGCGGCTTCGGCTTACTATGCGGCAAAACAAACCATTCGTTTAATTAACGATGTAGCGAATGTCATCAATAACGATGAGCGCTTAAAAGGTCGTTTAAAAGTTGTATTTATCCCGAATTATAGCGTAAGTCTTGCACAATTAATCATTCCAGCGGCAGATATTTCTGAGCAAATATCTCTTGCAGGAACAGAAGCATCAGGTACCAGTAACATGAAGTTTGCCTTAAATGGTGCGTTAACATTGGGTACGCTTGATGGAGCGAACGTTGAGATTTTAGATAATGTCGGTGAAGACCACATCTTTATCTTTGGTAATACGGTTGAACAAGTGGAAGCGTTACGTCGCGAAGGTTATCGTCCGTTTGATTATTATCAAAATGACGAGCAATTACGTGAAGTTATTGACCAAATTATCCGTGGTGATTTCTCGCCGGAAGAACCGAACCGTTATCACTCTCTCATTCAAGGTTTACAATACCACGATTATTATCAATCTTTTGCTGATTTCCGCAGTTATGTGGAAGCGCAAAAAGCAGTAGATAAAAAATATCAAGATCGTGACGTATGGATAGCAAGTACCATTCAAAATATGGTGAACATGGGCTTCTTCTCATCAGACCGTACAATTCTTGAATATGCGAAAAATATCTGGAAAATTGAACCGTTAAAACTCGAGAAGTAAGTTCTTTTCCACTCATAGAAAACCCTGTCGGATTATTTCCACAGGGTTTCTTTTTATGCTAAAATCCACCGTCAAATTTATTGTTCATTCAGATTAGGAAAAAGTATGAAAGTTTTAGAAGGTGCGGTAGCTGCGCCAAATGCTAAAATCGCAGTGGTGATTGCCCGTTTTAACAGTTTTATTAATGAAAGTTTATTAGAAGGTGCGGTAGATGCATTAAAACGTATCGGCCAAGTGAAAGATGAGAATATTACTATCGTTCGTGCACCAGGTGCCTATGAACTTCCATTAGTAGCACGTCGTTTAGCTGAAAGCAAAAAATTTGATGCAATCGTGGCATTGGGTACGGTAATCCGTGGTGGTACAGCTCACTTTGAATATGTAGCGGGTGAAGCAAGTAGCGGTTTAGGTCAAGTAGCAATGCAAGCTGAAATTCCAGTAGCATTCGGTGTTTTAACAACTGAAAACATTGAACAAGCTATCGAGCGTGCAGGTACTAAAGCAGGTAATAAAGGTGCAGAAGCAGCATTAACTGCACTTGAAATGGTAAATCTTTTACAACAAATTGATGCGGCATAATTCAAATGACAGAGAAAAAAGAACCTGTAAAAAAAGTATCGCCACGTCGTAGAGCGAGAGAATGTGCAGTCCAAGCATTATATTCTTGGGCGCTCTCTGGTAACGCACCAGAACAAGTGGAACTCACTTTTGTGGTGGATCAAGATTTAAAAGGTGTGGATAAACCTTATTTTAGCCGCCTTTTCCGTCAAACTGTAGCGAATGTAGAAGCCGTTGATTTTTCAATGAGCCATTATTTAGATCGTACATTGGATGAATTAGATCCGATTGAAAAAGCGATTTTACGTTTAGCGGTTTATGAACTTCAATTTGAGCCAGATGTGCCGTATAAAGTGGCGATTAACGAGGCAATTGAAGTGGCGAAAGTGTTTGGTGCAGATGAAAGCCATAAATACATTAACGGTGTATTGGATAAAGTCGCTCCTGCATTAGGTCGCAAATAATTATTCAAATGTAGGGTAGACAAATGTCTGCCCTTTGTTTTTTGGTGCGCAGATAAAATGAGTACGGGTGAATTTGATCTTATAGGGCGATATTTCTCAATACAAAAAGGCAATCAACACTTTGTTGATTTCAGTATTGGGGATGATTGTGCGATCACTCATATTCCAGAAGGCTATCAGCTTGCGATCACCACTGATACTATGGTCGAGGGAACGCATTTTTTATCTTCCATTTCTCCAAAAGATTTAGCGTATAAAGCTATCGCGACAAATCTAAGTGATTTAGCTGCTATGGGCGCGAAACCTGCTTGGATTTCTCTTGCACTGACATTACCTGAAGTTGATGAAAACTGGCTAAGCCAATTTAGTCAAAGTCTGTTTGATACATTAAATCAATATGATGTGACGTTAATTGGTGGCGATACAACGAAAGGCCCACTTTCTGTAACCATTACAGCACAAGGTTTCGTACCAAAAGGAAAGGCTTTATTCCGACATAAGGCGAAGGTTGGAGATTTAATTTATGTATCGGGTACGTTAGGTGATAGCGCAGCGGGTTTAAATTGGATCTTACAGGGTAAAAGTGCGGTCGATTTTGATACTGAATTTTTAGTAAAACGTCATTTTCACCCAACGCCACGCGTTGAATTGGGCCAAGCTTTAGGGGAAATTGCGCATTCATGCATTGATATTTCAGATGGTCTTGTTGCCGATTTAGGACATATTTTAACGAGAAGCCAATGTTCTGCAGAGATTGAGTTATCTACCTTGCCTTTATCCACTCCACTCAAAAAAACATATCGCTTAGAAAAGGCAGAAGCGTTTGCATTAAGTGGCGGGGAAGATTATGAGCTTTGCTTTACGGTTCCTGCAAATAAAAAGGCCGAGATTGAAAAGTTGTCCCAATTATTAAATGTACCTTGTACTTGTATCGGGAAAATCGTTCCGCAAAATAACAATCCGATTACTTTTTTTAAAGATGGACGTATCATCAATTATCAAGCGCCCTCTGGTTTCGATCATTTTAAGGATAAATAATGAATAGTTCACCTCTTGATAGAGTTAGCTTAAAAAATCCAGTTCATTTACTGGCATTAGGCTTTGGTTCAGGACTCATTCGTCCTGCACCGGGTACATGGGGAAGTTTAGCCGGAACGATGTTAGGCTCCACATTATTAGCTTGTCTTGGACTAAAAATCTTCTTAATTTTGACCGCACTTTGCTTTGCGCTTGGCTGTTATCTATGTCAAAAAACCGCAGATGATATGGGCGTTCATGATCACGGTTCCATTGTTTGGGATGAATTTGTTGGCGTATTTATTGTGTTAGCCTCGATTCCAACTTTATCATTACCTTGGATTGTCATTGCCTTTATACTTTTCCGTTTCTTCGATATTTTAAAACCTTATCCCATCCGTTATTTTGACCAAAAACTGGAAAGCGGTTTTGGGATTATGGTGGATGATGTTTTAGCGGCAGTCTATGCTGTTATCGTGATTGCGATATTACGTATCGTAGGCTTGCCATGCTAAATTTGATGATTATTCATCTTGTTGGCTTACTTTCGCCTGGCCCTGATTTTTTCTATGTCAGTCGAGTTTCAGCGATGAGTTCTCGTCGAGAAGCCATTGGTGGCGTGATTGGGATTACCATTGGGGTATTAATCTGGGCGACGGCTGCTGTTTTAGGGCTCGCCATTATTTTTGCCACTATGCCAATTCTTCAAGGCATTGTGATGATGCTTGGTGGAGCCTATTTAGTTTATCTCGGCATTAAAATGGCAAAAGTAAAAAACAATGCGGTTTTTGATGAAAAGCAGAATGCAAATGTGCCAAATCAATCAACCTTAACGAGCATTATGAAAGGCTTATTAGTCAATTTATCTAATGCTAAAGTTGTGATTTATTTCAGCAGTGTGATGTCATTGGTTCTAGTGAATATTACCGAAACATCACAAATTTTGACCGCACTTGCCGTGATTACCGTAGAAACCTTTTTATATTTCTATATCATTTCGGTGCTTTTCTCTCGTTCTGTTGCAAAACAGTTTTATAGCCAATATAGTCGCTATATTGATAATGTAGCAGGGCTGATTTTTATTTTCTTCGGAATCTATTTAATTTATAGTGGCGTTCGACACGCTTTAATTTGATTAAAAAAGGACAAAACATGACATTAAAAATTGCGATCGCCGGTGCTGGCGGAAGAATGGGGCGTCAATTAATTCAAGCCGTACATAATATAGAAGGGGCAGAATTAGGTGCAGCTTTTGAACGTAAAGGTTCCTCTTTAGTCGGTGCAGATGCCGGTGAGCTTGCGGGCATTGATTCATTAGGTATTAAAGTCTCAGATGATTTAAATGCAGAAAAAGACAACTTTGATTTGCTGATTGATTTCACGCGTCCAGAAGGCACGCTTGAACATATCGCATTTTGTGTCGCTAATAATAAAAAAATGGTAATTGGTACCACAGGTTTTGATGATGCAGGCAAAGCCGCAATTCAAGCCGCATCAGAAAAAATCGCCATTGTATTTGCCTCAAACTTTAGCGTAGGGGTGAATCTGGTATTTAAACTATTAGAGAAAGCCGCCAAAGTGATGGGCGATTATTGCGATATCGAAATCATTGAAGCACACCACCGCCACAAAGTGGATGCACCATCGGGTACGGCGCTTTCTATGGGCGAACACATTGCGAAAACCCTTGGTCGTGATTTGAAAACACATGGCGTATTTTGTCGTGAAGGTATTACAGGCGAACGCAAACGCGATGAAATTGGTTTTTCTACCATTCGTGCCTCTGATGTGGTGGGTGAGCATAGTGTCTGGTTTGCTGATATCGGTGAGCGCGTTGAAATTGCTCACAAAGCATCAAGTCGTATGACCTTTGCCAATGGTGCAGTTCGTGCAGGTAAATGGTTAGAAAAACAATCTCACGGATTGTTTGATATGACAGACGTGTTGGATTTGAATAATTTATAAAGAGTAGATAGGATTTTTAATTCACGTATTAAATAACGATCCGTACATGTTATGTGTGGATCGTTATGTTTTTGTATGATGAATCTTTGATTTAGACAGGACAAAGATGAAGAATATTTTCTCCTTACTTATTGCTTTTTTAGCTATTTATTTGGGTATATCTATAGCGATTATAGTTGGTGGAATTGTTTTAGAGGCACCTAATATAAACTACAGGTTTATCTTTGAAGACACTTTTAAACCTTCAGTATTTATATTTTTTGTAATTATATTTTTTAGTTATTTAATGGCACCTAAAAAATAGTAAAATTGCATACGGGCAGAGTTCGTTAAGTTTTAATGAATTACAGTTCCAATTCAATATCACTTTCCACCCTACAACAACACAGCAAAATCTCATCTGGTTGAATAAAGGCAAGGGGCGCTTCGGCGTAAGATACTTTGCCTTTTTTGATCTTCACGCGACAAGAACCACAATAACCTGAACGACATTGATATTCATGGTGAATATGATGTTGTTCTAAAAAGTTAAGCAGGGAAGTTTGGTTATCGAAATCTAAGCTGATTTGGCGCTGAATAAGATGGATTTTCATGAAACAAAATAAAACAAAATTTTGCTCATTATAGAAGAAAGAGAAGTAAAACTCACGGCTCTTTTGTTGTAATATAGCGAGCTAATATTCATCATAAGGGAAGAATATGCAAACCTTTCTAAAATTAACGTTAATTTCAACCGCGCTTTTATTAACGGCTTGTAGCACCATTTCAAAAGAGCCAGTTAAGCATATTGATATGTATGTAAAGCCTTATTATGATGCCAGAGATGGGCGACTCGAACAGATTAATGTGAACAAAGATATTGATGCATTATTACTGAAAAATACACAAAAAGATTTTGAAAGTGCGGTCAATATTATTGAGAAAAAAGTGGATTTTGTTTCTCCGATGACAATGTTTGCACTTTCTGCTCGTGCTTATGATTTTGGCTTACGTGATGAAGCAGTAAAATGGTTTTATCGTGGGCAAAATCGTTTAATCACTGCTTTATATGTGTTGGATTTAGATAAATTAACAGTATCGAATAACACAGCATTTGGGCAATTAGTCGGGCAACATGTTAATCCCTATGCGTTCTGTGATTTGAATAAGCAACACAAGGCGGCGCAAGAGGCGATTGAGTGGGTGAAAAATCACCCGTATCAGACTGTATTTTTACCTCAATTACCAAGCAAGCATCCAGATAGAAAACAAGCGTTAAAAGAAGCTGAAGCAAAACTTGATGCGCGTTTAGTTGAGCAAGACCACTATTTTGCTAATCCTGAAAATAAAGCGAAATGGGAAAAAGAACGCCAAGATAACTTGGTGAATGAGCGATTTTGTTGGTGATTTTAAAAAAATTTAAAAATCTTAAGGTTGCTTAAGATTTCATTAAGATTTGTTGTGTTTAATAAGCATCAACAAGGCGGCAATTAGGGTAATAATCCTTCGCTTTGAAACATGATTAATTTATGCTTAATTCTATTTAGGAGAACATGATGAAAAAATTTGCTTTAGCGACTCTTTTAGCTTTATCTACTTCAGTGGCATTTGCTGGTTTTAATGGCAACACTGCACAAGGTGGTTTCCATGGTGGTGACCAAGGTCAACAACTTACTGTTCAACAAGCATTATCTGCGAAAGATAATTCTATGATTACCTTAGTCGGTAATATCACTCAACAAATTAAAGGTGATAAATATCTTTTTACCGATGGTACAGACCAAATCAAATTGGAAATTAAAAACCGCGTTTGGAATGGCTTAAATGTGGGACCTCAGGATAAAATCCGCGTTTACGGTAAACTAGACAATGAAATGTTTGAAAAACCAGAGCTTGAAGTCATTAGCGTTGAAAAAGCGCAATAATTCATATAATTTGAAGTGGTGGGTAAATGCCCGCCATTTTTTCGTTTTGAGAAAGATAAAAGTGCGGTCAATATTATGCGAGTTTTATTAGTAGAAGACGATCCTCTCATCGGCAATGGTCTGCAAATTGGTTTAACAAAATCAGGCTTTATTGTAGATTGGTTTACCGATGGTCAAAGTGGATTAAACGCCTTAATCGGCGCGCCTTATGATGCGGTGGTATTGGATTTAACCCTGCCTAAACTAGATGGTTTGGATGTGTTAAAACAATGGCGTTCAAATAATCAAGATGTACCAGTGTTGATCTTAACTGCACGTGATACATTAGATGAACGCATTAAAGGCATTCAACAAGGTGCTGATGATTATCTTTGCAAACCCTTTGCCTTGGCTGAAGTGGTGGTACGATTACAAGCATTAATTCGTCGTCGTTATGGGCAAGTTAAACCACAAATTGAGCATGGTAATGTTAAACTCGATCCTGCTCAGCGTAAGGCTTGGTTGAATGAGGATGAAATTACATTAACCGGACGTGAATATAAATTACTCGAGCTTTTTATGCTGAATAAAGAACGAGTGCTTTCACGTGCGACCATTGAAGAAAAATTGTCAAATTGGGATGAAGAATTAAGTAGTGGTGCATTGGACGTACATATTTATAATTTGCGTCAAAAATTAGGTAAGCAATTTATTCGTACGGTACATGGCGTAGGCTATGCTTTAGGACAAATTAATGAAAAATAAACGACTGAGTTTTCGTCTCTTAATCGGTTTAAGTGTGACCGCACTTTGCGTGTGGTGCATTGCCACAACTGTTGCCTGGACGGTTGTCAAAAAAGAAGTCAAAGATGTGTTTAATGCACAGCAGGTGCTTTTTGCCGAGCGTTTGGCAACCTCTGATTTGAAAAATGTATTATTAGATGAAAATGCTAACTTTCCACGTGGTGGATTTAAACCACAGAAACGTCATTATGATAATGATGCATTGGCCTTTGCCATATTTTCTAACAAAGGTGAAAGATTATTAACTGATGGTGATAATGGCGACAAATTTATTTTTCAAAATAAAACCGGATTTAGTAAAGCGCATATTTTAGATGATGACGATGAATGGTTGATTTATTGGCAACCTGTTGGTAATGGTGAATTGGTGATCGCTGTAGGTCAAGAGTTAGAATATCGCGAAGAGTTAGTCAATAAAATGGTTTTCAGCCAAACAGGAATTTGGTTTGCCGGATTGCCAGTACTCTTATTGGTCGCGTTTATTGTGATTTATCGTGCATTAAAACCAATTAATCGATTGAGTCGAAACGTACAAGCTCGCCGACCAGGTGATGTATCGTTATTAGAAACCGATGACGTACCAACGGAGATTTTACCGTTAGTCCAAAACTTAAATCAATTTTTCATACGTACCCGTGAGCAGTTGGAACGGGAGCGCCGCTTTGTTTCTGATGCCGCGCATGAATTACGTAGCCCATTAGCGGCATTACGTATTCAAACAGAAGTCGCACAGCTAGCTGGCGATGATGCACAAACTCGTGAAACGGCCTTAGCACATTTAACCCAAGGTATCGACCGAGCAACCCAATTAATTGAACAGCTTCTTACGCTTTCCCGATTAGATAATCTTAAAGAATTAAATCATCAGGAACCGATTCATTGGTCAGAAATGATAACTTCACTTATCGGTGAGTTATATTTCAGTGCGCAGCAACGCCAAATCGAATTGCAGTTTGAGCATCAGGGAGATCCTACCGTTAAGCAAGGGCAGTCATTATTACTTGCACAAATGCTACGAAACTTATTGGATAATGCCATAAAATATTGTCCGCAAGGCACTCAGGTTCGTGTGATTTTACAGCCGCGTAAAATTCTTATTGAAGATAATGGCGGTGGTGTTGCGCCAGAAGAATTAGCAAAATTAGGGCAGCGTTTTTATCGTCCTGCAGGACAAAATGAAAAAGGGAGTGGGCTTGGATTGTCTATTGTGGCAAGAATAGCAGAATTGCATCACTATCGTTTCCGATTAGAAAATATTGAAGATAACGGGCAAATTCAAGGTTTGCGAGCTATCATTGCGTTATAAAAAAGGGCGTTTAATACGCCCTTATTGTTAAAACATTCCACCAATTAATTCTAATCGACCTTTCTCAACTTTAATTTCTTTGGCGAATTTCTTAATCAGCATTTGTTTCATGTCACTTTCATCCAAGGTATAAACTGGCATCCGACTTAATAGTGCTGCCACACCATCGCTTAATAGCGGCATAACATCTTGGAGTTGATCCATCACACTATTAGGTTCACCAGACCAGCGTAAAATCCGCAGATTTTTTAAATAAAGTGCCCCCTCTTCTGCGTTATATTCAGGAATCGCATCAAAGGTTAAATGCAACTTAGCTGGGTAGGTTTTACCAGATAAACGAATAAGCGTATCAGCCAAACCACTCATTTCAACACGATTACTTTCAGTTTGCCCGATTTGAGTCACTAAATCTTTCAGCGCATAATCCACAGAAAACAATCCTGGAATACCGAGTTTGTCATTAATCGTGCCTTTTTCACTTAAATACTGGTTAATTTGTTGTTCGCTGATGCTAAAAGGGGAAGCTTGTACAGATAGTGTGAAGAAACCTAATGTCAGTATGGTGAGTACTTTTTTCAAAAAATGCATATTTTCTCCTTGATTGAAAAAGAATAAAAATTTTGTAGAATGTATCGCTTATCTTTTCACTATACAATAAAAATTTAAGTAGAGATTATGACTTCGTCATTTAAAGAGCATGTGCAGAAGCTTCTTGAAAAACACCGTGGGGAACGTGTTTTCCAATTTGAATATTTAGGGAAACATTATTGGTTAAAACAACCCGAGCAATTAAAAGGGATATGGTTATTATTAAAACCGCATCCAAAGCAACATTTTAAAGAAGAATGTGAGATTCTTCAGCACCTGAATAATATTGGTGCACCAGTACCTAAATTATGTGATTTCGGAGATGATTATTTAGTATTGGAAGATGCGGGGCCAACATTAAACATCTGGCTGAATGATGAAACATTGTCTTGGGCAGAAAAATCACATATTTTGCATTCAGCGATAGAAATATTGATTAATCTTCATCAACAAGGCATTATTCACGGTCGTCCAGCTATACGAGATATCGCATGGAAAGATGGTAAAATTAGTTTTATGGACTTTGAATCTCATTCAAAAAGCCATAATGAACATTGGTTGCTTACACGTGATATGCTAGCATTTTTAGACAGTTTATGTCGTGTGAAAGGCTTAGATGATGAAAAGCTTAATGAATTATTTGATTATTATAAATCTCACTGTCCGACAACTTATTGGGTTGATATGTTGTCATATGTGAGAAGATTTCGTTGGCTTTATTATCTTTTACTTCCGTTCAAACCGATTGCACGAACGGACTTATTGGCCGTTTATCGGTTATTTGAACATTTAACAAAGGAAAATCTATGAAAAAATTATTTTTAGTGGCTGTATTAAGTGCTTTGGTAAGCGCTTGTTCTGTTGGTGTTGGCGCCGGTGGCGGCAGTAATGGTGTAGGCGTTGGTGTAGGCCTTGGTACTGGCTTTGGATTCTAACTATCACTTCAGATAAAGCAAAGTGCGGTCAAAAATCTTAGGTTTTCAAGAAAATTAGTAGAAATCGCTTGATCTTTTGATTTAGATCACTATAATACACCCCATATTTCGGACGCGGGGTGGAGCAGCTTGGTAGCTCGTCGGGCTCATAACCCGAAGGCCGTCGGTTCAAATCCGGCCCCCGCAACCAATAACAAGTTCAGTAAAAAGAACCCCAAATTTGGGGTTTTTTTGTACGAGAAATTTAGAAACTGGGCTTAGGTTCATTGACGAACCTAACCCTTTTTTTATGTCTGAATTTTAAGATTAGGAGCAAAAATTGGCAACATTAGAACAAAAATTGCAAGAGATGCTGCAAGGTGCAGTAGAAGACTTAGGCTGCGAACTTTGGGGGATTGAATGCCAACGTGCAGGTCGTTTTATGACCGTGCGTTTATTCATTGATAAAGACGGTGGCGTAGGCGTTGATGATTGTGCTGATGTAAGTCGTCAAGTGAGCGCGATTTTAGATGTGGAAGATCCAATTGCGGATAAATATAACCTAGAAGTATCATCACCAGGTCTCGATCGTCCATTATTTACGCTTGAACAATTCCAACGTTATGTAGGCGAGGATATCGCCGTACATTTACGTATTCCCGTTTTAGATCATCGTAAATGGCAAGGTAAATTGGAAAAAATTGAAAATGACATGTTGACACTTATTGTTGATGGTCAGGAACAAGTTCTTATTTTTGGCAACATTCAAAAAGCCAATGTAATCGCAAAATTTTAAAGGAGAAAAAGGAAAATGAGTAAAGAAATTTTGTTAGCTGCTGAAGCAGTATCTAACGAGAAGTTATTACCACGTGAAAAGATTTTTGAAGCGTTAGAGAGTGCAATTGCGCTTTCAACGAAGAAAAAATATGACTATGAAACCGATATTCGTGTGTCTATCAACACCAAAACAGGGGAGTTTGATACATTCCGTCGCTGGTTGGTTGTGGATGAAGTTAAAGTGCCAACAAAAGAAATGACATTAGAAGCGGCACAATTTGAAGATCCTAATATTCAACTTGGTGATTATGTTGAAGACCAAATTGAGTCTATCGCATTTGACCGCATTGCAATGCAAACCGCTCGCCAAGTAATCAGCACTAAAATCCGTGAAGCAGAGCGTGCAAAAGTGGTTGAGCAATTCCGTTCTGAAGAAGGTAAGATTGTTACTGGTACAGTGAAAAAAGTAAATCGTGAAAGCATTATTTTAGATTTAGGCAATAAAGCTGAAGCCGTGATTATGCGTGAAGATATGCTTCCACGTGAAAATTTCCGTCCAGGCGATCGTGTACGTGGTGTGCTTTATAAAGTGAATCCAGAAAGCAAAACCGCACAATTATTTGTGACTCGTGCAAAACCTGAAATGTTAATCGAGTTATTCCGTATTGAAGTACCAGAAATCGGCGAAGAAATGCTTGAAATCCGTGGTGCAGCTCGTGATCCTGGTTCTCGCGCGAAAATTGCGGTGAAATCTAACGATAAACGTATTGACCCAGTTGGTGCATGTGTGGGTATGCGTGGTGCACGCGTTCAAGCGATTACCAATGAATTAGGTGGGGAACGTGTGGATATCGTACTTTGGGATGATAATCCAGCACAGTATGTAATCAATGCGATGGCGCCAGCTGATGTGACATCAATCATTGTGGATGAAGATAACCACTCAATGGATATCGCAGTTAATGCTGATAACCTAGCACAAGCAATTGGTCGTAACGGTCAAAATGTACGTTTAGCGACACAATTAACCGGTTGGACATTAAACGTAATGACCACTGAACAATTAAATGAAAAACATCAAGCGGAAGATATTAAGGTATTGAATTTATTTATGGATAAATTAGGTCTTGATGAAGAGTTTGCTCAAATCTTAGTGGATGAAGGTTTTACTTCATTAGAAGAAGTGGCTTATGTTCCTGTGAGTGAACTGACTGCAATTGATGGTTTAGAAGATGAAGATCTTATCGAAGAGTTACAAGGTCGTGCAAAAGATGCGATTACTGCAGCCGCTGCAGCAGAAGAAGAAGCCTTGAAAAAAGCGAATATCGAAGATCGTTTATTAAATCTTGAAGGCATGAACCGTCATATTGCTTTTAAATTAGCTGAAAAACAAATTACTACACTTGAAGAACTTGCAGAGCAAGGTGTAGATGATTTAGCTGATATTGAAGAATTAACCGCAGAGCAGGCCGCTGATTTCATTATGGCTGCTCGTAATATTTGCTGGTTTAGCGAAGAGTAAGGAGTTTAATAATGACTGAAGATGTAAAAAATGCGGATGCGAATGCACCGAAAAAACTAAGTATTCAACGCAGAACAAAAACAACCGTAAGCAGCACAACTGCTGGCGGCAAAGCAAAAGCGGTACAAGTTGAAGTTCGTAAAAAACGCACAGTGCCAACAGATGCTGCTAAAAAAGCGGAAGAAGCAGCAAAATTAAAAGCACAGCAAGAAGCAGAGAAGAAAGCAGCAGAAGAAAAAGCACGTTTAGCTGCTGAGAAAGCGAAAGCCGAAAAAGCTAAGCTTGAAGCAGAAAAGGCAGCGAAACCAGCACAAAGTGCGGTTGAAAATAAACCTAAATCTATTGATCCAGAAAAAGAAAAACGTAAAGCAGAAGAAGCAGAACTTCGTCGTAAAGCGGAAGAACTTGCTCGCCAAAAAGCAGAAGAGCAAGCGCGTAAAGCAGCTGAAGAAGCTAAACGTTATGCTGAGTCTGACTCTTCAAGTAATGATAGTTCATCAGAAGATTACACGGATTATAATTTAAGCTCTCGTTATGCTTTAGAAGCAGAAGACGAAGAAGAACGTCGTAACGAAAATCGTGGTCGTGGCAAAAATAAAGTCGCTAAAGCGAAAAAAGAACGGGATGACGTGAAGAGCGGCAATAAAAATGAGCGCGAATCGAATCGTAAAAATCAAAAAGATGGTAAATTCGGTAAAGGTAAAAATGGTAAAAAAGGTGCCGCATTACAACAAGCCTTCACAAAACCTGTTCAAGTTGTAAAACAAGATGTTGTTATTGGCGAAACCATTACTGTTGCAGAATTAGCAAATAAAATGGCAACCAAAGCGACTGAAATCATCAAAGCAATGATGAAAATGGGCGAAATGGTAACCATTAACCAAGTACTTGACCAAGAGACGGCACAATTAGTGGCTGAAGAATTAGGTCACAAAGTGATTCTTCGCAATGAAAATGAACTCGAAGAAGAAGTATTAGGCGATCGTGATGTTAATGCAGAAAAAGTGACTCGTGCACCGGTTGTAACGATTATGGGTCACGTTGACCATGGTAAAACCTCATTACTTGACTACATTCGTAAAGCGAAAGTCGCAGCAGGTGAGGCGGGTGGTATTACTCAGCACATCGGTGCGTACCACGTAGAAATGGATGATGGCAAAATGATCACCTTCTTAGATACACCGGGACACGCTGCATTTACCTCAATGCGTGCACGTGGTGCAAAAGCAACGGATATCGTCGTTCTTGTTGTTGCTGCAGATGATGGTGTGATGCCTCAAACCATTGAAGCGATTCAACACGCGAAAGCAGCAGGTGCGCCTTTAGTGGTTGCGGTGAACAAAATTGATAAACCAGAAGCAAATCCAGACCGAGTAGAACAAGAATTACTTCAACACGAAGTGATTTCTGAAAAATTCGGTGGTGATGTACAATTCGTTCCTGTTTCTGCGAAGAAAGGTACCGGTGTTGATGACTTATTAGATGCCATCTTGCTTCAATCAGAAGTACTTGAATTAACGGCTGTAAAAGATGGCATGGCAAGTGGTGTGGTGATTGAATCTTACCTTGATAAAGGTCGTGGTCCGGTTGCGACAATTCTTGTTCAATCTGGTACTTTACGTAAAGGTGATATCGTACTTTGCGGTTTTGAATACGGTCGTGTTCGTGCAATGCGCGATGAAAACGGTAAAGAAATCGATGAAGCAGGCCCATCTATCCCTGTTGAGGTGTTAGGTCTTTCTGGTGTACCAGCAGCGGGTGATGAAGCAACTGTAGTACGTGATGAGAAAAAAGCACGTGAAGTGGCGTTACACCGTCAAGGTAAGTTCCGTGAAGTGAAACTCGCTCGTCAGCAAAAAGCGAAACTTGAAAATATGTTTAGCAATATGACTGAAGGTGATGTGGCTGAGCTTAATGTTATTGTGAAAGCGGACGTACAGGGTTCTGTGGAGGCGATTATTCAATCGTTACAAGATCTTTCTACTGATGAAGTGAAAGTGAAAGTAGTGGGCTCAGGCGTAGGTGGTATTTCTGAAACTGATGCAACCTTAGCGGCAGCCTCTAATGCGATTATGGTCGGCTTTAACGTTCGTGCGGATGCTTCTGCTCGTCGTATTATCGAAGCAGAAAACATTGACCTTCGTTATTACTCCATCATTTATGAACTATTAAATGATGTGAAAGCCGCGATGAGCGGTATGTTACAACCTGAATTCAAACAAGAAATCATCGGCTTGGCTGAAGTGCGTGATGTGTTTAAACATCCGAAATTTGGTGCAATCGCCGGTTGTATGGTGACCGAAGGTGTAGTAAAACGCAACAACCCAATCCGTGTATTACGTGATAACGTGGTAATTTTTGAAGGTGAATTGGAATCTCTCCGTCGCTTTAAAGATGACGTTTCTGAAGTCCGTAATGGTATGGAATGTGGTATCGGCGTTAAAAACTACAATGACGTGAAAGTCGGCGACCAAATCGAGGTGTTTGAAGTCGTTGAAGTTAAACGTTCAATCTAATCGATAAAAAGAGCGGTCAAAATTCAACGTATTTTTGACCGCTTTTTAATAAGAGAAATATTATGGCAAGAGAATTTAAACGCAGCGATCGTGTTGCACAAGAATTACAAAAAGAAATCGCCATCATTTTGCAACGTGAAGTGAAAGATCCCCGTATTGGCATGGTAACCGTGTCTGATGTGGAAGTCTCAAGCGATTTAGCTTATGCAAAAGTGTTTGTCACATTTTTGTTTGATCATGATGAAGTGGCGATTGCACAAGGCATGAAAGGGTTAGAAAAAGCAGCACCTTATATCCGTTCATTAGTGGGTAAAGCGATGCGCTTACGCATTGTGCCAGAAATTCGTTTCTTCTACGATCAATCCTTAGTTGAAGGGATGCGTATGTCTAATTTAGTGACAAACGTGATTCGTGAAGACGAGAAAAAACACGTTGAGGAAAATGACTAATGTCGAGACCCCGTAAGCGTGGACGTGATATTGATGGCGTATTTTTATTAGATAAGCCACAAGGCATGTCATCGAATGACATTATGCAAAAAGTGAAACGCGTATTCCAAGCGAATAAAGCTGGACATACCGGTGCGCTCGATCCATTAGCAACCGGTATGTTGCCTATTTGCTTAGGCGAAGCGACAAAGTTTTCCCAATTCTTATTAGATGCAGATAAACGCTATGTGGTTACAGCAAAATTAGGTGAACGCACGGATACCTCAGATGCAGAAGGACAAGTGGTCGAAACGCGCCCTGTCAATGTAGAAACATCACAAATTTTGACCACACTTGAACAATTCCGTGGTGACATTTTGCAAGTGCCAACCATGTTTTCGGCGTTAAAGCACAATGGGAAACCGTTGTATGAGTATGCTCGCGCAGGCATTACAGTGGAACGTGAAGCACGTCCTATCACGATTTTTGAGCTAAACTTTATCGAGTATCAAGCCCCTTTTCTAACCTTAGAAGTGTATTGTTCGAAAGGAACCTATATCCGTACATTAGTGGATGACTTAGGTGAAGTGTTAGGTTGTGGTGCCCATGTGACCGTGTTACGTCGAATTGCGGTTGCGGATTATCCAACAGAAAAGATGATGACATGGGATGCATTGCAGGCGCTTGCAGAGCAAGGTGATCTTGCTCAACTTGATCAACATCTTTTACCGACAGATACCGTAGTCAGCAAATTACCAGCGTTACAGTTAAACGCTGAACAAAGTAAAGGTATCGGCTTTGGACAACGAGTCAAATTTGCTAATGAAGCCAAATTACATGGTCAAGTGCGGTTGTTTTCTGACGAGAATATCTTTTTAGGCGTGGCTTTTGTAGATGATAACAATGTAATTCGTCCGCAACGCTTGATTACGCAATCTCTCTAACTATTTGCCTTTCTTTTTTAATTCCAGTAATCTCACCTGTAACCTTTTAATTGCAATCTATGTAAATAAGATATTACAGGTGAATTATGGATGTCCTTAATCATTTACGTCAGGAAATTGATGCGCTCGATCGCGAACTGATTCAAATTTTTGCTAAACGCCTCGAATTGGTGACCCAAGTCGGCGAAGTAAAGCACGAAAAAGGTTTACCAATTTATGCACCTGATCGTGAATTAGCCATGTTACAAGCACGCCGAGAAGAAGCGGCTAAAGCAGGAATCTCTCCACAACTCATTGAAGATGTGCTCCGTCGTTTCATGCGTGAATCTTACTCCAATGAAAATCAATTTGGTTTTAAAACCCTGAATCCAGCCATTAACAAAATTGTTATTGTTGGCGGTTACGGAAAAATGGGGCAATTATTTGCCCGCTATTTACGTGCTTCTGGTTATCCCATTTCTATTTTAGATCGTGATGATTGGGATGTGGCAGAACGTATTTTAACGAATGCGGATGTTGTTATTGTCTCAGTACCGATTGATCACACGTTAGAAACCATAGAACGTTTAAAACCCTATTTAACGGAAAATATGCTACTGGCGGACCTCACCTCCGTGAAACGTGCTCCATTAGCTAAAATGTTAGAGGTGCATAAAGGGGCGGTAGTTGGATTGCATCCAATGTTTGGCCCAGATATCGCGAGCATGGCAAAACAAGTAGTTGTGCGTTGTGATGGGCGTTTTAGTGAACGTTATGAATGGTTGCTAGAGCAAATTCAAATCTGGGGTGCAAAAATTTATCAAATTGATGCAGCAGAGCATGATCACAATATGACATACATTCAAGCATTACGTCACTTTTCCACTTTTGCGAATGGTCTGCATCTTTCTAAACAGCCCGTCAATTTAAGCAATTTATTGGCATTATCTTCCCCGATTTATCGTTTGGAATTAGCCATGATTGGTCGTCTATTTGCCCAAGATGCGGCACTTTATGCCGATATTATTATGGATAAGCCAGAAAATTTAGATGTGATTGAAAGCTTGAAACAAACTTATGAAGAGGCATTACAATTCTTTGAAAAAGGTGATCGCCAAGGATTTATTGATGCTTTCCATCAAGTGAGAGAATGGTTTGGGGAATATTCCGATCAATTCTTACAAGAGAGCCGACAGTTATTGCAACAAGCTCATGATTTACGACATGTATAAAATAAAAGTGCGGTTGATTTTTACCGCACTTTTGTTTTGGAACTTATTGTCTTGCTAAGCGTAAATTTTGTGGAATTGCCTCAAAGTTAGAACGGAATGGATTGATGTCCAATCCACCACGACGCGTATAACGCGCATAGACGGTGAGTTTTTCTGGTTTGGCGTAATGCATCAAATCACAGAAAATACGCTCGACACACTGCTCGTGAAACTCATTATGTTGACGGAAAGACACGATGTAGCGGAGAAGTTTTTCGCGATCGATTTGTTTACCCACATAATGAATTTGTACGGTTCCCCAATCCGGCTGACTCGTGATAAGACAGTTAGATTTCAATAAATGGCTTACTAAGGTTTCTTCCACCACGTTATCAGACGTACAATTTTGCAAAATATCCGCATTAAATTCGTAGCTGTGGATTTCGATATCCTGATCATCAATGCAATCGCCGGCTAACGTATCAATACTTTGTCCTTGATAATGGGATAAAGGATGCAAATGTACTTTGACCTCACCTTGAGCACAAGCACTTAGATCTTCACGCATAGTGCGTTCTACGCTAGCAAAATCAGCAAATTGACTTTGGTTAAAGCTGTTTAAGTAAAGTTTAAAACTTTTCGATTCAATTAAATTTTCACTGCGGTAATCAATTTCCACATCGGCAATAGCCACTTGTGGCAAACCTTTTGGATTTAACCAAGAAATTTCATAGGCAGTCCAAATATCCGTACCTTGGGTAAATGGCTGCTGTTCAGTTATGCCCAAGCCATCACGATTGAGTTTACGAGGAACGGGTTGTAACAAAGTGCGGTCATAATTCGCCGCATATTCTGTTGCTTGACCGAGTTTTAAGGATTGAAGGCTTTTATCTTGATAGTTCATGTGTTTTCCTAAATGACGAAAGCGTTATAAAAAATTCCACGACACATTCGAGACTAATCGACATTGGTCGCATTTAAAGTAAATTACATCAAATAGTGGCGAGTTTAATGCCCAATCGCCACCACATTGCGGGCAACAGCGTTGTTGTTCCGATTCTAAAGAATGACCACCGACACGGTATAAATAATAATAGGTCGGTATGCCGCTTTCTTTTTCGATTTCAGCAGCAAGGTAGCGTCCATGTTTGCTGAGCGTGCTATTAACCTCGGAGATTTCATTTAATGCTTCTTTTTCTAAAGCCGAACCATTCATTTGCAACTGATCGCAGGCCTGCCAATTCTCTTGCCATTTAATCAAATCTTGGCTTAAGTGCGGTTGATTTTTTAGCTGTTTATAAAGTGGGATTGGGGAGAAATCATCTCCGCTATGTAACGGCGAGCAAGATTGTAAATGTGTGGTGTAGAGCATTTGCCATGCTGGTTGGCTAGATTCTGCAGTGCCGTCAGAATTTAAATCATCGGCAATAATTTGAAAACCTTGAAAATGTAGACCGCACTTTTCAGCATTTTCCATTGCCAGATTCACAGTTTGGTTATTGTTCTCGGGCAAAAGACTATCTTGCTCAGGGCAAATAACGCGCATTGCAAAACCTTGTTGATCGTCTTCCTCCGTTAAATAAAGCGGGATTTCACGACCGATAATTTGCCCGTTATAACGCCATTGGTCGATGATTGCATTGAGCAAACGGCTTTGTTGGCCAATATCATTTTCTAAGGCGGTCAATTTAAAAAAAGGTTCGATCAGATACATAATTACAGATTGTGCAAGATTTCTTCAATTTTTTTTAAACCGTTTAAGCGGGTTTCACTTAAGCGAGAGGCAATACCAAGTTCATCAAAAAATTGACTGATATTAAATTGTTGTAGTTGATTATTGGTTTGTTCATTGATGTTTTGCAGCAACAACCATAATAAACCATTCATAATGCGCGCTTCGCTATAAGCTTTAAATTGAAACGTACCATCATGTTGTAGAATGGCCTTAAACCAAAGCCCAGCTTCACAGCCTTGAATTGATCGCATTTGAGTCAATTCATCTGGAGAAGGTTGAGAAAGATGTTTACCGGCTTGAATAATAAAACGGTAGCGATCTTCCCAATTTTTTGCCTGTTTAATGTTTTCTAGCATGCTAATAACTCTAAGGATTTATCTAATGCCGCAAAAAAAGCATCCACATCTTGCGGGCTATTGTAAGGCGCAAAAGAAAGTCGTAATGTGGTACGCTCGCCAAGACGGGCTAAGTAAGGTTGGGCGCAATGTTCGCCAACACGCAACGCAATTTTCTGTTCACTTAATAGGGTAGCAAGATCCGAAGCCACAATCCCATCAAAAACAAAACATACAACAGAACTTGCTTGCGGTGAATTGAATAAACGACAATTCGGATAGTTTTTCAATCGCACTTTACTTTGCTCGGCAAGCTCAACAGCATGTGTCTCAGCTGCCTGAAAATCCCATTTTTTAAGCCAATCTAATACTGCACCAAAGCCAATCACGCCAGCAATATTTGGTGTGCCCGCCTCTAATCGATAAGGTAAATCAGCAAAGGTAATACATTCATGGGAGACTCGCTCAATCATTTTTCCACCATAAAAAAGCGGTTGCAATAGGGAAAGTGAGCTTAATTTTCCGCTTAATACACCAATCCCGTTGGGACCATAAATTTTATGTGCAGAAAAAGCAATAAAATCCGCATCTAATGCCTGCAAATCAATCTGTATATGACTAATAGCTTGAGCGGCATCGACTAAAACGAGCGCATTGCTATGTTGACGGATTACTCGAATTAAATGTTGGATATGTTGTTCCGTTCCCGTTACGTTGGAAACAAAATTGAGTGCCACTAATTTTGTTTTCTCATTTAAGGCTGCAATTAAGACATTTTCATCAATTAGCCAATTATCCAAAATAGGTAGCACTTGAATTTTCGCCCCACATTTTTTTGCTGTTTCATGCCAAGTAACAAAATTAGCATGATGATCTGCTTGGCTAATTAAAATCTCATCATCTGTATGCAAAGAGGGGAGTAAACCATTGGCTACTAAATTAATGCTATGAGTTGTCCCAGACGTCCAAATCACCGCTTTTTCATCTTCCGCATTAATTAAGGTTTTGACTAAGTGACGTGCATTTTCATATTGTGCTGTTTGTGCCGCTTCATACTGACTACGATGCACAGAGCCTGCCGATTGATAAAAAGTACTCGTTGCATCAATTAGTGCTTGAGGTTTTAATGCTGTCGCTGCATTATCCAAATAAACCACGGCATTTGGCGATTTAAAATAAAGAAATTCATTTTTAAATGATTGGTAATCAAAAGCCATGATTATCTCCGTGTTTAACTGTTTTTTTCTGTTTACGCCATTCATAAGGGGCAACAGGGTCGGGATCTCGCCATAATCCAATTTTTTGTTGCTGGGCAAAATCTTGTGCCTGGAAGTAGAGTGGATTTTTAGCGAATTGCGGATAAACCCACGCCATGCCGTTCTTCACCATTTCTAAGTTGATGTTTTGTTCTTGCAGATAAACCGTTGCCAAAATACGTTGGTAGCGATCATAACCAGAAATCGACAACGTCACATTTTGTTTGAAAACCAGTTGTGAAAGATATTGTTTGGCTTTCTTTCCAAATGGTTGACCTTTTTCTGGAGCATCAATTTCTTGTAATCGCACTTTTAATTGTTTTTTAGTGGGTAAGAGGCAAGTTAAGGTATCGCCATCACTTACACCAACGACCCAACACGCCATTTGGCGTTCAGTAGCGACTGAAAATTGCGTCCAAAGTGCGGTAAAAATTAGGGTTAAAAATAAGAAGAATTTTTTAATCATTTGGAATTTCTTTGATCTGCATCGCAAAATTTAGCTAAAATGAATGGGTAATTCTAACAAAAAAGCGTAAAATAAATTTTAATTGTTATTAAAAAAGTTGATAGAGGAAATATGTTACTCCAAAAAGGCGTTCAACTCGCTCGTTCGCTCATCATTTTATACATTATGTTACTATTCGGCAATTTGATTTCTCACTATATCCCAGTGGGGATTCCAGGCAGCATTTGGGGCTTGTTATTACTTTTTTTAGGTTTAACGACTCATGTGATTCACCTGGAGTGGATTTATTTCGGCTCGAGCTTATTGATCCGCTACATGGCGGTGCTTTTTGTGCCAGTGAGCGTGGGCATTATCAAATATTATGATTTACTCGTGGCTCAGTGGAAAGTTTTACTTATTCCCAATATTCTCAGTACCGTTCTGACACTTTTAGTTATTGCATTTATAGGAAACTATTTATTTTATAAACAATCCTTTACCCATAAACGTAAAAAAGTATTGGAAAGACGCAATCTTCAAGCTGACTAAGGTTTTATTATGCAGTATGCAATTTATCTTTATACCATTTTAACGATTTTCGGATTTTGGCTCGCATTACAAATCAGTAAACGTTGGAAATCGATGATTTTCAATACGTTCGTGCTCACAGTATCAATTCTTGTGTTGATTTTAGTGGTGGGCGATATTCCTTATGACGATTATATGGCAGGCAATGCGCCGATTAATAATTTATTAGGCGTGAGTATTGTTGCTCTAGCGTTACCGTTGTATGAACAACTTCGTCAAATTGCGAAACAGTGGAAAATTATTCTTTCTGTGGTGACATTAGCTTCTCTGTTTTCCATGTTTACCGGTGCCATTTTTGCGATTATTTTAGGGGCGAGCCCTGAAATGGTGGCGACCGTATTGCCAAAATCAATTACCACGCCAATTGCGATGGAAGTGTCTTCTCATTTAGGCGGTATTCCAGCCGTTACAGCCGTAGGTGTGATTGTTGCAGGTTTGCAAGGTTCGGTTTTTGGTTATCTCATCTTGAAAAAACTTGGTATTAAACAACAAGAAGCGGTGGGTTTATCTGTTGGAGCCGTTTCTCACGCATTAGGCACGGTAAGCTGTATGGAAGCCGATCCGAAAGCCGGTAGTTATAGTTCGATTTCTTTGGTACTTTGCGGTATTATGAGCTCAATTTTAGCGCCCTTAGTATTCCATGTTATTCGTCTATTTTTATGAGAACCCAATTAGCTGATTTTTGGATTGAACGTTTCCTTCCTGATCCGCCTCGCGAAAAAGATCATCGACCACCATTTCGTCGTGATCGCGGGCGGATTTTACATTCTGCCGCTTTCCGTTGTTTACAAGCCAAAACACAAATTCACGCGGTGGGTGAAAATGATTTTTATCGTACACGCCTAACGCATTCTCTAGAAGTGGCACAAATCGGTAGCAGCCTGGTTTCCCAATTAAAATTTGCGGAAAGTTATGTTGCTATTTCAGACCAGCTTCATATTGAAAAAAGTGAATTACAGAAACAACTCAAACCTTTATTACCAAGCAATGATTTAATTGAAAGTTTGTGCTTTGCGCATGATATTGGTCATCCACCGTTTGGTCATGGTGGGGAAGTGGCACTCAATTATATGATGCGCAATCATGGCGGCTTTGAAGGCAATGCACAGACATTTCGTATTATTACTAAACTGGAACCTTATACTGAAACGGCAGGGATGAATTTAACGCGTCGTGCTATTTTAGGTGTGGTGAAATATCCGAATATTTTAGACCTATCTTCACCACAATATGCCCTGTTGCCGCATGCTGAAAACTCAGATCCGCGTTATGTCAAAATTAGCGATTGGAAACCAGGAAAAGGCTTATTCCGTGATGACGTCACAATGTTTAATTGGCTATTGCAAAACCTTTCTGAAAATGACCGCACTTTGTTTGGCTCATTTCAAAAAGTGCGGTCAAATCCCGCTGAGTTTTTAAAAACACAATTTAAATCTTTAGATTGCAGCATTATGGAATTAGCAGACGATATTGCCTATGGCGTGCATGATTTAGAAGATGCGATTGTGACAGGCGTGGTAAATCAACATCAGTGGCAAGAAGCATTGATTGAACTTAAAACGATTCCTTCAGATTGGTTGGCAAAAAATATAGAACAAGTCAGCCAACGATTGTTCTCCAATCATCATTTTGAGCGTAAAAATGCGATTGGTGCATTAGTGAATTTCTTTATCACCCATGTGCGTTGGAAAGTCACCGGCAATTTTGATGAACCGTTGTTACGTTATAACGCGGAACTACCGCAAGATGTGATTGCGGCATTAAATGTATTCAAAAAATTTGTATGGAAATACGTGATTCGTCATGTGGAAACGCAACGTATTGAATATAAAGGCCAACGCATTCTCACAGAAATGTTTCAGATTTTTGAGTCTGACCCCGAACGTTTATTGCCAACGAATACCGCTAATCGCTGGAGAAATGCACCAGAACAGGGCAAAAAACGCATTATTTGTGACTATATCGCAGGCATGTCAGATGCCTATGCCTTAAAGGTTTATCATCAGCTTTAAAGTGCGGTTATTTTTATTGATATTTTGAATTTATAGGACAATTTTGTGGCATTAATTAGTTTAACTAACGCTTATCTTTCTTTTAGTGATCATCCCTTACTTGATCACGCAGAACTGCATATTGAACCAAATGAGCGTGTGTGTTTGGTGGGGCGTAATGGCGCCGGTAAATCTACGCTATTAAAAATTATTGCACAACAAGTCACCATGGATGATGGCAAAGTGCAGTATGAAAAAGATTTAGTGGTTTCCCGTTTAGAACAAGATCCGCCGCGCCATGCTGAAGGAAATGTCTTTGATTATGTAGCAGAAGGCATTGAGCATTTAGCGGATTTATTAAAGGAATATCATCATATTTCGCAAGAATTAACACAAAATTACAGTGAACAAATTCTTAATCAACTGGCTCAAGTGCAAGCCAAATTAGAGCATGCTAACGGTTGGCAATTTGAAAATAAAATTAATGAAGTATTGCAAAAGCTCGAGTTAAACCCCGATACCAAATTAGCGGATTTATCGGGTGGTTGGTTGCGTAAAGCCGCTCTTGCTCGTGCGTTGGTGTGTAATCCTGATGTCTTGTTATTAGATGAACCAACCAACCATTTGGACGTAGATGCAATCGAATGGTTAGAAAACTTCTTATTAGAATTTACCGGAAGTATTGTGTTTATTTCCCACGACCGTTCTTTTATTCGCAAAATGGCGACTCGTATTGTCGATTTAGATCGCGGGAAATTAGTGTCTTATCCAGGTAACTATGATTTATACCTCACCACAAAAGAAGAAAACTTACGTGTCGAAGCATTACAGAACGAGCTTTTCGATAAACGCTTAGCACAAGAAGAGGTTTGGATTCGTCAGGGTATTAAAGCTCGTCGTACGCGTAATGAAGGACGAGTACGCGCCTTAAAAGCCATGCGTGAAGAACGTCGCCAACGTCGTGAAGTGATGGGCACAGCCAAGTTACAATTAGATAACTCAAGTCGTTCAGGCAAAATCGTGTTTGAAATGGAAGATGTGTCTTATGAGATTGAAGGCAAGCAGCTGCTCAAAGATTTCAGCACGACCATTTTACGTGGCGATAAAATTGCATTGGTTGGCCCAAATGGTTGCGGTAAAACCACATTTATTAAACTTTTATTAGGTGAAATTAAGCCAACCAGCGGTCGAATTCATTGCGGTACAAAATTAGACATCGCTTATTTTGATCAATATCGTGCTGATCTTGATCCAGAAAAAACGGTAATGGATAACGTTGCTGATGGCAAGCAGGATATCGAAGTCAATGGTGTAAAACGTCATGTGTTGGGCTATTTGCAAGATTTCTTATTTCCACCGAAACGAGCAATGACACCCGTCAAAGCCCTTTCAGGTGGTGAACGTAACCGTTTGTTATTGGCTAAATTATTACTGAAACCTAATAATCTATTGATTCTCGATGAACCAACCAATGATTTGGATGTAGAAACTTTAGAATTGTTAGAGGAAATCCTCACCGATTATCAAGGCACTTTGTTGATTGTCAGCCATGATCGTCAGTTTATTGATAACGTCGCGACGGAGTGTTATTTCTTTGAAGGCGATGGCGTATTGAATAAATATGTGGGCGGTTTCTTTGATGCGAAAGGACAACAAGCCAATTACTTTGTCATGAAAGCAGAGCAAGAAGCGCAAAAAGTTAAAAAAGAAGCACCCAAAGTACAGGAAAGTGCGGTTAAAAATGACGTTGTTTCTCAAAAGCCAAAATCCGTTAAACTTTCTTACAAAGAACAACGTGAGTTAGAACAGCTACCGCAATTATTGGAAGAATTGGAAGAGAAAATCACCGCATTGCAAGCTGAAATTGGTGACCCTCACTTTTTCCAACAAGCCCATGATGTAACGGATGCTAAGCTTAAGGAATTAGCGGATACGGAAGCCGAACTTGAAACAGCTTTCCTTCGTTGGGAAGAGCTTGAAGAGAAAAAGACTCAAGCTGAAGCAAAATAGGGTATAGATAAAAAAAGAAACCGAGCTAAATAGCTCGGTTTTTTATTACATGTTACTAATGAATATCACCAAAATAATCACAGGAACCACAAATTTGACATAGTTAAACCAGATTGTAGTGAAAAGTGAATTTGGCGTTGGTGATAGCTCTTTTTTTGCGTCATCTTTTAATACGAATCCAACGAAAATGGCACAGCCAAGTGCGGTCAGCATAAAGAGAATATTGCCGCTGACGAAATCGAAGGCATCGAAAATGCTTTTACCGAAAATGGTGAAATCTTTCCAAAGGTTATCACCTAAAATGGAGGGTACATTACCTAATAAGAAAATCCCCATTAAGGTAACAAAAATTGCTTTACCGCGGCGCATTCTGAGTTTTTCTTGTAATGCGGTGATGATGACTTCATAAATCGTAATTGATGTGGTTAATGCTGCAATAAGCAATAAGCCGAAGAATACGATAGCAAAGAATTTACCCGCCCATAAATGTGAGAATACAATCGGTAAACTTTGGAAAACCAAGGTTGGGCCAGCGTTAGGTTCAATACCGAATGTGAATAATGATGGGAAGATCATAAAACCACATAACACCGCGATAATGGTATTGGTGAAACCTGTAATAACCGCTGTGTGAATAAGGTTTTCTTCCTTGTTTAAATAGCTGGAGAGGGTAATCAATACACCGAAACCAAGGCTTAATGCGAAGAATACTTGACCTAATACGAAGATAAATAATTTAGGTGTGATTTTACTGAAATCTGGTTTTAAGTAGAAAGTCACACCTTCCATTGCACCTGGTAAGGTAAGGTTACGAATCACCATACCAATAAGGAAAATAAAGAGTAATGGCATTAAGTATTTCACAGAACGCTCAATCCCGCCAATGATACCTTTCGCTAAAATAATGTAATTCACTGCTACAAATAGGAAGGTGTAAAGCATGATTTCCCATGGGCTGTTGCTGATGTGTAAATCATAGAAATCTTTGGCCACTTCTTTTGTAATTGGTGCGGAAATATCAAGGGTATTATTCATTAGACTGATGATATAAGACATCACCCAACCACCTAATACCATGTAATAAGCCATGATACCAAATGCACCGAGCAGCCCCATATAACCGAGAATCTTCCAATATTTGGAGATATTTTTACCTTTATCTTGGATTTTATCGCCAAAGGCATCAATGGAATTCACTCGCAAACGGCGACCGATGACGTTTTCTACTAAAATCATCGGGATACCAATCACAATCATCGCGATACAAAAGAGGAGTACATAGGCACCACCGCCATTTTCACCCACTAAATAAGGAAAGCGCCATGTTGCCCCAAAGCCAACTGTCGCACCCGCAACAGTGAGCACATAAGTTAGTCGGCTAGACCACGTTTGGCGAGATTGATTGTTTGTTGTCATAATATATTCCGTTTGATTTTATTCGTTTAATATTCTGTTTTTTCTTTGTATTCGCAGAGTTCTTCAATAATGCAAGCACCGCAGCGAGGTTTGCGCGCGGTACAAGTATAGCGCCCGTGCAAAATAAGCCAGTGATGCACATCCACCTTAAATTCTTTTGGCACAACTTTGAGCAGTTTTTCTTCCACTTTCACCACATCTTTACCAGGGGCAAAATTTGTGCGGTTGCATACGCGAAAAATATGGGTATCCACTGCAATAGTCGGGTGACCGAAAGCGGTATTTAATACTACATTAGCGGTTTTTCTGCCAACACCGGCAAGGGCTTCTAAGGCTTCACGGCTTTCAGGTACTTCGCCGTTGTGTTTCTCAACTAAATCACGGCAGGTTTTAATGATATTTTCTGCTTTGCTGTTATAAAGCCCGATGGTTTTAATGTATTCTTTTAAACCCTCTAAGCCGAGATCTAAAATAGCTTGCGGAGTATTTGCCACAGGGAATAATTTTGCCGTCGCTTTATTGACACCTTTATCGGTCGCTTGAGCCGATAAGATCACGGCAATGAGTAATTCGAAAGGCGAATTATATTCTAATTCCGTGGTGGGATGCGGGTTTTGCTCCCGAAGTCGAGAGAGGATTTCAATTCGTTTAGCTTGGTTCATTTTTTCATTTCAATTCGGTTTTTAATCGCCAATAGAATGCCTAATCCAATAAATGCACCTGGCGGAAGAATAAAGAGTAAAAAGCTGCTATCAGCGTGATAAATATGTAATGTGAGGAATTTCGCCCATTGACCGAACAAGTTTTCAATCCCATCAAAAAGGGTACCTTGACCTAAGATTTCACGTAATGCACCTAATACGGTGATACTTAATGCCATACCTAATCCCATCGAAAAACCATCCCAGGCAGCATGCGCCACGCTATTTTTAGAGGCAAAGGCTTCGGCACGACCAATCACAATACAGTTAGTCACGATTAAAGGAATAAAAATCCCTAGCGCCTGATAGAGTGTATAAGTATAAGCATTCATCAATAATTGCACCACGGTTACGGTGGTGGCAATAATCATCACATAAATCGGAATACGGATTTCATGAGGAATTTGCTTACGAAATAGCGAAACAACGGTGTTTGTACAGGTTAAAACCAACATAGTCGCCAAACCTAAACCTAATGCATTTGTCGCAGTACTCGATACAGCCAACAGCGGACAAAGCCCCAATAATTGTACGAGTGTAGAGTTGTTTTTCCATACGCCCTGAATAAAAATTTCTTTCCAAACAGAAGGCGTTTGCGTTATTTCTTCTGAATTTTCAACCGCATTTTGCTCATTAAGTGCGGTCGTTTTTTCGGTTAAATCAGTCATAATAAATATCCTATTGCGCGTATTTTTTTGCCATCTCGTTGAGTAATGCCTCATTTTCAAGCATCACGAGAGCAGAGCGTTTTACTTGATTCACAATCGCGCGTGGCGTAATCGTTGCGCCAGAAAATTGATCAAATTTACCGCCATCTTTTTTGACTGCCCAATCTTTTAGGCTTTCCGGTACGATAACTTGGTTTGTAAAACTTAAAATCCAATCCGAAATGCGAAGTTCGATTTTATCGCCTAATCCTGGGGTTTCATGGTGTTCAATCACTCGAACACCTAAAACTTCACCTTTTGGTGTGATGCCTACTAATAAACGGATATTCCCTGAATAACCATCTGGTGCTGTCGTTTCATAAGCATAGGCGGTTGGCACATGATCTTTGATCGCAAAATAGACTTTTTGAATGCCTTTGAGTTTATCTTGTTCGGGCGTTTCAACGCTTTCAAGCAAGTTATTATTAAAATATTCTTGAGGGATGACTTGGAGCAATAACGCTTTTTGTTGTTCAGCCATGGCTTCATCTATTTTGTCTTTTGTCAGCATATAAATGCCTGCAGAAACGGCAGTACATACAAGCGCAATAAAACCTAATAACAAACCAAAACGGGAGGTGACTTTAAAAATACCCATTAATTTCTCCCTTTTGCAAAGTGCCCCGCTACACGAGGACGAGTGTAGTAGTCGATAAGTGGCACACAAATATTACTTAATAAAATCGCAAATGCCACGCCGTCAGGGTAGTTTCCAAAGTAACGAATGAGGTAAACCAATAATCCGACTAATGTACCAAATACAAGTTTTCCACGAGGCGTAATAGAGGCTGTGACAGGGTCAGTCGCAATAAAGAACGCACCGAACATCATGGCACCGCTAAAGAGTTGGCTTATCATACTTAAATGATGATGGCCTGACATCGCAGTGATTGTTGCTAAGGTCACAAATGTCACGAGCATTGAAACGGGAATTTGCCAGTGAATTTTTTTCTTTAAGATTAATATAATTCCACCAAGCATAAATGCCAGGTTAACTTGCCACCAACCTTCAGCAAAGTCAGTCCCGTTTTGTAATAAAATTGGTAATTTTACAAAATCATGGAATACGCTTTCATCGCCTTGATGCAAGTTATAGAAGATTTTTGCGCTGTCTAATGGTGTCGCTTGTGTAATCCCATCAATGGAATGGACGAGTTGGCTTAAGCTAAAACCATCAGTGGTTAAGCCTGTGAAAATTAAAGAAAGAGAATCCGCAAATGTTGGTGGTTCATTTAATAATGAGATAGGCGGCATCCAACTTGTCATTTGTAGTGGGAAAGAAATCAATAGCACCACATAACCCACCATAGCGGGATTAAAAGGATTTTGCCCCAAACCACCATAAACGTGTTTACCTAGAATAACAGCGGAAAGCGTACCGATTAAAATCACCCAATAAGGCGCATAAGGCGGAATCGCCATGGATAAAATTAAGGCAGTAAGCACCACACTAAAATCTGAAATATAGACAAGATTTGGCTTATTGCGCAATTTGGTCACAATAAACTCAAGCAATAATGCGAAAGAAATAGCCAAAGCGGATTGTACCAAAACACCCATTCCAAAATAATAAATCTGCGTGAGCAGGGCAGGCAGCATGGCTGCAATCACCCATAACATAATACGGGCGGTTAATTTGCCTGAATGGGTATGAGGCGAACTCACCATTTTCTTAAACATAATCTTTTCCTGCGTTATTCAGTTTTTTTGGCCGCTTCAGCGGCCGCTTTTTTTGCTTTCGCTCTTGCTATGGCTGCTGCGATAGCAGCTTTTTTCGGATCAAGTGCGGTTGGGTTTTCATCCGTTTTTTCAACCGCACTTTCAGTTTCATTTGTGGTAACTGTTTCACTTTGAGCAGCAGCTTTCTTCGCTTTTGCTCTTGCAATGGCAGCGGCTACCGCGGCTTTTTTCGGATCAAGTGCGGTTGGGTTTTCATCCGTTTTTTCGACCGCACTTTCAGTTTCATTTGTCGTAACCGTTTCACTTTGAGCTGCGGCTTTCTTCGCTTTAGCTCTTGCAATAGCAGCGGCTACAGCAGCTTTTTTCGGATCAAGTGCGGTTGGATTTTCATCTGTTTTTTCGACCGCACTTTTAGTTTCATTTGTTGTAACAGCTTCACTTTGAGCGGCAGCTTTCTTGGCTTTGGCTCTTGCAATGGCCGCGGCTACTGCAGCTTTTTTAGGATCAAGTGCGGTTGGATTTTCATCCGTTTTTTCGACCGCACTTTCAGTTTCATTTGTCGCAACTGTTTCACCTTGAGCAGCAGCTTTCTTGGCTTTCGCTCTTGCAATGGCTGCAGCTACTGCTGCTTTTTTCGGATCAAGTGCGGTTGGATTTTCATCTGTTTTTTCGACCGCACTTTCAATTGCATTTGTCGCAACCGTTTCACCTTGAGCGGCGGCTTTCTTAGCTTTCGCTCTTGCTAGAGCTGCAGCAACAGCTGCTTTCTTCGTATCTTTTTCATCGGTTTGTGACGTTGTTGCATCCGCCACAGTGCTAGTATCTGCTTGTGCTTGTTGTCTAGCAAGACGGCGAGCTTTACGTTGCGCCATGAGTTCATGGTTATCCGGTAAGATTTCACCTTTCTCAGATACAATAGTTTTCGTTTCTTTATTTGCAGCTGAACCCGCTTGTTTAGCTTTTAGGCGTTCTAATGCTGCTTTAACAGGGTCTTCACCTTTTTGTTTGGCAAGTTCTTCACGGCGAGCTTCTGCCGCACGTTGAGAACGCGCTTTACGCTCTTGTTCTTCACGCTCCATACGAGCTTGTTTGGCTTCAAAACGGATTTTAGCCTCTTCGGCTTTTTTCGCTTTTTCTTTAATTTCCCAAATTTTGGCTTTTTCTTGTCGGAAATATTGAATAAGCGGAATATGGCTTGGACAAACATAAGCGCACACGCCACATTCAATACAATCTTTTAAGCAATATTCTTCTGATTTTTGGTGATCCTCACTGCGAGCATACCAATAAAGTTGCTGTGGCATTAGATTGACAGGGCAAGCATCGGAACAAGCGGAGCAGCGGATACAAGATTGTTCAGGTTCTGGTTCACCATATTCAAAATGATCGGGTGCTAATAAACAGTTTATTAATTTTGTGACGGGTGCGTTGAGATCAGAAAGTTGTAATCCCATCATTGGTCCGCCTGCAAAAACAGGGAAACGTTCGTCATATTGGTAGCCAACTTGCGCTAATAAGTGGTCAACTGGTGTACCTAATCGTACCCAGTAGTTACCTTTTTCTGAAATTTTATCGCCAGTAAGCGTGACGACACGCTCGATTAAAGGTTCGTCATTAATGACTGCTCTTTTTACCGCAAAAGCTGTACCGACATTATGCATTAATACGCCAATATCGTAAGAACGTCCGCCACTTGGCACTTCCATGCCGGTAAGCAAATAAATAAGCTGTTTGGCTGCACCAGATGGATATTTAGTCGGAATAACGCGCAATTCAATGTCATTTGCGCCATGTAGTGATTGTTGAATAGCTTGAATAGCTTCAGGTTTATTATCTTCAACTGCAATTACCACTTTTTCAGGGCGTAAGATATAACGTAAGATACGAATTCCTTCGAGCATTTCATCCGTGTAATCACGCATTAAGCGGTCATCACAGGTAATATAAGGTTCGCATTCCGCACCGTTAATAATTAAGAGTTTAACTTTCTTTTCAGCTGATTGGATTTTCGCTGCAGTCGGGAATACTGCACCACCTAAACCAGCAACCCCTGCTTGATAAATACGATCAATGAGTTGTTCGACAGGTTGTGTGAAAAATTCTTCAAGTGGAAATTGTTCACGCCATTTATCCAAGCCATCCGCTTGAATATGAATCATATCCTCGGTTAAACCCGAAGGATGGGGCGCAACATGTTTCCCGATAAATTTTATGATACCAGAAGTTGGGGCGTGAACAGGCAAGGTTCTTAAGCCATCACCTTGTGTTAAAGGTTGGCCTTTAAGCACATAATCGCCTTCTTTGACTAATACATTACCCGCTGAACCAGCATGCTGTTTAATCGGCACGTAAAAATCATGAGCAAGTTCAGATTGCTGAATAGGGGATTGGTTTGATTGAGATTTCATTTCAGGAGGATGAATACCGCCTTTAAAATCCCAAATCTTGCCGGATTTAAATCTCGTTAATACATCAGCCATGTGACTCCGACTCCCCAACCACTAATTTTTTCTCAATTTCTGTGGTATTTACGACTGGAATGACTAATTTAGGATCAAATTTCCAGTTCCAATTATCAATATCTTTTTTCACTTTAATCATGGAAATACAATCTGTCGGACAAGGTGCCACACAAAGTTCACATCCCGTACAGAGATCGGGAATAATTGTATGCATGGCTTTGTTTGTACCGATAATGGCATCAACAGGGCAGGCTTGAATACATTTAGTACAGCCGATACACATATTTTCATTAATAAAGGCAACCATTTCTTCTGGTTCAGCGACATCATCCATTGCAGGTACATCAACACCCATGATTTCGGCAATTTTTACTACCGTAGGACGACCGCCAGGCACGCATTTTGTGATAACGTCACCATTAGCAATTGCTTCAGCATAAGGCTTACAGCCAGGATAGCCGCATTGCCCACACTGGCTTTGCGGTAAGATGGCATCAATTTTTTCGACGACAGGATCTGCTTCAACTTTTAATTTAATCGAAGCAAAACCTAAAATCGCACCAAAAATTAAAGCGAGAATGGTTACTGAAATTAAGATAAACATTATTTTTTAGTGTTATTCCAAAATAAGCCGAGAAAAATCACTGTCACAGTAATAAACATTAAGAGATAAATCATTTTACTAATCCGGCGAAGCCCATAAAGGCGAGAGACATCAAACCGGCCGTAATTAATGCGATAGACGAGCCACGAAACGTAATAGGGACATCTGCGGCAACAAGGCGTTCACGTAAGGCTGCAAATAAAACTAAAACTAGTGCAAAACCTAAAGAGGCGCCAAAACCATAAATGACGGATTCAGTTAAATTGTGTGCCAAATTGACGTTTAATAATGCCACACCGAGTACCGCGCAGTTTGTGGTAATCAGTGGTAAGAAAATCCCTAATAATCGATAAAGTGATGGGCTTGTTTTATTGATTACCATTTCAGTAAATTGAACTACGAAGGCAATCACTAAAATAAAAACTAAAGTGCGCAAGAATGTGGCGTTTAGCGGCATTAAAATATAATTATCGACTAAATAAGAACACAGTGACGCTACGGTTAATACGAATGTCGTAGCAAGCCCCATACCAATTGCCGTTTCAATCTTTTTGGACACGCCCATAAATGGACAAAGTCCTAAGAATTTGACCAAAACGAAGTTATTGATTAATGCAGTACTGATAACGAGTAGAATATAATGTGTCATTGCGTCTAAATTTATTTTACATAAGTGGCGTATTATCGCTATTTATCGCCTTGAGAACAATAAAAAATTTGGGTTAGTGCGGTCAGTTTTTCCTTTGTTTTTATTTGATCATTGGTTCTACCTGGCTATGTTGGAAATAGCGATATAGCTGAGGTAGCAACTGAGAAATCAAGTTAAGTTGCTGGTATGGCAACGCAAAGACCGAATTGTTTTTGGCTTGGGTTTCATCCCACTGAATTTTTTTAAGGCTTTGTTCAATACTATTTTGGAGCTTTTCAAAAATTTCAGGACGAAGTTTTTCGATATTTTCCAGTGCATATAAAACCTTTTTCGCAACAGGATAAAAGTCTGACAAAAACTCGGTAGTTTGTTGTAATTGCGCCATTTTATTGCGATATGCCCCTAAAGCAGAAATATAGCTCAATAGGGAATAATTCATTTTTAACAAGTCAAAACCTTCCTGCAAATAGGCCTGATATTTCTTCGGCTCATTATTCATATTGGAAAGCGTTGTGCTTAATGCTGCCGCATATTGATGAGCGTTACGGCGTGCAATACGGTATTTTAAATTATCGCTTTTACCAAATTGTAGTTGGCTAATAATGTGTAAGAAATATTGTGCATCACTTTGAATCGCTTGACGGCTCACTTTATCAAGTTGGAGATATTTCCAATCCGGCCATAGATAAGAAACCGCAAACCATGCAATGGCTGAACCTAATACGGTATCAATGAGGCGAGGGAAGAGCGCTGCCTGAGTATCAAATCCCATCACATCGAAGCTGATCAACACTTGCAGCGTAATAAAGAACGTGGAGAAGCTGTAATTATTACTGCGAAAGAAGAAAAACAGCGTACTGGTCACCACCATTAAGCCAAGTTTCATCTCTAATGTTGGATTGAGATATGGTAATAAGGAGCCAATAATCACCCCTAAAATCGTACCAATAATACGCTGGCGTAACCGCACTTTGGTTGCGGAATAGTTTGGTTGACACACAAAGACCGCGGTAAGCAAAATCCAGTAACCCAAATTAAATTGGAAAAATTCAACAATTGCGCAACACAAAAACACCACGATAGACAAACGTACAGCATGGCGGAAAAGTGGTGATTCAAAAGTGAAATTACTTCCAATAACAGAAAGAATATTTTTTAATCCCGTAATTTGTTCGGTATGGATTTGTGCAGTTTGCTCATTTTCAGTAGTTTCTTGCTCAAGCTGACGTAACTGCCAGTTAATGCTTTGCAGGTTATCAATAAGTGTTTGAAGGGCAAGCAACACATTGTTTTGATTGGTATGTTCTTTACTATAAAGCTCAAGGGATTGAATTGTCCCCATTAATGCTTTTTCTACGCGAATATTATAGTGATAAGGCGTATTCTGACGCAGACAAGCGGTAATATCATGACAAGCTTGTGCTTGTAATTCGAGCAAGCGTTGAATACGGAAAATTAAATCTGTATTTTTGAGTTGTTCCGCAATTTGTCGATAATCAAAATGTGTGGAATTCGCACGCTCATGAATGTCTTGTGCGGCAAAATAATAGCGAATCATACGTTGTGTGCGAGCATGGCGATGTTGTCCACGAATACGATAAAAAAGCGCTGTTCTTGCTTGGTTAAAGGCATCCACCACATTGGTGTTTTTCATTGCAAAATTAAGATGTTTTTTCTCGATTTCATCAATTTCATCAGGATCAAAAAACTCTGATTTGGCATCTAAATAATTACCTAAGGCACAAAACGCTTTTGCCACACTTTCTTGGACAGGACGGTTTGGGAAAAAGAGATAGACAATGATGGTCACAATACTGTAGAGCAAAGTGCCTAATAAAATCATTACAGGATTGATAAACCAGCTCGCAGAATTATCCGGTGTATAAGTGAGGGTGGTATAAATGGCTACCACCAGCGTACCAAATGCAATAGTGCGATAACGTTCACCTACAGCGCCAACCATCGTAAATAAAAAGGTGATGATGGTCATCAACAATACATATTGAATCGGTTTACCAATATTGAGTTGAACGATGAAGGTTGAAATAGAAAAGGCAATTAATGTGTAAAAGATATTTTTTAATCGTCCAGTGAGGCGATTATCTAAATCCACTAAACCGCCTGCAATAATGCCCAAAATTAACGGCATGGATTGCGTGGAAATATCAAAAAACCAGACGCCAAACGCTGCAATATTCACTGCAATAAAAATAGGTATTGAAGCGATTACTTTTGCATTAAGCCATTGGTTCATGTTGATATCCTTGCTTATTGTGTGACTAAAAATTGGATGATAAAAAAGTGAGCGGGAAAGCTCACTTCCTTATCAAAGTGCGGTAAAAAAACGCTTATTTTTGTTTTTTCGCCCAGTTTAAGAAACGAGTTTGAGTTTCTTTATCAGCTTGTTGGAACCAGTATTGTAATTGTTGTTCAGCAACGTTTTCACCTTGTACAACGACTTTGCCTTTCGCTGCTTTTCCTGACGCTGCAGGCATCATACCTACTGTCGGTGCTGCTAAAGCTGAAACCGCTGCTGGTGCATTAGATGCATTATACTCAGCAAGATCGTTAACAATATTTGCTGATGGGAATAAACCTTCTTGTTTTAAAGTATCGATTTTAGCATCAATCACATTACCTGATTTTGTTTTAACGGTAATTTGTGGTTGTGCATTAAATTTTTCGCCATCTTCTTGAGAACGAATTTTTTCTGCAGATACCACAACATCATCAGCCGTACCTTTGAAGGTTACAATAATAGGATTAGATTCAAAAAGTCCTTGGCTAGAACCAGTACCCACGATCTCACCTAAACGTACCACAACTTGTTGTGTTTGGTCAGCTTCTGCATTGAATGATTTTTTTTCTTTTAGAAGGGATTTACTGGCTTTTTGGCCGTTGATTGCAAGAAACTCAAGGTTTGATGAAGTGGTTACCGTGCCGGCAAAACTGCTCGCACTGACAGCAAGGGCGACAACACCTAATGCAAACTTACATAATTTCATAATTACTCCTTTTATTTTTTGAATGAAATTAGATGGTTGTAATGCTATGCTAAATTTTAAAAAATGGAAATAGGAAAGTGCGGTTAATTTTTAAAAAGTTTTTGTAATAAAGGAGCAAATCATGGCAAAACGATTTGTCGTATATGGTCGAGTTCAAGGGGTAGGATTTCGCTATTTTACTTGGAAAGAAGCGGAGAGAATTGACATTAAAGGCACCGTCAGAAATTGTGTCGATGGCAGCGTGGAAATTGTTGCCGAAGGTAATGACGAACAACTACAGGATTTTTATAATTGGTTAAAAGTCGGGCCAAGAACCGCAACTGTTGAACGGGTCTTAGTGGATAATATTGAAGATAAACAGTATTCTGACTTTTCGATTATTCATCGCGAAAACTGACCGCACTTTACAGTATGAATTGATGCTCGTAGAATACGCCGCTTGTTTATAAATAGGAAAAATCATGCGTAATCAAACAAAACTTCATCTTCAACAATTACAACTCGCCATGCAAAAACTTGATTTATGGCAAGCCGTTCCTCCTTCGCAAGATGCTTTTTTAAGTGAAGAGCCTTTTGCTATTGATACCATGTCACCAGAAGAATGGTTGCAATGGATTTTCATCCCAAGAATGTTTGCCTTACTTGAAAGTGGCGCTGAGTTACCCTCAAAAATTGCGGTATCACCTTATTTAGAGGAAGCATTTAAAGAAGCGGAAGAAGATTTCTTAGTTGAATTATTAACACCGTTACGTGAATTAGAAGCCTTATTACAAAATCAATAAATGTTAGAAATCTTATATCAAGACGAATATCTTGTCGCCGTCAATAAACCTGCGGGCATGTTGGTGCATCGTAGTTGGCTTGATACACACGAAACGCAATTTGTGATGCAAACTTTACGTGATCAAATCGGGCAACACGTTTTTCCTATTCATCGATTAGATCGCCCCACATCAGGTGTATTGCTATTTGCCTTAAATAGTGAAATCGCAAATTTAATGTGTCAGCAATTTGAACAGAAAACAGTGCAAAAATCTTATTTGGCGATTGTGCGAGGGTATTTGCAAGGAAAAGGGCAGATTGATTATCCTCTTAAAATCCAATTAGATAAGATTGCAGATAAGTTTGCTCAAGAAGATAAAGCACCACAAGATGCTGTGACGGATTATGAAGGCTTAAACATTGTGGAAATGCCTTATGCGGCAGGGCGTTATCAAACCACCAGATACTCCTTAGTAAAGCTAACTCCCCAAACAGGCAGAAAACATCAGTTACGACGTCACATGAAACATATCTTTCATCCTATTTTAGGGGATACACAATATGGTGATTTACATCAAAATCGTGCATTGACGGAACATTCAGGCTGTCAGCGTTTATTTTTACATGCCGATACACTTATTTTTGAACATCCTATTTATTCAACAAGAATAGAAATTAAAGCTGGTTTAGATGAGCAATGGATGAAAGTGATAGAATTATTTAATTGGTCTATTTAATGAGAAAAAATCATGTTAGATATTAATTTAACCCACGAACAGCAACAAAAAGCAGTAGAACAAATTCAGGAATTAATGGCACAAGGAATTAGCAGCGGTGAGGCCATTCAAATTGTGGCAAAAGCATTGCGTGAAATTCATCAAAAAGATGAAAAAGAGAATTCTGCAAGTAAATAAATAAAAATTTTTGTGATCAATGTATCATTTTTAAAGTTTCCTTGTTGCATAAAAAAATAAAATGTTTGAATATATTTCCAATTGAGGTGATAAGGCATGAGTCTTATTGTTTTTAAGTATTAAGGGCGAAGCCTAATAGAGGTCTACTATGGAAATTGGTGTAGTAAAATGGTTTAACAACGCAAAAGGATTTGGGTTTATTTCTGCAGAAGGCGTGGATACAGACATCTTTGCACATTATTCAGCAATTGAAATGGATGGTTACCGTTCATTGAAAGCAGGGCAACGTGTGCAATTTGAAGTGATTCACGGCGACAAAGGATCTCACGCCACAAAAATTATTCCGATTGCGGAATAGGCGAAACGCTAAAACGTTTCAAAAATCTTCTCTATTTAGCATAATCAAAAGCCAAGATTTCGGTCTTGGCTTTTTTTCATTTTATTTATTGAGCAAGTTTTTTAAACCGGCTTTCATCGCCGTCATTTGACTTTCATATAATGCTTTGCTTTCACGTTCATCAATCATATAGGTGATGGTTTCAGAAAGTGTCATTTTCATTTTTCGTGAATATTTAGACAAACGAAGCCAAACGCCGTATTCTAAATCAATAGATTTCTTCTTCGTTGTTTGTTTTTCTGCATTAAAAAAGCGTTTACGTCTTGCTCGAATCGCCTGATCAAGCTTAATAGGTAAATCAAGAGAAAGGTGATTTTTAATCCATTCCTCGATTTTTTCAGGATAATTCTGACATTCTATTAATTCTTGAACTTTGCTTTCTTCTAAGCTTTTTTCTTCATAATGGGTTATTTTTTCTCCTTCGCGATATTTGCGAATGAGATAAATCCATTTCCAGTTTGCTTCTTGGTTTTCTAATTTTTGATATTTCATCGTTTTATTATACTTTTTAGTGACGTGGTAACCTCATAAATATACGCGCTTTAAACAAAATTTTCCAGTAGATTTTTATAACGGATTTTCACTCAGGGTGAAGTGTGCGATAATACCACCAATTTAATTAAAGCGAGATATGTCGTGACTCCAACATCTTCGGAACAAGCCTTAAATTGGCAAGCCTTACAACCAGAATTATCGATTACTGAACTTTCAGCTGAAAAGGCTGATTTTTGGTCATTACAAAAACATGCCGCAAAAGCGATTTCTTTATTCTTAAAACAACCTCGTCGTTCTTTGTTGGTTTTAAAAGCGGATGATCAAGCAGAATATGCTGATTTATTAGCAGAACTTATTCGCCAAGAACAGCCAAAAGAGCGGTCAGTTTTTGGGGTGAATTATGTGGTTGAGCAGGGAGATTCTTTTTCTTTCCCTCGTATTTATACTGAGCCCGCTCAATCACTAGCGGATAATTTTGCCGCACAAGGCGATGTGTTGAAGGCATTACATGCCGATCAATTTAGCCTTTTTGGTAGTGTGCGCGTTCACCCAAGTTCGCAAGATATTTTGCTTACGCCAGGTTTAGTGCATCAAGCCAATGGTGGTGTTTTGATTTTAAGTGCGGCAACGATGCTAAGCCAATTTGATTTATGGCAACGTTTAAAACATATTTTACAAACGCAAACTTTTGATTGGTATTCAGCGCATCCATTTAAAACTTTGCCTTGTGACATTCCAAGTTATCCACTTAATTTAAAAGTGGTGATTTTAGGCAATCGCACTGAAATTGCGACCTTAGGTGAGTTAGAAGAAGATCTTTACAGCTTGGCTGATTACGCGGAAATTGAAAGCTATTATTCTGTTGCACAACCTAAATCACAAGAAAACTGGGCTAATTATGTGTTGACATTAGCCTCAAAATATGAGCTTGATTTAGATTTAACCGCATTAAATAAACTCTATCAGTTATTGGTGCGTGAGAGTGAAGATCGCTTTTTAATTAACATTTCACCGTTAAAAACAACAGAAATGTTGCTTAATGCCGCGACGTTGTCACAAAAACAAACCTTAAGTGCGGTTGATTTTGAGCAAGCTTTTAAACAAAAGAACGAACAGCATGGTTTTTTACGTGAACGCACTTATGCAGATATTCTCAACGAACAAATCTATGTGGAAACCAATGGTGAAATTGTAGGACAGATTAATGGCTTATCAGTGATTGAATATCCCGGTACACCGGTTTGTTTCGGTGAACCTTCTCGTATCAGTTGTTTAGTGCAGTTTGGTGATGGAGAAGTCGTGGATGTGGAGCGTAAAAACGAATTAGCGGGCAATCTCCATGGAAAAGGCATGATGATTTCTGAAGCGTGCTTGGCCAGTATCTTAGAGTTGCCATCACAATTACCATTTTCAGCTTCTTTAGTATTTGAACAATCTTATGGTGAAATTGATGGTGACAGTGCATCTTTAGCCATTTTCTCCGTATTAGTCAGCGCGTTATCTGATTTGCCGTTGCCGCAAAATATTGCGATTACCGGTACCATTGATCAATTTGGTTTGGTGCATGCGGTAGGTGGAGTCAATGATAAAATTGAAGGCTTTTTCACCATTTGCCAACGTCGTGGTTTAACGGGTAAACAAGGGGTGATTATTCCTGCCACAACAATTCAGCAATTAAGTTTATCTGATGAAGTGGTTGAGGCGGTGAAAAATGAGCAGTTCTTTATCTATCAAGTCGAGGATATTTATCAAACAGCTAAAATCCTATTTGGCCGCGATTTATTGGAAGAGAAAGAAGAATATGCGAAGGGTAAAGAGCCTATTGCGCGTCTAATTCAAAATCGAATTGCTTTCCGTTCGGAAACGCCGAAAAAAAGCTGGTTAGATTTCTTTAAATCTTAATTTCTTAAAGCGAACCTTGTGTTCGCTTTTCTTTTATCTTAATTTCACTGACTGATCCGACAAGTTGAGCTAACAAGTGTTCGCTGTTTACATTTCTTATAAATCCCCATAGAATTCTTGCTTATTGGTTATAACCAAGCAAAACTATATATACAAGGAAATAAAAAATGGAAAACACCTGTACACCAAACATTAAAAGCAGCTACACCTATGAAGATTTATTAGCTTCTGGTCGTGGTGAATTATTTGGTAAAGAAGGCCCGCAACTTCCAGCACCAACGATGTTGATGATGGATCGTATTGTAAAAATGACCGAAGACAGCGGTGCGTTTGGTAAAGGGTATATTGAAGCGGAATTAGATATTCATCCAGATTTACCGTTTTTCGGTTGCCACTTTATTGGTGACCCAGTCATGCCTGGCTGCTTAGGTTTAGATGCGATGTGGCAATTAGTCGGTTTTTTCCTTGGCTGGGTAGGCGGTAAAGGTAAAGGCCGTGCATTAGGCGTTGGTGAAGTGAAATTTACCGGACAAATCTTACCAACTGCGAAAAAAGTGGTTTACCGCATCAATATGAAACGCGTAATTAATCGCAAATTAGTGATGGGAATGGCTGACGGTGAAGTGGAAGTAGATGGTCGCGTTATCTACACCGCAACTGATTTAAAAGTTGGCTTATTCCAAGATACATCAAGTTTCTAATTTAAATAAACACAACATCATAAAAAAGATAGCCCGATTCATTCGGGCTTTTCTTTTTCTATTCTTCGTCAATAATATCGACAAATTCGGCATTCAGTAATTTAGCTAAATCTTGAGGCGCTAATTCAACACTTAATCCACGTTTTCCACCAGAAACAAAAATCGTATCAAACTCAAGTGCGGTCGAATTTATTACTGTTTTTACCCGTTTCTTTTGACCTAATGGGCTAATGCCACCGACTAAATATCCCGTGCTTTTTTGTGCCGCATCTTTATCGGCCATTTCAACTTTTTTTACACCAATGGATTTTGCCGCTTTCTTTAAACTCAACATATTTGCCGTGGAAAGTACAAAACACGCTAATTTTTTCTGATCACCATTTTCAGCGACTAAAAGTGTTTTAAAGGATTGGTGCGGATCAAGCCCAAGTTTTTCAGCGGCTTCATCGCCAAAATGCGTATTGTTAGGGTCATGATCATAAGTATGGAGAGTAAAAGGAATTTTATTTTTCTTTAGTAAATCAATTGCCGGTGTCATCTGATTTCCTTATGTATTTATGCATCTTTTTTCTGTAGAATGAATCGGTTCAGAACATTTTACAGCGGAGAGAAAAATGGACGCAAGCCTAAATATTGCTATTGCAGCAGAATTTGATCTATGTGAAAAAATTGCCGAAGCCCTTGAACAAAGTGAACTAGATGTTGGCAAGATTTCTATCGTAGAAATTTATCCTTTTGAAGAAGAGCAAGCGGTACGTTTTCGCAATAAAGCGGTTGCTCAATTAGCCACTGATGAGATTGAGTGGAATAGCGTTAATTATCTTTTCTTCGCAGGCCAAATTGATCAAGCTCCTTTATTAGCACAAGCCGCAGAAAGTGGCTGTGTCGTGATTGATTTAAAAGGAATTTGCTCAGCATTGTCTGATGTTCCTGTTGTGGTCCCTACAATTAATGAAGAAAATCTGACTGAATTAAGACAACGTAACATTGTGAGTTTACCCGATCCGCAAGTGAGTCAATTAGCCTTATCTCTACTACCAATCATTCAACAAACGAATTTAACTCAAGTCTTTGCAACGTCACTTTTACCCGCTTCTTATACAGATGGTGAAACCGTAAATAAACTTGCGGGTCAAACTGCTCGTTTACTGAATGGTATGCCATTGGAAGAAGGTGAAACCCGTTTTGCTTTTGATGTATTTCCACAACAAGCCGCTAATTTAAATCTGCAATTGCAAAAAATCTTCCCACAGTTAGACTGTGTCATTTTCCATCAAATTCAAGTGCCTGTATTCTACGGCATGGCACAAAAAGTGACCGCACTTTCAGATTATGAATTTGATTTCCAACCACAACAAAGCGAATTGATTGAATTAAACGATAGCCTTGTTACCCCCGTGATTAACGGTGAAAACGAAAATGGTGAAGATAGCGTAAAATTGCATCTTAGCCAACAAAGTGCGGTTGAAAATGGCGTCGAATTTTGGACAGTTGCCGATGAGCAACGTTTCAATATCGCCTTATTAGGTGTGAAATTACTTGAATCGATTTATCACCAAGGTTATTAATTTAAGTTAAGGGAAAAACCATGCAACAATCTTTACTTGAACGTCTTTTTTCCATTAAAGAAAAGGGCAGTACCACCAAAACCGAAATTATCGCTGGTATCACCACCTTCTTTACCATGGTGTACATCGTGTTTGTGAACCCATCCGTATTAGGTGATGCGGGAATGGATAAACAAGTTGTTTTCGTGACGACTTGTTTAATTGCCGCGCTCGGCACCATTGCGATGGGGTTATTCAGTAATTTACCTATCGCACTTGCACCAGCGATGGGACTCAATGCGTTCTTTGCTTATGTAGTCGTTGGCAAGCTTGGTTATTCTTGGGAAGTGGGCATGGGCACCATTTTCTGGGGCTCGATTGGTTTATTTGTTCTCACCCTATTCCAAATCCGTTATTGGTTAATGGCTTCTATTCCGCTTTCACTGCGCGTGGGAATTGGTGCTGGCATAGGCTTTTTTATTGCGTTAATTGGCTTTAAAAATATGGGGTTAGTTGTAGCGAATCCCGCGACCTTAGTGGCATTAGGTAATTTACATGATCCGAAAATTCTGCTTGGCGTATTAGGTTTCTTCATTATCGTAGTTTTAGCTGCTCGTAATATTTTCTCTGGGGTCTTAATTTCTATCGCGGTAGTGACTGGATTAGCACTTTTAGTTGATGATCAAGTCACTTTCCACGGCATTGTTTCTATGCCACCAAGTTTAGGTGCAGTTGTGGGTAAAGTGGATATTACCGGTGCTTTAGACACGGCATTACTCGGCATCATTTTCTCATTCTTATTAGTAAACCTATTTGACTCATCAGGCACCTTATTAGGCGTGACTGATAAAGCGGGCTTTAGCGATGAAAAAGGTCGCTTCCCGAAAATGAAACAAGCCCTTTATGTGGATAGCGTGAGTGCCGTTGTTGGTTCCTATATTGGAACCTCAGCGATCAGTACCTATATTGAAAGTGGTGCAGGTGTTTCTGTCGGTGGTAGAACAGGTTTAACAGCAGTAACAGTCGGGGTTTTATTCTTACTTACTATTTTCTTCTCGCCACTAGCTAGTGTCGTACCAGCTTATGCAACAGCTGGAGCTTTAGTTTATGTGGGGATTTTAATGGCATCCAGTCTTATTCGTGTACACTGGGATGATTTAACTGAAGCAACGCCTGCTTTTATCACCGCAGCGATGATGCCATTTACCTATTCTATAACTGAAGGTATCGCATTTGGTTTTATTAGCTATTGCGTTATGAAGGCTTGTACAGGTAGAATACGCGAGGTCAATGCCCCTGTATGGGTAGTGTCTTTACTGTTTGTAGCCAAGTTCGTTTGGGTTGGCTGATTTCATAAAGGCGTAATTATTACGCCTTCATTTTTATAGTATTGTAACAAGGAGTGAGTTATGCAAAATATTCTTTTTATTGTCAATGATTCCACATATAGCGGAGAAAAAACGTTCAACGCTGTTCGTTTCGCCATCAATATGAAGGAAGAACACAGCAAGGATGTGAATATTAAATTATTCTGCTTTTCTGATGCGATTTTATGCGGTATTGCGGGGCAAAATCCAAATGAAGGTTTCAATATCCAACAACTTATCGATATTTTAGCGGCACAAGGTGCTGAAATTAAATTATGCACCAGCTGTGTAAAAGCTCGTGGTTTATTAGATGCTAAATTAATTGATGGCGTGACCCTTGGTACTTTAGATGATGTATCTGAGTGGACATTATGGGCGGATAAAGTTTTAACGTTCTAAAATAATAAGATAAAGAATAAAGTGCGGTGAAATTTCACCGCATTTTTTATGGAAATCCCCCCACTAAATCCCTACAATAGAAGCACACTAATGTTTCCAAAAAAATAAAAAAATGAGCCAAAAATCAACCGCACTTAATGCCATTTCTTTACCCTTAAATCAAGTCAATTTAATTGAGGCCTCTGCCGGTACTGGGAAAACCTATACTATCGGTTCTATCTATCTTCGTTTACTTTTACAAGCAGGTGAGAATTGTTTTTCTCGACCATTAAATGTGGAAGAAATTTTGGTGGTAACCTTTACTGAAATGGCGACAGAAGATTTAAAACGTAAAATTCGGGAACGTTTAACAGCAGCAATTTCTGTTTTTTCTGAATATTATGAGACAAAAGATAAGGCGATTTTTACTGGGGAACATCAATTTTTAGCGGAATTGTTGCCTTATTTAGAGGATATCCCGATCGCACTTCGCCGCTTAAAGCTGGCCGAACAAAATTTAGATTTAGCCTCCATTTATACCATTCACGGTTTTTGTCGCCGAATGCTGATGCAACATGCTTTCAATTCAGGCGTGCATTTCAATTTAAAACTTCTCAAAGATCAGTCTGATTTACTCAAACAATTTGCAAATGAATTTTGGCGGGAGCATTTTTATGATTTGCCTTTCCATTTGGCTGCATTTATCTCAAAAGAATTAAAGTCGCCAGAAGAGGTATTGAATGATTTAGGCTCAAATATTGGAAATGATTTCTCTGTACAACTTGATAAACCAGAACTGTTAGAACTGCCATTAAAAGAATTTTTGCAAAAAGATATCACTAAGAATGCGGAAATTATTGAAAAGATTAAAGATACTTGGTTAGAAAATGCGGCTAAAATCCGAGACCTTTTTGATGAAGAAGTCGTAAAAAAAGAGAAATCTTGTTTAAATGGGAAAACACATTCAAGCAAAACAATTTTATCACTTGTAGATGAAGTCACCTCATGGGCAAAAAATAGAGCAGATCTCACCTTAAACGAAACATTAGTAAAAAAATTTACACAATCGGCTTTGGATAACGCTGTCAACGCACCTTTCAAGAAAAAAGGTGTGAGAATAACACATCCAACTTTTGAAGAGATTGAAGCTTTAATTGAGCAACTTCAACCGAGTAATTTATTTAAAAAAATCATTCTCTATCACTATCGTCAAGGTATTCAAAAGAAACTTCTTGAATACAAAGCGAATCATCCTGAAAAATCCTTTGATGATTTATTACGCTTATTGAAAGAAGCATTACATGGTGAGGGCGGAGAACAGTTAGCGGAATTAATTCGTTTTCAATATCCTTTTGCCATGATTGACGAGTTCCAAGATACGGATGCATTGCAGTATCAAATTTTCTCGAAAATTTATCACAATAAAAACGCGTCTGGTAATGTTGGCTTTATGATGATCGGGGACCCAAAACAGGCGATTTATCGCTTCCGTGGTGCCGATATTTTTACTTATTTAAAAGCAGCAGACGAAGCAAGCGAGCGTTTTAATCTCGGTACAAACTACCGTTCTTCTCAAACTTTAGTGGAAGGGGTAAATCGATTATTTGATTTTAAAAATACGCCTTTTATTTATAAAAATATTAAATTTTTAAACGTCGGCGCAGCCAAGAAGAATCTTGTTTTTCAGTTGAATAATCAACCTGAACCCGCTTTCCGTTTTTATATTAATGATAAAGACAAATCCACCCAGCAAGATTATGCGAAAGCTTGCGCAATATCTATTCAGCAATGGTTAAAAAGTGCGACTGAAAATCCGGTTGTTTTTCCAAATGAAAGTAAAGCGGAAAATCAAACATTGCGAGCAGAAAATATTGCTGTTTTGGTGCGTGGTTATACCGAAGCCGAATTGGTGAAAAAAGAATTGCAAGCACTTGGTATTGCTTCGGTTTACCTTTCGGATAAAGGAAATGTCTTTGAGAGTAGCACAGCAAAAGAACTGGCCTTGATTTTGCAAGCCTGTTTGAGTGTGACTGAGCGCCCTATTTTAAATGCCATTGCGACCGCACTTTTCGGCTTAAATGCAGCTGAAATTCACCAAATTCACAATGATGAAATTCAGTGGCAACGTTGGGCTGAAAAATTCGCAGAGTATCAACAAATTTGGCAACGCCAAGGCGTATTGCCGATGTTGCACCATTTACTTTTAGCTGAAAATATCACAGAAAAACTCTTATCTCGGCCTGATGGCGAGCGAAAACTGACGGATTTGTTACATTTAGCTGAAATTTTACAGCAAGCAGCGGCATTAAATGAAAGTGAAGCAGCTTTATTGCGTTGGTTTGAAAAGCAAATTCAAGATGATGGTCGTCAAGAAGCACAAATTCGTTTAGAAAGCGAACGTCAGTTAGTGAAGATTGTAACTATCCATAAATCCAAAGGCTTGGAATATGATTTGGTTTGGTTGCCATTTTTAGGAAATGCAGCAAAAGACCCAACTAAAAAGAAACTGTTTAATTTATATTACGACAGTGATGAAGAGAAAACCTTGTGGGATATGCAAGATCAACATTTGGATGATTTAACAGAAGAAGTTTTTGCGGAAGAATTGCGTTTGCTTTATGTGGCATTAACCCGAGCAAAATACCAAATGGCCTTTGTGTTACCAAAAGCCTTTGATAAAAAATGGAATGCTTTATTGTATGTTTTAACGCAAGGTGAAATTAGTCGAAAACTCGATTTGCCAAATAATTGGGATACCCAACCGTTATTGGAAAAATTTAAGCAGCTCTTACCAAATGATGTAGCGATTGAATTAACCGATGTTTTACAAACCAGTGAACCACTTACCTTAAATGTTTCTCAAGAAAATTTAAGTGCGGAAACTTTCCGGGGTGAAATTGAACAAGATTGGCGAGTGACGAGCTTTAGTGGCATTGAACAAACACATCAACGCAAAGCTTATTTGAATGAAAGTGCGGTGAAGAAATCGCTCATTTTTGATGATGCGAAAGATTATGATGCGTTGATTTCAACAGAAAATATCCCTGAAAATCTGACCGCACTTGCTCATGATAATGATGAAATGGTTCTAGATTTCCCACGGGGAACACAAATCGGTACGTTATTGCATCGTTATTTTGAAAAGGTGCCTTTTGCTCAACTGGCTGAGAAAGAAAACATTGAAAAGCTATGTCAGGATTTGAATCTTGCGGAAGAGCAGTTTGTAGCAGTTCAACAGTGGTTTGAACAAATACTCAGCACGCCAATTTTGCCAAACGATGATTTTACCCTTGCACAAATTAACGAAAAACAATGCTTAAAAGAGTTGGCGTTTTATCTCAATATCACAAGCCATTTTGATGTGGCAGGTTTTAATCGAGCGTTAGCAACCTTGCATCATTTGCCATCAGAACCGTTACAGTTTGATGATATTCAAGGCATGGTGCGAGGCACGATGGACTTAGTTTTCTGTCATCAAGATAAATATTATTTGCTTGATTACAAATCGAATTTCTTAGGTGAAACATTAAAGGATTACGATCAAGCCGCATTGAAAAAAGCCATGTTAGAGCATCATTATGATTGGCAATATTTGTTGTATGTGGTGGCATTACACCGTTATTTAAAAACACGTTTGCCTCACTACGATTACAACCGAGATTTTGGTGGTGTGGTTTATGCATTTTTACGAGGAATGAATGGTTCGCCACAATCGGGCATCTTTTTTGATAAACCAGATTGGCAATTAATCCAACAATTAGAGGAATTATTTTAATGTTAAGCCTATTAAAATCCTTGCAAGAACAAGGTGTGATTACTCAAGGCGATTATTATTTTGCTCAATTAATTGCGGATAAACAAAAAGATAAAGGCTATGCCGAACCCGTACAAAATTTAGCGATTTTATTAGCCGCACTTTGTAACTGGAGCTATACGCAAGGCAATACTTGTTGTGTATTAGATCGCTTTTTAGAACGTAATTTATTCGGCTTGGCTTATCGTCATACTGAAATGGATTTTTTATCACTTATCAATGAAAAGATTGGTTCTCTTCCTGTATCAAAATGGCAATCAGCCTTAGTGGAACATATTGCTTTTACACAAGATCCTGAAAATCAGATTGCGCCTCTCGCATTTCAATTTGGGGCGATTTATTTCTATCGTGCTTGGCAAGATGAATTCCGCGTGGCGCAATATATTAAAAACGCATTGAAAAATGACCGCACTTTATCGGTAGAACCGCAACAAATTCGGACATTATTAGATCGTTATTTTCCTCAACAACAAGCGCAAGTTGATTGGCAAAAAGTAGCAGTCGCAACAGCAGTGAAAAGTCCATTTTCTGTGATTACAGGTGGACCGGGAACAGGGAAAACCACGACCGTCACTCGATTATTATGTGTATTACAGGAATTATTTGGTGGCAAACTTCACATTAAATTGGTTGCGCCAACAGGGAAAGCTGCAGCTCGTTTAACGGAATCTATCGAAAACGCTTTGGCACAAATGCCGATTTCAGATGAGTTACGTGCATCTATTCCTAAAACCGCAGAAACGTTGCATCGTTTACTAGGCGTTCGCCCTTTTACCGATAGCGTGAAATATCATGCACATAATCCACTGCAAATTGATGTGCTAGTGGTGGATGAAACCTCGATGATTGATTTGCCGATGATGGCGAAACTGGTGCAAGCGTTGAAACCCGAAACGCGTTTGATTTTATTGGGTGACCAAGCTCAATTAGCTTCAGTGGAAGCGGGAGCGGTATTAGGGGAAATAGCACAGTTTTTAACGCAAGATTATAGCCCTGCTCAAGCAGATTATATCCATGCAACAACAGGCTATACCGTTCCAACTTCAGATGAACATAGTCCGATGCGTGATGCCATTTGTCATTTAACCTTTAGTCGTCGCTTCCGAGATGATTCGGGCATTAAACAACTTGCTGAGCAAATTCAACAAGGAAAAGGTGAGGGCAGTGTAGCAACCTTTGCGGAATATCCACAAGAGTTGCATTTCCATCATTTTGATGAAGAGCAAGACGTTAAAGAATCTGTTCGACAAGTGGTGAAAAGTGCGGTCGAAAATTACCGTGTTTATTTAACCCAGCTTCAAACTTATTTTGCTCAAAAGAAAGATCTCAATGCAAAATTTATAGATGAAAAGGGCAACGAAAAAACTTATGCGGAAGCAATTTTAGACCGTTTTAATTCCGTTCGTTTTTTGACTGCACTTCGTGCTTCGGCATTAGGTGTGGAAGAGTTAAATCGAGAAATTGCTTTAGCATTGCGTGCAGAAAAACTACTTTGGTTCCGCCAAGAGGACGATTGGTATATTGGTAAGCCAATTATGATTACCGAAAACGATCATAACGTGAAACTGTATAACGGTGATATTGGCTTGTGTTTAGCTAAGGGCAAAGTGTGGTTCGGCAATCGAGAAGTTTCTACCAGTCGTATTCCCGCTCACGAGCCTGCATTTATGATGACGATTCATAAATCCCAAGGTTCGGAGTTTGATCATACGGTAATGGTATTGCCAACAGAACCTAATCCAGTGCTTTCACGAGAGCTGGTATTTACCGGTGTTACCCGTGCGAAAAATCAACTTTCCGTATTTGCTAATGAAAAAATCTGGCAAAGTGCGGTCAGAAATACGGTAAAAAGACAAAGTGGTTTAGGAAAATTATTACAGGAAAAAGAGGAGTAAAAAATGAAATTATATGTTTACGATCATTGCCCGTTTTGTGTACGTGTCCGCATGATTTTTGGTTTAAAAAATTTACCGGTAGAACTTGTAGTGCTGGCAAATGATGATGAAGCAACGCCAATTGGTTTAGTGGGCAAAAAGGTTGTGCCAATTCTTGTCAAAGAAGATGGTACTGCGATGCCGGAAAGTTTGGATATCGTGCATTATGTTGATAAACATTTTGGTGAAAAAATCTTATCTGAATACGTTCGTCCTGAAATTGAAGCATGGTTAAAAGAAGTTGGCAGTTATTATGGTCATCTTACGACTGCACGCTTTACGCAAATTGGTTTAGCAGAATTTGAAACCCAAAGTGCGGTCGATTATTTCACTAAAAAGAAAACGGAATTTATTGGTGATTTTTCTGAAAATATTGCGAAGACTGAAACCTATCTTGCTCGCTTAAAAGGTGATTTAGAGAAATTAGCGGTATTAATTCAATCTAAAAATGCCTTAAACGGCCAACTTTCTCTTGAAGATATTATCGTTTTCCCGGTATTGCGAAATCTGACTTGTGTGAAAGGCATCAAATTTCCACCAGCAGTTTTAGCTTATATCACGAATATGGCTAAGTTAAGCAATGTGCCGCTGTATTTTGATAAAGCCATTTAATCTCTGTTAAGTCATAGGCTTTGGAGATACTGAACTTTTGACTTGGATCATAGATACGGTCATTTTTTCAGTATTTTTTATTCATCGATCTATAATCTCTAAGGTTTACTTTATAAGAGCGCAGAGATATGGATCAGGAATACCAACGAGCGGTTACCCGTATTTGTGTGGAAACCGCTTTGTTATTATTACAGCATGGGGCAGAAAGTGCTGTCGTCGTACAAATGGCTCAGCGATTAGGTGTAGCTTTAGGCATTGAAAGCGTGGAGTGTGCTTTGACGGCAAATGCCGTCTTATTGACCACACTTTCTAAGCAACATTGTATTACTACTGTGCGGAAGAATGTCGATAAAGGCATTAATATGCAAATCGTTACGGATGTTCAGCACATTGTGGTTGCCGTAGAGCATCACTTGTATGATTTGTCCATGGCTCAAAAGAAACTAGATAAATTAAAACCACTAAAATATAACCGTTATTTGGTGGTGTTTATGATTGGTTTATCTTGTGCCTCTTTTGCTCACCTTTCTGGTGGAGATATCACAATTTGTGCAATTACCTTTATTGCTTCTGCCATTGCGATGTTTGTTCGACAAGAAATTTCTAAGCGTCATTACAATCCACTCATCGTTTTTGCCATTACCGCTTTTGTTGCCTCACTGATTTCCGGTGTCAGTTTGAAATATAGTTTAGGCAATGATCCTCATATCGCATTAGCTTCTAGCGTTTTATTACTTGTCCCAGGATTCCCATTAATTAACTCACTTGCAGATATTTTAAAAGGGTATGTCAATATGGGAATAGGACGATGGACCATCGCTACGGTTCTTACCTTTGGTGCTTGTTTAGGCATCGTCTTTGCATTAAATCTTTTAAATATTGTTTCTTGGGTGGGGTAATAAGATGTTTTTACTGAATTTACTCGACGATATGCTTTTTGCAGCCATTCCTGCAGTAGGATTTGCCTTGGTATTTAATGTTCCACCTAAGGCCTTAAAGTATTGTGCTATTTTAGGTGCACTTGGGCATGTCACGAGAACGTTATTATTACACTTTGGAGTCCCGATTGTTTTTGCCACTTTTTTTGCCACTTGTTTGATTGGTTTTATTGGTGTGCATTTATCTCATCGCTATTTAGCCCATCCAAAAGTCTTTACCGTTGCGGCAATTATTCCAATGATTCCGGGTGTTCATGCTTATAAAGCGATGATTGCTATCGTACAAATTCATCATTATGGATTTTCCGATAAATTATTTGAGCAAATGATCAGCTCTTTTATCAATACCAGCTTTATTTTGGGAGCCCTTGTTTTGGGCTTAGCTTTACCAGGGCTATTGTTCTATCGACAAAAGCCTGTAGTATAGAAAATAAAAAGCCGACATCAGTCGGCTTTCGTATTTAATCAATATTTAATTAAGCATAGCAAGTTTGGCAAGCGGCTTGGAACATCCAAACAAGTTTTTCTTGCTCTTTGATGTAGTCGCTCATTTGAGACGCTGTACCTTCATCATCAGATTCACCTGCTAATTCAAGAATTTCACGTTGTTGCTCAAGTAATACTTTTAATCCTTCTAATGTGCCTTTTAAGCAAGATTGTGCATCACTTACTCCTAACTCTTCTTTAATACGTGAGTCTTTGAAGTATTGTGAATAACCGTTATGTGGTGTGTAACCTAAAGTTAAGATACGTTCTGCCACTTCATCGACTTTTTCCACTAAATCCGTGTAGATTTCTTCAAATTTTGCGTGTAATTCAAAGAAGTTCACACCTTTGATATTCCAGTGGTAACCACGTACGTTGGTATAGAATACTTGATAGGTTGCTAATAATTCGTTTAATTTTGCTGCTAATTTTTCAGATGCTTTTTTATCTAAACCGATTGATGTTTTTGGCATAGTATTTTCCTCTTTATTGTTGATTAAAATGTTGTTCCCTTGCTTGGGAAGTGCGGTCATTATAAGCATTGTTTTTTCTGATGGCTATTTCATATTATCTAGCGATTCAATAGCTAAAATCTATTTATAATAAATTATGCATAGTTAAAAACTTTTATTTTAAATTGCAAAAAACTCTGTGAAGTAGATCACACATTCAATATTTCCCCTTTGACAGAATGAATCGAAGATGATTATGATTGATAGAAATCATTTTATTCTAAGATTTGATTGCTTTACTTCATTTTCGAATGAAATGTTTGGCTAGGTTTAAAAACCAAAATGTGATTTTATTACTCATCAGGAGTTTAGTATGACAAAGCATTTTTCCTTTGAAACAAATGAATCTCGTCGTCATTTTATGAAGCTAATGGCTGGCGTGGGGGCAGGTCTTGCATTTAGTGGCACATTAGGCACATTTGCACCAAAAGCCTTTGCTGCAGACATTAAAGGTAAAACCATTGAAGCGGGGATTGCTTATCCACTTTCTACTGGTTTTGATCCAATGACATCAAGCGGTGCTTCACCTTATGCCGCAAACTTGCATATTTTTGAAGGTTTGGTGGATTTGCATCCTGCAACTCGTGAACCTTATCTTGCTTTAGCAGGAAAAGAGCCAGAACAAGTTGATGAAAAAACATGGCGTATTACTTTACGTGAAGGCGCAACCTTCCATGATGGCGCACCAGTCACCACTGAAGACGTTGTGTATTCTTTCAATCGTATTATGGATCCAGCCAATAAATCTTTATTCGTGATGTTTATTGATTTCATTGAAAGTGTGAAAGCTGTGGATGATAAAGTGGTGGAATTCAAACTGAAATATCCATTTGCTTTATTTGCTAACCGCTTAACTTGTGTGAAAATTGTACCGAAACATGTGATCGATAAAGTGGGACAATCTGCATTTGATGCACACCCAATTGGTTCAGGTCCATTCAAATTTGTTTCAGCAGTGAAAGATGACAAAATCGTTTTTGAAGCTTATGAACCTTACAATGGTAAATATCCAGCACAAGTTGAAAAAATGTCTTGGTTATTACTTTCTGATGCCGCAGCTCGTGTAACTGCACAAGAGTCTAAACGTACTCAAGCAATGGAAAGTGTACCTTATTTAGACATTAGCCGTTTAAAAAATAAAAAACAACAAGTGCAATCCGTTCAATCTTTCGGCTTGCTATTCTTAATGTTTAACTGTGAGAAAGCTCCGTTTAATAATCCCAAAGTACGTCAAGCGTTGCACTATGGTTTAAACACAGACAAACTTGTTGATATTGTATTTGATGGTAATGCAGAAGCGGCAACATCATACTTACAAACCACTCACCCAGATTATATTAAGGCATCAACTCAATATCCTTATGATCCGGAAAAAGCAGCGGCATTATTGAAAGAAGCAGGTGTGACTGAGCTTAAATTTGAATTGCTCGCAACCGACCACGACTGGGTGAAAGAATCTGCACCATTAATTTTAGAGTCTTGGAACAAGATTCCAGGTGTGAAAGTGACTTTACAACACTTACAATCTGGTGCGTTATACAGCAACAACGTGGATCCAGGTGTGTATGAAGTGGCAATTGCACCGGGTGACCCATCCGTGTTTGGTAATGACTTAGACTTGCTTTTAAGCTGGTGGTATCGTGGTGATGTATGGCCGAAACGTCGTTTCCGCTGGAGCAACACCCCTGAATTTGCGAAAGTGACTGAATTGCTCAATACAGCTGTGAGAGCAAAAGATCACGCTGAAGCGAAAAAATCATGGGAAGAAGCGATTAACATTATTGCGGCTGAAGTACCACTTTATCCGATTGTTCATCGTAAACTTCCTTCTGCATGGGATGATAGCAGTCTTGAAGGCTATCAACCATTGGCGACAACCGGTTTATCTTTCCTCGGTGTGGGCCGTAAATAAAAGTACTTTTTAATGTTTGGGCTGTTGAGCAATCAACAGCCTTTTTTCTTTCTTTTTAACACCAAAGTGCGGTCATTTTTTCCCCTGTTTTTCAATCATTTTTGCTCTCTATTTTATTTCAAAAAAATCTTTGTGAAGCCGATCACAGATTTGAACTTTGCCCTAGGTACTTGGATTGACAGGGTATAGAGCGGATATTATGATTTGTATAAATCATTTTGTTTTTTAATTTGATTGTTTCACTTCATTTTTAATTTAATGAATTTCTCAAAATAGAATAGGAGAGGTCAGATGGAAATGATACTTCGATTATTGTTACGCCGATTGATGGCTTTGCCGGTCATGATACTTGGTGTAACAGCACTCGTCTTTGTAGTGCTTCAATTCACGCCGGGTGATCCTGCTACAGTGGCATTAGGCGAAAGTGCCAGTGAAGCAGCAAAACAACTTTACCGTGAATCACATGGTTTAAATGATCCACTCTTTGTTCAATATTTTCGTTTCTTAGGTAATTTACTTGTATTAGATTTTGGGGTGACAATGCCTCCAGAATTACCGATCAGTAGCATGTTAGCGAAATCTTTCCCAATCACTTTACAACTTACCTTAATTGGTGTGGTGTTTGCGGCAGTGGTGTCTTTCTCATTAGGTGTACTTGCCGCGCTTTATCGTGATAGCTGGGTTGACCAAGTGATTCGTTTAATCTCTGTTGCAGCGGTGGCGACCCCATCATTCTGGTTAGGTATCTTACTTATTCAATGGTTCTCTTTGGAATTAGATTGGTTGCCTTCTGGTGGTTTTGTACCATTCAGCGAAAGCCCAATGGGGTATATCAATTCCATGATTTTGCCATCTCTTGCGCTTGCTGTGCCAGTATGTGCGTCATTAATTCGTGTGGTGCGTACAACCATGGTTGAAGAAATGGATAAAGACTATGTGAGAACAGCGATTGGTAATGGTGTGCCTTATGCAACCGTTATTCGCCACAACGTATTACGCAATGCTTTAATTACACCTGTGACTGTATTAGGCTTACGTGTAGGTTACTTACTTGGTGGAGCTGTGGTTATTGAACAAATCTTTGACTTACCTGGCATGGGTAAATTGATTTTTAACGGCATCGTCAACCATGACTTGCACTTAGTACAAGGTGTGGTTTTGACAATCGCCTTTACCTTCGTTTTAGTGAATATTATCGTTGATATTCTCTATGTGTTGATTAACCCTAAAATTCGGAGTCTATAATGTTTCGTCAAGGTTTAGCAGATCGATTAGCTGCAAGCGGTGCGAGATTCCGAGCACTTTCCACCGCATCAAAAATTTCATTATTATTCTTAGTTTTCGTTGCTTTAGTGGCGGTGTTTGCCCCTTGGGTCGCAACACATGATCCATTAGAAGTGATCGCACGTATGCGTGCTCCAAGTGCGGAATATTGGTTTGGGACTGATCGACTTGGTCGTGATATTTTCTCTCGTATTGTGTACGGTGCGCAAACCTCCTTATTTATCGGTTTAGGTGCGGTAGCTTGTGCCATTATTTTCGGTAGTATTTTAGGTGCAACGGCAGCGACATCTGAGAAATGGGGCAATGAAATTATCATGCGCTTAATGGATATTTTAATGGCCTTCCCAGGTATCGCATTAGCGGCAGTGTTATTAGCAACCTTTGGTAACTCTGTACCGGTCATTATCATCACCATTGCCGTGGTTTATACTCCGCAACTTGCTCGAGTGGTTCGTGCGAACGTGGTATCACAATGGGATGAAGACTATGTGCGTGCTGAACGCGTTATTGGTGGTAGCCGTACTTATATTCTTCTTAAACACGTTGTACGCAATACAGCAGCACCAGTTTTAGTTTTTGCAACCGTAATGGTGGCTGATGCCATTGTATTCGAAGCCTCGCTTTCTTTCTTAGGCGCAGGTGTACAACCACCGCATCCTTCATGGGGTAACATTCTTTCTGAAGGTCGTAATATCGTATTAAACGGTGCATGGTGGGCAACAACCTTTGCTGGTGTGATGATTCTTTTAACTGTATTAGCCTTAAATATCTTAGCAGAAGGTCTTACTGATGCATTGGTTAACCCGCGCTTGAAAGGCGGTAAAAAACCAGAAGGTAAATCAGATGAACGTCTTTCTACCGACGTACAAGAGGCGCTTTCTGAAGGTCTTGCGTTAAAACGTTACTTACTCAAATTACATGAAAAAGAAATCACACGTACTAATCGTATGCAATTAGATCCAAATGCAAAACCGATTTTACAAGTGAAAAACTTATCTATTCGTTTCCCGAATCGTTATGGTGAAATTCCATTGGTTGATAATATCAGCTTCACCGTAAATGAAGGTGAAACTATGGGATTAGTAGGTGAGTCTGGTTGTGGTAAATCTATTACCGCATTCTCTATCATGGGCTTGTTACCAAAAACAGCCAAAATCACTGGGGAAGTGCTTTTCACCGACCGCAGTGGCAAACAACATAGCTTGCTTAATTCTCACAATTTAAGTGAATTGCGTGGCTCTGAAATTGCGATGATTTACCAAGACTCTTTAAGTGCGTTAAACCCATCAATGCGTATCAAAGATCAAATGGCACAGCTCATCAAACGTGGCAGCCACCATACCGCAGAAAAATTGTTGGAATGGGTACACCTTGATCCTGAAAAAGTATTGAACCGTTATCCGCATGAGCTCTCTGGTGGTCAACGTCAACGTGTGGTAATTGCAATGGCATTAACTCGTGAGCCGAAATTATTAATCGCCGATGAACCAACAACTGCATTAGACGTAACCGTTCAAGCAGAAGTGGTGAAATTATTGAATGAATTACGTGAAAAACTGGGGTTTGCAATGGTGTTTGTTAGCCACGATTTAGCATTGGTTGCTCAATTAGCTCACCACATTACCGTAATGTATGCAGGACAAGTGGTCGAAATGGCACCAACATCCTTATTGCTTGCTAATCCAACTCACGAATATACACGTGGCTTATTGGGCTCTGTACTTTCAACTGAAGTCCGTGCGAAACGTTTATATCAAATTCCGGGCAGTGTACCATCACCTTACGACTTTGCTGCAGGTGACCGTTTTGCAAGTCGTTCACTACGACCAGATGCAAATCCAGAACAAAAATTGGTATTAACCGCTGTGGAAGGCGAGCCGTCTCACTTGTGGGCTTCTCATCTAGCTAAGCCTGTAACGGAAGCGAAAGGAGCATAATATGAGCAGTAGTATTAAAGTCATTAAAGAACAAAACATCATCGATTTAGAAAATATCGTGGTGCAATTTCCTTCTCGCGACGGTTCATTGTTTGGACGTAAAAAATTCACAGCAGTAAACAATGTGAGTCTTGGCATTAAAGCGGGGGAAACCATTGGTTTAGTTGGGGAGTCTGGCTGCGGGAAATCTACCTTAGCCAACGTGATCATTGGGCTGCTTAAACCGACATCAGGTTTAGTGAAATTCAACGGCTTACAAATGCAATATGGTAGCTCAGAAGCGAGAAAACAATTCGGTCGTCAAGTATCGGTGATTTTCCAAGACCCAGCAACAGCGTTGAATCCTCGTATGAAAGTGTTGGATATTTTGCGTGACCCGATGGATATTCACAATGTGTTACAACCCCATGAGCGGGAAAAACGTGTGTATGACTTGCTTTCTCGCGTAGGTTTACCACGTTCTGCAGCACAAGTTGAGCCAACTCGTTTATCAGGTGGACAAAAACAACGTGTGGCGATTGCACGTGCCTTAGCGCTGAATCCCAAACTGATTGTGGCGGATGAACCGACTTCTGCATTAGACGTATCCGTTCGTGCTCAGGTATTAAACTTATTGGCGGATTTGAAAAAAGAACTCAATCTTGCCATGGTGTTTATCTCTCATGATATCCAAACCGTACGCCAAGTCTCTGATCGCATTGTCGTGATGTACGGCGGTCAAATTTTGGAAACGGGTAGTACAGAAGATATTTTCAATCACCCTACAGTGGATTACACCCGGAAACTACTTGGTGTGGCTCCATCATTGTTATAAAACGAGTAAATAAAATATCTTAATTTATGACCGCACTTTTAAAGTGCGGTTATTTTTTTATGATTTTTCTTGCATAGACTTGAAAACTTAGATAAAAGATTGCTTATCTTTACAGATGAATTGTAATTGTGGAGCCATTATGCAAACTAAATTTAATTTATATCCCAAAGAACAATTACCTGAAAACTTTAAGTTTCCTCAGTCTTATATTGATTTATCGAGTAATATGGAAAAGATAAATGAATTGGAATATTTTCCTTGGTGGTTTGAAGATCCTGATTATGAGAATTCAGAGATAGAGGACAGTGTTTATCTTTATAGTAAAGCAATAGAAAAACTGACAGGTGTAGCTGATTTAATATCATTCGCTAGAGATGGTGATTGGGCAGCTTGTTTCAAATTGACGGATTACTCTGGAAATCCGAGAGTTTATGTTCATGATCTTGGTAATAAAGACAATAAATATGAATGTAAGGATTTTGATGAGTGGTTAGCGGAAGAAATCAAAAGTGCAAAAGAGTATTAAAATGGACTATTTAAATTTAAGTAAAGAGGTTTCCTATGCGCTTCGTCATGCCCCATGGGAATATGAACTAGAATTGGATTCTGAAGGTTGGGTTTCTGTCAAACAATTAATTTCATCATTTAGAAATAGTGATGAAAAATGGAATACGTTAACCGAAGACGATTTAGTTAAAATGATCGACTTATCGGAAAAGAAAAGGCATGAGATTAAAAATGGAAAAATAAGAGCTTTCTACGGGCATTCAATTCCAATGAAAATTTCTAAAGAAATTGGTTATCCACCAAAGTATTTATACCATGGGACAAGTATAAATTATTTAGATGATATTAAATTAAATGGATTGAAACCAATGTCTCGTCAATATGTACATTTATCTGAGGATGTTGAGACAGCAACATTGGTTGGGAATAGAAAAAAAGGAGAGACAATTCTTCTAAAAATTGATACAGAACTAGCACAATCTAAGGGTATCAAATTTTATATTGGCAATGAAAAAGTCTGGTTATCAGATTACATTTCGCCTGAGTTTATAAAAGATAATTAATGATTAAGAATATTTGCATTATATGATCATTTTTGCGGTGAAGTTTCTCCAAATAGCGTAGAATGGGCATATAAAAATAAGGAGATTTAATATGCAACAAAAAATTCAACAAGCATTAGCCGATTCACCACTTTCAAATGCAATGCTTTCTGCATTAGAAGAACAAGAATGGAAAGGTTTTTTACCGGCTGAAAAAGTGCGGTCAATTTGTGATGAATTTAAGCTTACGCCTGTTCAATTAGGTTTGGCACTTTTGCCAGTAGCAGCTTGTTATAGCCACACGCCCATTTCAGAATTTCATGTTGGAGCAATTGCGATTGGTGAAAGTGGTGATTTTTACTTTGGTGCGAACCAAGAGTTTCAGGGTAGTAGCATGGCTCAAACCATCCATGCTGAACAAAGTGCGATTAGCCATGCATGGTTACGCAATGAACCTCGCATCACGGATATCGTGGTGAATTACACGCCTTGTGGTCACTGTCGTCAATTTATGAATGAGCTTTATCAAGCGAAAGATTTGAAAATCCATTTGCCACATAGCCAAAATAATCCACTTCCCCAATATTTACCCGATAGCTTTGGCCCAAAAGATTTAGGGGTTGATTTGCTTCTATTAAACAAAGAAGAACAAGGTTTTACATTAACAACAGAAGATGAAGTGGCAAATAAAGCCATTTTAGGGGCAAACCGAGCTCATTCACCTTATTCTAAAAGCCCTCATGGTGTAGGCATTTTATTTAAGAATGGAGAAATGATTTGTGGTCGATATGCAGAAAATGTGGCATTCAACCCAAGCTTACCCGCTATGCAAACAGCGATTAATTTTGCTTATTTAAATCAACTGGATGTATCGAAAATTGAGCGCGTAGTATTTGCAGAGAAACCATTGCGTTTAAGTCATCGTAAGATGGCAGAGCAGTTATTAAAGAGTCTCTGCAAGGTGAAAATGGAATATATTAGCCTGTAAGTGCGGTCAAAAATGAATTAGTTTTTTAACCAAAAGAAAAGGCGAACAGAGATAACCTCTCATGTTCGCCTTTCTTTTTACTGATTTTATGCTAATTCAGCACGTAATTTTTTCGTGACATCAACCATCACTTTTAATGCCGCAATTGTTTCTGGCCAACCGCGTGTTTTCAAACCACAGTCTGGGTTTACCCATAAACGTTCTTTCGGCACCACTTGTAATGCTTTGCGAAGAAGATGTTCAATTTCTTCTGCTGCAGGCACACGTGGACTATGAATGTCATATACGCCAGGACCAATATCATTCGGGTATTTGAAATCACCAAATGCGGTGAGTAATTCCATGTCAGAACGCGAGGTTTCTATAGTAATGACATCGGCATCTAAGGCTGCAATAGCAGGTAGAATGTCGTTAAATTCGGAATAACACATGTGCGTATGAATTTGTGTATCATCTTGGCAACCCATTGAGCTTAAACGGAAGGCTTCGCCCGCCCATTTCAAATAAGCATCCCAATCTGCACGTTTTAATGGTAAACCTTCACGAATAGCCGGTTCATCAATTTGAATCACTTTGATGCCAGCCTTTTCTAAATCTAATACTTCATCAGAAAGTGCAACAGCAATTTGTTTACAGACCGTTTCACGAGAAATATCGTTACGCACGAAAGACCATTGTAAGATCGTGACAGGACCAGTCAGCATGCCTTTCATGACTTTCTTGGTAAGGCTTTGGGCATATTGCGACCAACGTACCGTCATGGGTTCTGGACGAGTAACATCACCGTAAATCACTGGCGGTTTCACACAACGTGAACCATAACTTTGTACCCAACCGAATTTGGTGAAAGCAAAACCATCGAGTAATTCGCCGAAATATTCCACCATGTCGTTACGTTCTGCTTCGCCATGTACCAATACATCTAAGTCTAATTTTTCTTGTTCACGTACAACGAATTCAATTTCTTTTTTCATTGCAGCTTCGTAATCCGCTAAGCTAAGTTCGCCTTTTTTGAAGGCAGCACGAGCATGACGAATTGCTGTCGTTTGTGGGAAAGAACCAATATTCGTCGTTGGCAGAAGTGGTAGATTTAACCACGCATTTTGTAATTTAATGCGTTCCGCAAATGCCGATTTACGTTGGTCAGCATTTTTTGGTAGATTTGCTAAACGTTCAGCTACACAAGTGCGGTGAATTTCACGTGAGTTTTTGCGTGCATCTGCAGCAGTTTGAGAAGCAGCTAATTCTGCTTGAACCGCTTCGCGGCCTTGCTCTAGCGCAGTCTTAATAACGCGTAATTCTTGAATTTTTTGTAACGTGAAAGCCAACCATTGATAAAGTTCAGGCTTATTGGCTTGTAGCTGTGTTTCAACTTCTAAATCATAAGGTGTATGAAGGAGAGAGCAGCTTGGCGCAATCCATAAACGATCACCTAATTTCGCTTTTAATGGCTCAACCACATCTAACACTTGATTTAAGTTTGCACGCCAGATATTACGACCATCAATGATGCCGACGGATAAGATTTTGTCGTAATCTGCAAAGGCAGTAAGTTGTTCAGGTGCACGTACTAAATCAATATGTAAACCTGCTACAGGTAAGGCTTTTAACAAATCAGCATGTTCTGCCACAGAACCGAAATAAGTTGCAAGCAATAATTTTGCTTTAACTTGTTCAGCAAAAGTGGCGTAAACCGCTTTATAAGCGGCAATCCATTCTACCGGTAAATCTAAGGTGAGAGCAGGTTCATCAATTTGAATGTATTCCACGCCTTCCGCAGCTAACGCATTTAAAATTTCAACATAAACTGGCACGAGTTTTGCTAATAAATCAAAGCGATTAAATGCAGCCCCTTTTTCTTTACCTAACCAAAGGAAAGTGAGTGGACCAACGATTGTTGGTTTAACTTGATACCCAAGTGCTTTAGCTTCACGAATTTGTGTCACATAATGTGCTGGATTCGCTTTAAATTGTGTCTCTTTATGGAATTCAGGGACGAGATAATGGTAGTTGGTATCGAACCATTTTGTCATTTCAATGGCAAATTGTGTTTTGTTACCACGCGCCAATTGGAAATATTGATCGAGTGTTAAATTTTGGCTATCGAAACCAAAGCGAGCAGGAATCGCACCGGTTGCCACTTGTAAATCTAAAATGTGATCGTAAAGTGTGAAATCAGCCACCGCAACAAAATCAGCATTTGCCTTGGCTTGGTGTTGCCAGTTAAGTTCACGTAATCTTTTTGCAATATCTAATAAATCCGCTTCTGCAATTTCACCACGCCAGTAACGCTCTTGAGCAAATTTAAGTTCACGCTTTGCGCCTACGCGCGGAAATCCTGCTAAATGAAATGTTGTCATAATGAATCCTTCTATTGTTTTGTTTGGTTTAGACGTCTAAACGTCTGTTCGGTTATAGAATGCAATAGAAAAGAAGATTACACAACTTCATAATTTTCAGGTTTTAAATGAATTAAATTAATAAATAAAAAGACCGCACTTTAAAATTTCTAAAAAGTGCGGTCTTTTTTGTATGAGGTTTTATAGTGTTATAAGGCGGTGACGAAAGTAATCAACCCAAGTATGACACCAGGCGCATTGGCTAATGAAATAGGCAGATCGCGTTTTTCTTTCAACAAGCCATAAGCTACCCATAAACTACAGTTGATTGTCGTAGCAAAAGGTTGTAACCAACCACCTTTTTGACCTGATAAATTTAGACCAATTTGTTGCAAGTAAGAAACATACATACAAACTGAAGTAAATGTTGCGACATAGCCTAAAATAGTAATAAAACGTTGATTTGTCATTTGCTCTCCTAAGTTTAACAGAATAATCCGAAACTAGATTATTAACTAAAAATTGATAATATGTGAAAATTATACAATATAATTAATTAAAAGTCAATAAATAACAAGATGTAGCAAAGATTGTTTCATTTTGGTTAAGGATAAAATGCATTTTATTAGAAGGGGAATAAAGAGATTAGAGAGAAAAAAGACAAAAAAATAACCGCACTTTAAAGCGCGGTTATATAGAATTCTGAACAGTTCAGTTGAGATTATTCAACACCAACCATTACAGAAGTTGCTTTGATAATCGCATATGCTTCTTTACCAACAGCTAAACCTAATTCTTTTACTGCATCGATAGAGATGGTAGAAGAAATTACGTTACCGTTACCGATATCAATGTGTACGATTGCGTTCACAGAACCAGTTTCGATTGATTTTACAGTACCTTTAAGTTGGTTTCTTGCACTAATTTTCATTTAGCATTTCCTTATGTTTAAGTTAAAAAGAGTAGACATTATATAGATAAATATATAATTTGAAAATACTACTTAATAGGTGATAACCTTTTTAATATTTACTCAGCATTTTCTTTGCTTAACGCGTAATCGTAATTAATTCATTTGACTAGATTTAGGTAAAAAATAACCGCACTTTATCGCGCGGTTACGTTATTCTATAAGCATTTAGCTGGCTTTGGCAGACCCGCCAGTTTGGTTGCTTGTTTAGCAGGTCCGTCAGGGAAGAGTCGTTGTAAATAGCGGCTATTACCTTTATCGGCACCTAATTTTTCTGACATGGCTTTTACCAGCATTCTAATCGCAGGGGAGGTGTTATATTCTTGATAGAAATCACGCACAAAATAAATCACTTCCCAGTGAGCGTCAGTCAATTCTACACCTTCTAGCTGAGCAATGTGTTTTGCCACCTCTTCATTCCAATCAGCAATATTAAGTAAATAGCCAGAGGCGTCGGTTTCGATTTGTTTTCCTTGTACGGTAATCATATTAATTCACTTCTTTAAAGCTGATCATTTCATTATCGGAATAGTCAGATGCATCTTCATCATCAAATTTCATTGGTTCGATACGCTCTTCATCAAAAGCGGTATCTCCTTCAATACCATCAAGTGCTTGACCGTGCTTAATACTTTTAAAATCAAAGAGTTTTGGGTCACATAAGTGTGACAGCGTAATGTTTTGCATCGCACTAAACATGGTTTCTAAACGTCCAGGATATTGACGGTCCCAAGTATTCAGCATTTCTTTTACTACTTGACGTTGTAAATTAGGTTGAGACCCACACAAATTACAAGGGATAATTGGGAATTCTTTGGCTACGGCATATTTTTCAATATCTTTTTCTTTACAATAAGCCAATGGACGAATCACAATTTGCTTGCCGTCATCTGAAATTAATTTCGGTGGCATAGATTTTAATTTTCCACCGTAGAACATATTCAGGAACAGGGTAGCCAGCATATCATCACGATGGTGTCCAAGTGCAATTTTGGTTGCACCAAGTTCGGTTGCTGTACGGTATAAAATACCACGGCGTAGGCGAGAGCAGAGAGAGCACGTTGTTTTGCCTTCTAGGATTTTCTCTTTTACGATGCCGTAAGTATTTTCTTCAACGATTTTATAATCTACACCGATACTTTGCAGATATTCAGGTAAAACATGCTCAGGAAAACCAGGCTGTTTTTGGTCTAAATTGACGGCAACAATATCAAATTTAATCGGTGCACTTTGTTGTAAATTCAACAAAATATCGAGAAGCGTATAGCTGTCTTTACCACCAGAAAGACAAACCATCACTTTATCACCATCTTCAATCATGCCAAAATCAGCAATTGCATTGCCAACATTACGGCGAAGACGTTTTTGCAATTTATTGAAATTATAAGTCTGTTTTTTATCTTGGTTTTGTTCTGTCATATTGATTTAGTTTAGCTAATAAAAAAGCCCTGAATCAACTTCAGAGCTTATAAATTCTGTGGTGCCTAGGGTCGGACTCGAACCGACACGGTTATTCACCGGCGGATTTTGAATCCGCTGCGTCTACCAATTTCGCCACCCAGGCATTTGGGTTGTTCTGAATTATACGTTTATCTTACTTCGTTGCAAGTAAAATTTCATTAAAAACGTGTGGTTGTTTTAAATTTCATCAAATTGTATTCAAAGATAAAAGGGAAGTTTAAAATAATTTGATACGTTGTCACAAATTATAGGTAAAATAAAAGCTTAGTATTTCTACTAAGCTTTATGATTATCTAATTAAGCGGTTTGACCTGCAAGGTTACCTAAATCTTTATCAATTAAGAATAAACCTTTGCCATCTTCGCCAAGAAGATTTAATTTGTCTAAAATACCGCTGAATAATTTCTCTTCTTCGTGTTGTTCTGCAACATACCATTGTAAGAAATTGAACGCAGAGTAGTCTTTTTCTTCAAAAGTTTTACCCACTAATTCATTGATTTTACTTGTGATCAATTTTTCGTGTTCATAAGTTAATTCAATGATTTCTTTTAATGATTTGTACTCATGCGCAGGCGCTTCAATTGCTGTGATTACCGCTAATGCACCTGTTTCATTTAAATAAGTGAATAATTTACGCATGTGTTGCATTTCTTCTGCAGCGTGAGCTGATAAGAATTTAGCAGCACCTTCAAAACCGTTTTGTTCGCACCATGCGCTCATTTGTAAGTAAAGGTTTGAAGAGTAGAACTCAAGGTTCATTTGATCATTTAATAATTTGATTACGTTTGATGATAACATTTTGTATTCTCCTTTTAAAATTATAATGTTGCTAAATCACGATCGATAAAGTAAAGCGAACGACCGTCTTCACCTACCAAGTTAAATTTATCAATAATGCTATTGAATAATTTTTCTTCTTCGTGTTGTTCTGCAACGTACCATTGTAAGAAGTTAAAAGTAGAATAGTCTTTGTTTGCAAATGTTACTTCAACTAATTCATTAATTTTAGAAGTAATGAATTTTTCGTGTTCAAGTGTGGTTTCAAACACTTCTTTAAGTGATTTGTAGTCATTTTTAGGTGCATCAATTTTACCTAAAAGTGGCATACCACTTGTTTCACTTACATATTGGAATAATTTTTGCATATGTTCTAATTCTTCATCAGCATGACGAAGTAAAAATGCTGCAGCACCTTCGTAACCGTGTTTGCTACACCAAGAACTCATTTGTAAATAAACATTAGAAGAGTAGAACTCTAAATTGATTTGTTCATTTAACTTATCTGCGATTGCTTTATTAAGCATAACCAACTCCTTTCCTTATTAAGTAGAGATTAAAAATAAAAACAAGACTGCTTAACTTGTCATCGGTGTACATTCTAATCTCACAAATGAGAATAATCAAGTATTTTTTTGAAAAATATTTTTATAAACCACTAATAATAAAAGAAAAATCAATGTTAATTATTCTCATTTGTGAGGTGTTTGTAAAATAAATTCTCATTATCAGATCAAGAATGATGAAATCTGGTGAATTGATGTACGTAATTGTATTCAGAACTCACGTAGCGTTATCTCAAAATTTCAGACTAATTCTAATTATTCCATTTCAAAGACATCCATTTATTTCTTTTATATCCATAACCCAAAATCACCTTATTTTAACCAGTGTATAAAAGTAGGATAGTTATCTGTTTTGATTTGTGACATATCCATATATTTAATTTAACATAATATACATTATGCGAAATCAATTACAAGGTTAGTAAAGGCTACGTATTAATAAGATCACAGAGTTATGCACAGGTCACGGATACCATTCAAACGATGCGAAATCTAGTCTCGCAACACTTTGCAATAAGATTAAATAATGATTTACACACTCTAAAGTTGTTATGTAAGGAAAAAATAAAGACGTTTATATGTATCAAATAATGACAACGCTACGTGAATTCTGCGTTATTTTATGAGGTGAATATCATCAGATTTAAAAAAGAAAAACGTAAATCTCAGGGATTAAGATTTACGTTTTTGATGAATGGTATTTGTGTGACTATGTCACGATATGTATAAGGTTAAGATAACAGTTTTGCTCCGTATTCATAAACCTGTTGTAGTAAATTCAGTTTGGTTGGATTATCCGAATATTCCTCCGCTAACCGTTGTAGACTTTCCTCAAATTTAACCGCACTTTGTTCTAATTTACGTTGGCGATATTTTTGCCATTTGATTTGTTCTGCACGATTTAGAGTTTTATAGAAATGTCTGGCACGATAATGGAATAACAATTCAGGAATTCGTTTATCTTCAAATGCTAAACCATGCTCAGCTAATTTTTCAGGTGGTAAATCGCGTAAAATAGCCATATTGTTTTTATCCGCATTGCTAAAGAAACCGTTATAAAGTTCCGTTTCTACATTATCACTCGGCTCAAATTCTCGTTCTTCTGAGAAGATTTCAATAACTTTCTCGCGTATATCTAAGGATTGGCGCAATTTTGCTAAATTATCTAAGCATTGTTGTCTGTCTATCCCTAAACGAGCTGCATTTTCTGGCAGTAATGTTTTTGCAGGCGCCAAAATTGGGCATTTATTAATATGAACCAATTTTAATGGAACTGATGAAACTCCCCTTTCTTCTAGCTCACTTTTCTTGGTATATAAATCTTGTCGCAAATCAACCGCACTTTTACTGAGTAAATTATCAATATCACCTGATAAATCACAGACGATTACGGCATTTTGATTAGTTGGATGCCATGCTAATGGTGCCACCCAAGCACAATTGCCGCGATAATTGCCTAGCATGCCCGAAACGTGCACTAATGGTGTCATTTCCGCAGTGTCGACCAGTTTCTCAATTTCCTTTTTACCTCTATGCTCAAAGAAGAATTGAAATAATTTAGGCTGCTTTTCTTTGATTAATTTAGCCATGGCGATGGTTGCATACACATCCGCCATCGCATCATGGGCATTTTCATGCTCAATACCATTTGCTTTGGTTAGTTTTTCTAAGCGAAAGCTTGGCATACCATCATCGTCATAAGCCCAATTAATTCCCTCTGGACGCAAAGCATAACAGGCTCGTACCAAATCCAGTAAATCCCAACGAGAATTGCCATTTTTCCAGCTATATTCATAGGGATCGATGAAGTTACGGTAAAAGGTATAACGAGTCATTTCATCGTCATAACGAATGTTGTTGTAACCCATCACACAAGTATTAGGTTGTGAAAACTCAGCTAGAATTTTTGCAGCAAATTCAGGTTCTGAAATCCCCTTTTCATTACATTCTTGTGGCGTGATTCCTGTGACCATTACGGCTTCCGGTGCGGGCAAATAATCATTGGTTTGCTTGCAATACAACATAACAGGCTCGCCAATAATATTAAAATCTGCATCGGTACGAATACCGGCAAATTGAGCTGGACGATCACTTGCCGGATTGATACCAAAACTTTCGTAATCGTAGATAAAAAAACTAAAATCGTTTGCCATAATTAAGCCAAAATTTTATCTAAATAATATAAACAGAAAATTGCTGAAAGACTGATAAGTACGCCAAACCAGTTTATTTTGCTGATTTTTTCTTTAAAGAAAAATGCGCCTGTGATGGTGCCTAAACAAATAACACCAATATTCATTCCTGCAAAAACTAAGGTTGGATTTTGCCCGAAACTTTGGTGCGCTTTAATGTAAAACAGGATGTTGAAGAAATTCAATACACCTAAAATGATTCCACCAATAAAGCTTGGCACTGTCCACTGAGTGCGTTTTAGGAATAAATACAGAAACATGACACAAGCGGCTAATGAGAAAGCAATGAATAATGTGGTTGGGAATGCTCCCCCGCTTTTTGCCACTTGTTTGAATAAGATATCAATAGTGCCATAGCCAAACCAAACACCGATCAGGCCTAAAATGCCTTTAAAAGTGACCGCACTTTGTTCATTCGATTTATTCAAAATACAGAATAAACCGATGAATGCTAAAATAATGCCAACAATTTTGGGCTGACTTAATGTTTCATGGAATATAATAAAAGAGGCAACAATCGGTAGAAATAACGATAAGCGTTGTGCTGCATCAGAACGAACAATTCCGGCAAATTCCACCGCTTTAGACATAATGATAAATACGGTTGGTAATAAAATACCTAATGCCAGGAAAATAGGTGTGCTATCACTTTGTGCTAGATATTCAGTAAATTCTAATCCTTTGAAATCAGGTTTGAGTAAGAAATAGCTTAATGAAATGGTGACGATATAGTTAAACGCAATGGCTTGTTCAATAATGATATTTTTCTTGCGCGCAACTTTGAGTAATACCGATACGGCAACACTACATAGAATGGCAAAAATAAGATTGTGCATAATTCGTCCTAAATTCTCATAAAAATAACAATGAAAAAAGCGGCCAATGCTTTGACCGCTTTAAAAAACTACTCTGTTGCGCCAAAGCCACGCAAACCAACCACATGAACTTGTTCTTGGTTGCCAGCAATTTTACGCACCAGTTTGTAGGTTGTTCCTTTCTCAGGACTAATATTCTCCGGTGCAGCGATAAGTAATTGCATGTCCAAACGTTCACAAAGTTCGAACAAGGTGGAAATGGATTTACCATCCAAACGCGCAGCCTCATCCAAGAATAGTAAGCGGCACGGTACGATGTCTTTACCGCGAATTCGGCGGCTTTCCTCTTCCCAACTTTGTACAACCATTAATAAGATAGACATACCAGTACCGATCGCTTCACCGGTCGATAATGCCCCACTTTCAGCACGTAACCAGCCATCTGCACCACGGAAGACTTCAACTTCTAGCTCAAGGTAATTACGGTAATCTAATAATTCTTCACCGATAGTTTGTGCTGTGCGTTGGCCCATATCAATATGCGGGTTAATGCGTTGATAAAGTTTCGCAATGGCTTCAGAGAAGGTAATACGATTATCACTAAATAAATCTTGATATTCTTCCTGTTTACCTGATAACGCATCAAGCAACATCGCATGTGTATCGCGAATATTGACTACTAAACGTACAGATTTCACTTGACCGAAGGCAATATTTTGTAGACCTTGGTTCAACATGCGAATACGATTTTGTTCACGTTGAATGGTTTTACGCATAATATTCGCCACACTTTCAGAACTGATTGCCAATTTTTTCTCACGGCCAGTCAATTCTTCTGTTAAGCGATTAAGCTCAATTTCCATTTGCTCAATTGCATCAATCGGATCATCCGTTTTAATAATATCCTGACGGATACGTTCACGAAGATGTTGATACACGGCAATAAAGAAGCGAACTTTATTTTCCGGTTTACGACTGTCTTCAGAAATACGCAATGCATCGCGGAGATATTCATTATCAGCCACCGCAGTGCGTAACGCACCTAAGGCTTTATCCGACATTGAACGTAGTTCATCAGCAGATAAATAAGCTAATTCACGGCGATTGAGTCGTTTTTCCACATCGGAATTACGAGATAAACGCAGAACCACGCACCAGCTGACTTTCGCTGCCACAACTAATTCACGTTGAGTTTTATAATCACGTTCTGCTTTGCGAATACGTTTATTCAAGTTATCCGCTTCACTTTCAATGAGTGTTAATTGTTTTTCGACATAAGAACGACGTTGACGGCTGGTTGAAAGTTGTTGATACAACTCATCACGGCGATTTCTTGCACGTTCCTCTGCCCCTTCATCAGCACGCACGCCCAATTCACCAATCTCAGCAATTAATTCTTTTAACAATTGATTTTTACTGTCATAAGAACTTTGCAATTGGATAAATACTTGGTTGTATTGTGCAAATTGGCTTTGTTTTTGACGTAATTGTTCACGTTGAGCATCACGCTGAGCCTGTAATTGTTCCAAACGTTGACGCAGTTGCTCATTAAGCTCTGATGTTTCTGCTTGACCAGCATCTTCATAACTAAAGTGATTTTTACGTTGCACCACATCCGCTAAAGCAAATACACGTTGCTGTACTTGTTTTTGACGTTCAATCGCTTGGGTTAAATCAGCTTTTAAGCGTTCATAGTTTTCTGGATCACTTTGTAAGGTATTGGCAATCGGCTCTAATTGTGACAACGCAACGCCATGTTGACGAATAAAGCTTTCATCTTGTTCTGCAATATCTAATTGTTCACGGCATTCTTCAATACGATCAAGTAATTCTTCATCAGCAAGCAAGTTAAGCTGCGGCATTAACTTATTCAGCAATTGCATTTTTTCTTTGGCATTATCCAATTTAATGCGAATTTGTTGTTCGGTGCTTGAGAATTGATTGAGCTCGCGATCAATTTCATTGCGTTCTTGATTGATTTCCGCCATCACCTCTTCTGGGTTTGGTTGGAACGCAAGCGCTAGATGTAAGCCAACAAATTGACTAAAGTGTTCGTGTAAACGTTGACATTTTTGTACATCAAAGGCGATTTGTGCGTATTCTTCCGCAATTTCATCACGTTTAGCTTGTAATTCTTCTAGATGTTTTTCACGTGCTGCACGGCCGAATAATGGAATTTGCGGGAATTTTGAATAACGCAATTCACGATCAGACACTTGCACCACAACGCCCATTTCAAGCTCTTGGGCTGAAAGTACGCTGTCATCAAAGGCATTTGGGTCACCTTCGATTAAATATAAATCGTCTGGACAATCTTCTAAATTAGCTAATTGTTCTCGTACCGTATTGAGATCACGTACAACAATAGCATGACGTGCAGGACCATAAAGTGCAGAGAAATAAGGTGCATCTTCAATTGGTACATCATCATACAATTCAGAAAGCAATACACCGCCAAAGCGTTCTGCAAGCACATTCAAGCGAGCATCTTCCGAACCATCTGGTTGGCTTAAACGAGAAATTTGCTCATCTAATTGTTGACGTTGCTTCTCTAAATTGTCACGTTGAATAGTCAGCTCACGCTCTTTCACCAATTGTGACTGCATAAAATGCATTACATCTTGGCTATGCTCGAAGGTTTCAGCACTTTGCTCTTGTAAGCGTTCTAAAGCCGCTTGAGCAGTTAACCAAGCCGGTGCTTTACGCGCATTTTCTTCGTAAAGTGCGGTCAAACTTTCACGTTTTTGACGCAAGGTTGAACGATTTTCTACTTGCTCAGCAAGTTCTTCATTCAAACTTTCAATGAGTTCTTCTTGTTCAGCGTGGTATGCTTCGAGTTCATCAGCAGTTTCTAAAGATAAATCAGCTCGTTGATTAAAATCAGCCAATAATTTAACCGCACTTTGTTGTTGAGCATAGCGCTGTTCTAACTCATGTAATTTCGCGCGTAATTGTGGGGTTTGTTGCGCCTGAATTTTTTGTGTTGGATATTCACGCAATAATTCTTTAGCGCTTTCCCAAGCACTTGAACGCGTCATATTACCAGCAATTTTACATACCAACTGATAAGCTTTATCGAATTGTGATTTTGCTGCTTCAGAAATAGACATTTTATGTTCTAACTCAAGCACTTGCTCGGTAAGGCTTTCAGCATGGGCAGCAAATTCCGCTTGATAATCTTCCGCATTTTTCACGCTTAAATCCGCTAAACCACATAAGGTTTTCGCTTTTTCAAGTGCAGCAATTGCTTGTTGATATTGCAATGCACGGGTTTGTTGTGCATCTAATGCTTGTTGATAATCCGCAAGTTGCGCACGTACTTGATCAATTTCAAGTTCCGTTTGCTCAAATTGTGCTTGGCTTTCTTCAAGCTGTTCGGTTGCGGTTTCCACAACCATTTTTTGTTCTTCTAATTTTTCTGTAAGTTCAGCCACATCTTCTTGATAGCGCGATACTTTTTCTTGATGGCGTAACGCATTTAATACCAAGTTCAGATGATCAGCCGCACTTTGGTGATCTACTTCTAAAGTACGTTCATTTTCTGCCAATTCTGCAGCTTCACGGCTTAAATCAATTAAGCGATGTTGTGATAACTCTTGTTCAGCTTTTGCTTTATACCAATCACGGCGGAAACCTAAAGCCGCTTCGATATTGCCACGACGTTCATTGGCATTACGCATATAATCTGATGCCACATAATTAGTGGTTTCGGTGATTAAATGTTTGAATAAATCACGGTCAGATTGGGTAACTTTAATTGCTTCAAGGGTCATGCGGTTTTCACGTAACGCACTTTCCATATCTTGGAAGGCTTTGCGCACACCAAGGTTTTCTGGCAATAAGTAATCACGTAAAGAACGGGTAATAGCGCTGGAAATACCACCGTATAAAGAAGCTTCGATTAATTTATAGAATTTGCTACGGTCTGAGGCGCTACGTAAGCGTTTTGGAATAATACCTAAATCAAACATCATGCCGTGATAATCGGTGATGGAATGATATTGCTTGAATTGCGCACCAAGATTTTCAATTTTGTCTTTTAATTCATTTAAATTGAGTACGCGAGCTTGACGTTCACCGACTGTTTCGGTGAAAAGTGCGGTCGGATTTAAGGATAATTCCACTCCTTGAATCGAGAAGGTTTTTAAATCCACTTTCTTATCACGACCCGCAATTTGTTGCAGACGCACACCTACGAGAATTCGTTGGTGACGAGAATTGATGGTATCCAATACCGCATAACATACACCTGGACGCAATTTACCGTGCAAACCTTTATCACGCGAACCGCCTGTCGAGCCGGCTTCTGTGGTATTACGGAAATGCAATAAGGTTAAGTCTGGAATTAATGCTGTGACAAAACCCGCCATGGTTGTGGATTTACCGGCACCGTTACCACCGGAAAGTGTGGTCACCAATTCATCCAAATCAAAGGTGCGGGCAAAGAAACCATTCCAGTTAATTAAGGTGAGTGAACGAAATTTACCTCGTTCTACTCCACTATGTTGGTTTAATACAGGAGCAATAAATTCTTCTTCAACCTGTTCAGTTGATTGCTCAGGTTCGTCTTGATAGATTTCGTTTTCAAGTTCTAATACATCAGACATTATTCTTGTTCTCCTGCATCATCAAATTCTTCATCAATTTCGACCGCACTTTCTTCATCATTGAGGTCATCAGCATGACTTGCCGCTTTTGCTTGTTTTTCCAATTCAAGAGATTGCGGTGTGGCTGCTTCCCCATCACGAATTAAGCGAGCTTGTGCTTCTAATGGATCATCACCAGAACGGACTTCAGCCCCAAAACGGAAAACTGATTCTGAAATAGTAAATTTACCGCTATGCTGTTCACCTACGGTATGAATCATGCCTAAACGGCGTAAACGGCCGATCGCTGCACGTACTTTTTCAGATAATTTTTGCTTATCTAAATCTGAACCGCTGGAACGTTGATTGACGGCTTTCAATAATTTGCCTTCGTCTGCTAAGTTGAGTAATTCGTCATAGACTTCTTGCGTACTGAAGATACCTTGCTGTGCCAAACGTTCTGGGCTTAAATACAAATAGCAAAGCACTTTTCCTACTAACATTTCTAATTCGGAAAGCACTGAACGGGCAATTAAGGTCGTCGCTTTTGGACGTAAATAGAAAAAGCCTTCCGGTGCACGGATCAATTCCACGTTGTAACGGCGGTAAAAGCCATCTAACTCATTTTGGAAATCCATCAAAAAAGCATGATTATCTAATTGATCTGTGCTGATATGACGACCTGAACGCAACAAGCTGTCCACTGTCGGGAAAATAGGATTTGCAATGGCATTTGCCAATTTCGGGGAAATTACATCTTGAATATCTGTCATGGTTAATTTCTCATTTTATGAATTCGTTTTTGGGTAAGCCACGAAATTAATATTTATCAATTACATGCGCTTGCACTTCTGCGCCGTAATCGTTAATTTCCTGCCATTGCGGATAAATACCGGCTAAATCATCATTTGCCATACCTAAACGCACTGCTTGATCCACAATAATACGTGCTACATCAAAATGACGGGAAAGCGGATAAGCTTCTAATTGTTCTTTTAAGACTAAGCTCAAATCAATTGGACGATTATTTTCACGGTATTGAATTAATAAGCTTTGCATATGTTCGACGATTTGATCATGTAAATCCGCCAAAGATTCATATTGCAACTCTTCAGGTAATTCGCCCAATGCATCATCTTCACGTAATACCATTTCTTCATCACGCAGATCGACCAAACGTTCCGCTTGAGCTGTCCACAAGAACCAAGGATGATCGAAGTAACTATGGATAGAATTACGTAAGCGTTGTGAGAATACGCGGTTTTTATCCATATCAATGGCGGTACGGATAAATTTATGCACGTGACGGTCATAACCAATCCATAAATCAATGGCTTGTTGTCCCCAGCTAATAATGCGGTCTAGCTTGGATTGCAAATCAGTAATTAATTGTTCAATAAAATACAGCTCATCATGGCCTATCACACAATCTTGAATACGTAATAATTGTGCCTGTAACTTATCACCTGCTGCATTTAAGGTGTCTTGTAACTCACGTAAATTGCCTGAAGTTTCATCTAATAAACGTTCACAACTAGAAATTGCTGCCTGCCAATCTTTGGTAAGTAAATTCGCAATTTCTTCTTTAATGCTTTGCTGATTTTCATCCATCACACGTTGTGATAAATCAATACTATCGAAAATCTCTGCCACAGAATATTTTAACGGAGCGAAAACATTACGGCGCCAAAAGTGCTCATTCTCCCCTTTTGCAGCACCTTCTTCTGCAGCATCGGATGCACGCTGAATTTCATCAGCTACAATAGAAAGCTGCACAGAAAGACGCAACGCAGAAAATTCACGCTGACGAATATAATAATCTGATACGCCAACACCTAGTGGGGTGAGACGATAAATGGAAAGTCCTTCGGTAAATTCACTACTGAAACGATTAAGAAAACGCTGTTTTACCAATTCATTGATAGCATTATTGGCACGGGTGGCAATCGCATCCGTTGATTGGTCAAAGGCATTGGCTGTATGGCGGAAAATATCCACTAAATCTGCTTCTAGCATCTCACCGTCCAAACGTTCGTTGTTATAGATGGCGATTGCCAGCAAAAACACTAAGCGCTCTGTCGGCAGATTTAACGAAAATTCCCGCTCTTTCGCCCATGAGACGAGTTCAGGAATAGTTTGTGAGGTTTCGATCATTCGGTTACAAAAGCTTAAAATTGAACAAAAAATTTCTGAGATTATACAGGATTTTTTCTCAATCTTGAAAATCTTCTTGCAAATTGACCGCTCTTTTTAAATTTAAAATATCCTTAACTAAAATAAGGAAATATATTTTCTAATAATCGAACAATATTCAGACAAAATTTACAATTCTTTACAAAATAACCATACTCATTTACTTTTCTATGCAAAAAAACCTATCTATAATCGTTGCCTGGGTACGCAATCGTTTACTGAATAGAGAAAAATGACATTTGCAATCTCTAATAAGACATTACAAATCATATAGTTAATCCATTCTTCAATGCGTCCTATTATAGTATTTATGTATATTTACACTGCTCTAATGAAATTCTTTTATCACATTTATGTAATTAAAGAAGAAACTCAAGCGAGGACATTATGAAAAATTTTAAATTTAATGCTATCACGGCATTAATTATTGGGGTGAATGTTGCTGTAGCGAATGCTGTAACAACTACGCCAAATCCAAATGTGGACTACTCTGGCTCATCTGCTTTTACAAATTCAGCTGACGATACTAATGTTGAGAGCCCAAGCCATACCACTATCGGTCAGGATAACCACGTTTATTCTATTGCTGCACCACAGGATCAAGGTTCTAGTTCAGCTTTTGGTAACCAAAATCTTGTAAAAGGTCAACATGCAAATGCATTTGGTGATGGCAATGATGCATATGGTAAACAAACACAAAGTTTTGGTGATGCGAATAAAATTTATGCTGACAGCTCAGTGGGGTTTGGTGCCAATAATATCGCAGGAAAATATAATAACGAAACTCCTAAAGAAACGAGAACAGCAGATGCCAATACAGAATCAGTTGCCATATTTGGTTTAAACAATAACGTTGTAGGTAAAAATATTCTTGCTGTAGGTAAAGACAATAAAGTTACTGATGATACAACCACAAATGCAACTGTAATTGGCTTCAATGCTACTGCAAGTTCAGCTAATGCTACTGCAATTGGTACTGCTGCTAGTGCATTAGCAAACGAAACTATTGCAATTGGTCAAGCGGCAAAAGCAAGTGGTCAAAATAGTAATGCTTATGGTTCACAAGCCAATGCTAGTGGTACAAGCTCATTGGCTGTAGGTACTGGTTCTGTAGCCTCTGGCGATTCAGCTGTAGCGATTGGTAACGATTCAACTGTTACAGGCGGCTCTGCTGTTGCTATTGGTGCATCAGCAACATCTACAGGTAAATGGTCTACTGCACTAGGCGATTCAGCTAATGCTAAAGGCGAAAAAAGCGTAGCCTTATCGAAAGACTCTTATGCAAAAGATGATAACTCTGTTGCCTTAGGCTCTGGCACGATTACTCGTTCAGCAACAAACGTAACCACGGCAACCGTCAACGGTATTACATATAGTGGTTTTGCTGGTAACAGTAATAATATAGCCGTTGTTTCTGTTGGTTCAGACAAAACTGAAACTTACACTCCACCAGATCACTCAACTCCAGGTCGTACAGTAACTATTACGCCACATACACGTCAAATTATTAACGTAAGTGCAGGTGAAATTTCTGCCACTTCTACCGATGCAATTAACGGTTCTCAACTTTATATGGTTGCAGACCAAGTAGGCAAAAACAAAACGCGTATTGATAATATTCGTGTGCGTACGTCTGACGTAAAAGTAAAAGCGGGCGATAATATTAATGTAGAAGAAGCTTATGATGATGCTAACCAAGTGAAAACTTATACTGTTAGTACAGCAAAAGACATCAAGGCGGATTCTTACACTGTCAATAATTCAAGCGTTCAAATCAATCAGAATGGCATTAATGCAGGTGATAAAAACATCACTAATGTTGCGGATCCAAAAGCCCCAACTGATGCAGCAAACAAACGTTATGTTGATAATAAAGTGAACAAAGTTGATCGCAAAACTCGTGCTGGTATTGCTGGTGTTGCTGCAATCGCTTCTGCTCCATCTGCACGTAAAGATGGAAAGAGCATGGTGTCAACTGGGGTCGCTCATCACCGTGGTGAAAGCGCGATCGCAATTAAAGCATCTCGTAACTCTGATAACGGTCACTGGTCAACCAACGTAAATGGTGCTGCAGATACTCGCGGTCAATTTACTGTGGGTGCGGGTGTCGGTTACGAATGGTAATCTGACTTACATGTTAAAACAAAGAGCCACAAAATCGTGGCTCTTTTTTTCTTCTCAAAACAATCAAAAATTTGACCGCACTTATTGCAATATATATCGCCAAACAAATGCACTGACCAAAATAATCAACATGATAATAATTTGTATTAAACGTTTTTTGGTTAATTTTTCTGCTGCCATACCTATTTACTCGTAGATAACTTCTTAAATTGACTATTTAGTGGTAGAATAATTGCGTTAGATCAATTTTACACTATATTTATCGATTTGAGGAACTAATGAAGAATTTCGTTTCAGAAACCAAATCAGGGCGCAGAGTTCAATCTGGTGGTTGTGCGATTCATTGCCAGGATTGCAGCATTAGTCAACTTTGTATTCCTTTCACATTGAACGAACATGAGCTTGATCAGCTTGATAATATTATCGAGCGTAAAAAGCCTATACAAAAATCTCAAGTCCTTTTTAAAGCGGGCGACACGCTTAATTCTATTTATGCGATTCGTTCCGGTACCATTAAAACTTATACCATTAGTGAAGCGGGCGAAGAACAAATTACCTCTTTTCACTTACCAGGCGATTTAGTGGGCTTTGATGCGATCACGAATATGCAACATCCAAGTTTTGCACAAGCATTGGAAACCGCTATGGTATGTGAAATTCCCTTTGATATCTTAGATGACCTATCCGGCAAAATGCCTAAGCTTCGTCAGCAAATTATGCGTTTAATGAGTAGTGAAATCAAAAGCGATCAAGAAATGATTTTATTACTGTCTAAAATGAATGCTGAAGAACGTTTAGCCGCATTCATCCATAACCTATCTAAACGCTATTCTGCTCGAGGTTTCTCAGCGAAAGAATTCCGTTTAACCATGACTCGCAGCGATATTGGTAATTACCTCGGCCTAACTGTTGAGACGATCAGTCGTTTGCTCGGTCGTTTCCAAAAATTAGGTGTACTCTCTGTTCAAGGTAAATACATTACCATTAATGATATTAATGCCTTGATTGATTTAACAGGTGTACATAAAACCAAAATCCAGTTAGTGGAATAGATAAAAAGCGTGAGTTTTCACGCTTTTTTAGTATTTGAGACAAAAAACTTGTACAAAATCACTTTTTTTATAATAGGTTCTTGTCATCACTTAAAATCTTTTCTATCCTATTGATATCTCATGTCTTGGAGGCTTTATGAAATTTAATAATATTCTTGTTGTACTTAACCCTGATAACGAAAAACAATATGCGCTCGCTCGTGCCGTTCGTCTTGTTAAAGAACAACAAAATGAAACAAAAGTAAAAATCACCACCTTGTTGAGTGTCTATGACTTATCTTATGAAATGTCTGCACTTCTTTCTTCAGAAGAACGTAGTCAAATGCATGAAACAGCCATTGAGCAACAACGTCAAGCCGTACAATTTTATTTAGATAAATATGCAGATCCAGAAATTGAGTTTGAATCTCACATTGTATGGAGCAGCAATGAAGCGGATGCAATTCGTGAAGAAGTTGAAAAAAATCAATATGACCTCGTTGTAAAATACACCAAAGATGAAGAAAGCTTCACTTCACTGATTTTCACACCAGTAGATTGGCAATTATTACGTAAATGTCCAATTCCAGTATTAATGGTGCGTGATGGTGACTGGAAACATCAACGCCGCATTTTAATCGCAGTGAATGTATCGGGTGAACAAGAATATCAAGATGAATTCAACCAAGAATTAGTTTCAACGGGTATGAATTTAGCGGAAAACTTAAACCGTGGTAACGTACATTTAGTGGCGGCCTACCCTGTTGCGCCAATTAATATGGCGATTGATTTACCTGAATTTAATACTTCAGGTTATGAAAATGGCATTCGTGGGCAACACCTCATCAATATGAAAGCCTTACGTCAAAAATTTGGTATTGATGAAGATCATACCCACGTACGCGAAGGTTTCCCTGAAGAAGTGATTCCTGAAGTGGCGAAAGAAATTGAAGCTGAATTAGTGATTTTAGGTACAGTGGGAAGAACGGGTCTATCTGCAGCGTTATTAGGTAATACAGCGGAACATGTGATTAGTAAATTAAGCTGTAACCTATTAGCGATTAAACCTTCTAAAAAATAAGCCAATTTAGCCTTTAATTTAAAATTAAGTGCGGTCAAAAAAACAATCGTTTTAATGACCGCACTTTTTTGTTAAAAAAATGTGAAGTTTCTCACAAAATCAACTTTTTCTATTCGTCTCATTATTTCTTTTTCGCTATACTCATCCGCCCTATCGAAGACTTTCTATAAATTGATTTATTAATTAAAAAGGAAAGACAATGAAAAAAACATTAATTGCAACACTACTTGGTTTCTCTGCGCTCGCGCAAGCTCATGAAGTTTGGGTTGCAACACCGGCACAACTTGCTTCCAATTCCGTTTTAAAAGCTGATTTAGCTTATGGTGACTACCCTTACGTTGAAAGAATTCCTGAAAAACGTCTTGCTATTTTTCCACCGATGGAACTCATCAATCAAGATGGTGAAATGCAAACCTTAGTACAAAAAGGTGAAAACTACCAATATCAATCAGAAAAACCGTTAAAAGACGGTTCATATTGGGTAACGGCAACTTATAAACCCACTTTCTGGTCACAAAATAATGAAGGTTGGAAAATGGATAACTTACAAGGTACACCAAATGCATTCTATTGCGAACAAACTCAAATGTTTGGTAAAGCCTTTACTGTGGTTGGTAAGAAACCATTGAATGCAGAGATGGCAATGACACGCATCGGTTTACCACTTGAAATTGTGCCACTCAAAGATCCAAAAACAATTAAAGCGGGCGAAGCTTTCCCTCTGCAAATTTTCTATAAAGACAAACCACTTTCGGGCGAAACGATTATTGCAACGTCTGATACCTTTGTCGTAAAAGATATGGAAGCAGCGACATCTCACCGTGAACCACAAGCGTTTTCAGGTAAAACAGATAGTGAAGGTAAAGTTAACTTTATCCCATTAATTGAAGGTATTTGGAAACTTAAAGTGATTCATAAAGAACCATTTGAAGATCAAAAAGTGTGTCAACAATCAGCAAATTACGCAACGTTAATTTTACCTGTTGGTAAAGCGCGTGCTAAACTGCCACCAAAACCAGAACATCATCACCATTAATCACAAAAAAAGTGCGGACAAATTTAACCGCACTTTTTTAATATGTTCTTAATGCTGGAGGTTGATAGTGTTCAATAAAGCTTTCGATTTCTTGAAGATCATTCGAGAATAAAATTTTCTCAAAATCACCTTGAGTAAAAAAGCCTTCTTTCACCATATGGCTAAAAAAGGACTTTAATGAATCGAAATAACCCTTTTCATTAAATAGAATACAAGGATTGTTATTTTTTCCAATTCTAGCCCAAGAAATCACTTCAGCAATTTCTTCTAAAGTGCCAGGTCCGCCAGGCAAGGCAACATAAGCATCGCCAAGCTCAACCATTTTATTTTTTCGCTCAGACATGCTTTCAACCACCACGGTCTTGGTTAAATTAGGATGTGAAACTTCTCTGTCTTGTAAAAATTGAGGGATAATGCCAATTACTTTGCCTTGATGAGCGAGCACAGTATCTGCAACCACGCCCATTAATCCCAATTTTCCACCACCATAAACTAAAGTACGTTGGCCATCAGCAATCCATTTTCCTAATTTTTCTGCGGCAGCCTGATAGGCAGAATCATTGCCTAAACTTGCACCGCAATAAACCGTGACGTTCATCCTACTTTTTCCGTTCTACCCATTTTCCATCAATATAATCCACAATCCATTTTGTGGCTTTGCCATTCTTTTCAGATGTCACATATTGATGTTTTTCTTTACGGCTGAAACGGATAATCGCTTCATTACCCTCTGGGTCTTTTTGTGGCGCATCGGCTAAATAACGTAATTTTTCTGGTAAACGATCACGATAAAGCGCTAATTCCGCCACTTTTGCCGGTCGTGTTTCACGTGATTTCGGGAAGTTATGTGCAGACATAAACACCCCACTTGCACCATCACGTAATACAAAATACGCATCAGATTTTTCACATTTCAATTCAGGGAAATGAACCGGCTCTTCTTTTGGCGGTGCAACCTCGCCATTTTTCAAAATCTTACGGGTGTTATCACAGTTGGTACAGCCCATGTATTTACCAAAACGACCGAGTTTTAAGTGCATATCTGCACCACACTTGTCACATTCTACAATCGGGCCGTCATAGCCTTTAATTTTAAATTGGCCTTGTTCAACCAAATAACCATCACAATTTGGATTGTTACCACAAATATGTAATTTACGATGTGGGTCAATGATATAGCTATCCATCGCTGTGCCACATTTCGGGCAACGTTTACGATCCATTAAGGCTTTAGTTTCAGAAGCCTCATCCAATACATTGAGTAATTCTGCTTCTGGAATGAGATTAATCGTCGTTTTACAACGCTCTTTCGGTGGTAAAGCATAACCAGAACAACCAAGGAATACACCGGTACTTGCTGTGCGAATCGCCATTTTACGGCTACAAGTCGGACAATCAATATCGGTGAGTACAAGACTATTCGGCTTCATTCCACCTTCTAACTCGTCTAATTCAGCCGTAGAAAGTTGGGTAGAAAAATCTTTGAAGAATTGGTTTAACTCCGCCTTCCAATTTTTCTCACCGGATGCAATTTGGTCCAGTACGTTCTCCATGTTGGCAGTGAAATCGTAGCTCATCAAATCAGTAAAAGATTGATTTAAGCGATCAGTAACGATTTCACCCATTTTCTCGGCATAGAAACGGCGATTTTCAATGCGAACATAACCACGTTCTTGAATAGTTGAAATAATTGCCGCATAAGTCGAAGGGCGACCAATACCACGTTTCTCCAATTCTTTAACCAATGCTGCTTCGGTAAAACGAGCTGGCGGTTTGGTAAAGTGTTGGCTTGGCGAAACTGTTTTTAGTGCTAATGTTTCGTTTAAACTCACAGCCGGTAAAATTTGGTCTTCCGGATTCTTACCTAATTGTGGTAAGACTTTTGTCCAACCATCAAAACGTAAAATACGGCCTTTGGCTTTCAATTCATAATCGCCCGCCATGACGGTAACCGTTGTACTGTCATATTGTGCAGCCGGCATTTGGCAAGCTACAAATTGACGCCAGATTAAATCATACAAGCGCACAGCATCTTTATCCATGCCACTTAAATGATCTGCGAGCGTTTTTACATCAGAAGGACGAATCGCTTCGTGTGCTTCTTGTGCATTTTCTTTGCTCGAGTAGAAATTCGGCTTAGCGGGCAAATAATCTTTGCCAAAATGACTTTCAATATAAGAGCGAGCCATATTTAATGCATCTTGACTCAAGTTGGTAGAGTCCGTACGCATATAAGTGATGTAACCGGCTTCATATAAACGTTGTGCCAACATCATGGTTTTCTTCACCCCAAAACCTAAACGCGTACTTGCAGTTTGTTGTAAGGTTGAAGTAATAAATGGTGCTCTTGGTTTAGAACCTGTTGGTTTTGTTTCTAAATCTGTGACAACGTAATGTGATTTATTTAAGAAATCGACCGCACTTTGTGCTTCTTTTTCATTTTTCGGCTCAAATTTCTTGCCTTTATATTGCACCACATCCAAACGCAAGTCTTCTTTCTTGCTCGTTTGGGTTAGCGCTTCAATTTCCCAAAACTCTTCCGGTTGGAATGCTTTGATTTCACGTTCACGCTCTACCACCAATTTCACGGCAACAGATTGTACTCGCCCTGCAGATAAACCGCGCGCCACTTTCTTCCATAATAATGGCGACACCATAAAGCCTACCACGCGGTCTAAGAAACGACGGGTTTGCTGAGCATTAACCTGATCCATATTAATGTGGGCAGGATGCTGGAATGCTTTTTCAATCGCTTTCTTCGTAATCTCATTAAATACAACGCGACTAAAACGACTATCATCGCCACCAATGACTTCGCGTAAATGCCACGCGATAGCCTCTCCTTCTCTATCCAAGTCGGTTGCGAGATAAACATGGTCAGATTTTTTAGCGAGGGATTTTAATTCGGCTACTACTTTTTCTTTGCCTGGTAGAATTTGGTAATTGGCTTTCCAATCATGATAAGGATCAATTCCCATTCGTTTCACTAAGGCAGCACGGTCTTTTTCTGCTTTAATTTTGTTTTTTTCTTCCGCACTTAATCCTTTAGTGGAAACGGGTTTAGCCTTCTCGCCTGTGCTACTCCCTGCAGTAGGCAAATCACAAATATGCCCTACGCTGGATTTCACCACATACTGGCTACCTAAATATTTATTGATGGTTTTCGCTTTGGCCGGCGATTCCACAATCACTAAAGATTTGCTCATTTGCTTACCTAAAATATAACTAGAATTCTGTAAAATTGGCGATATACTGCAAACTTACGCCGATAAAATCAAGCTTTTTTTCAAAAAGGATTTATAAATGGATAAACTCAATGCAATTTCGGTTTTCTGTAAAGTGATCGAAACGCAAAGTTTTACACAAGCCGCCAACCAACAGAATATTTCTGTGGCAATGGCGAGTAAATTAGTTTCACAATTAGAAGAGCATTTAAAAACACGATTATTACAACGTACAACGCGAAAAATTGTGCCAACTGAAGCTGGGATGCTTTATTACCAACGTTGCCAATCTATTCTATTAGATTTAAGCGAGGCTGACTCTAGTATCAGTAATATGGCAACGAGCTTGCAAGGTAATTTATTAATCTCTGTACCACGTGATTTTGGCTTGCTTTATATTTCGCCTAACTTACCTAAATTTATTGAACTTCATCCCAATTTACACGTTGAAATTGAGTTTGAAGATAAACGTGTTGATCTCGTTGCGGAAGGTTATGACTTAGCATTACGTATCGGCTATATGCAAGATAGCTCACTTGTTGCGCGTAAAATTAGTAGCTCCCCTATGCATTTTGTTGCTTCGCCAAGTTATTTAGAAGCACGAGGCACACCGCTCACACCTGACGATTTAGAATATCATCAAGGTTTACTTTATAAATCATCGTTAAATCAAGTGCATTGGCAATCAACAAAAGCCAATCAAATTCAACGTTATAAAATTCAATCTAAAGTAGTTTCCAATAATGGGATGGCGTTGTTAGAAATGACGAAAGCAGGCTTGGGTATTAGCAATTCACCTAGTTTCTTTGTAAAAGATGCACTTGCTTCAGGCGAATTGATTGAAATTTTGTCTGAATATAAACAAAAACCTTTAGATATTTATGTGGTTTATCCAAATCGTCGTCATTTACCGGCTAAAGTTCGCGCATTTATTGAATTTCTAGCAAGTCTTGGTTTGTGTGAAAACAGCCAAATATAAAAAATAAAGGCGGATTAACCGCCCTTTATTATTTAAATAATGTCCAAATTGGTTTGACCTCTTCAGGTAAAAATAAATTTTTTCCTAATTCAATCCATCCACAAGGAAAATGAAAATCCGAGCCTAAAGAGGCGGCTAAGTCATATTCATTAGCTAAACGCGCAAGGTACTGACGTTGATCTTTAGTTTGTCCACTATCTGCGACTTCCATGCCATCACCGCCCCATTGTTTGAAATCAACAATTAATCGACGAATCCATTTTCCTGTCATGTTATAACGCATAGGGTGAGCAATAACTGCAACGCCACCTGCCGCATGAATCGTATCAATCGCCGTTGGAATATCCACCCATTCAGCTTTGACAAAACAAGATTTACCACCGCCTAGATAACGCTTAAAAGCTTGCCCATCATTTGAAACCTTCCCAATCTGTACCAAATAACGCGCATAATGCGCACGAGTCACTTCCCCATTGGCTAACGCTTTTGCACCTTCATAGGCATTTGGAATGCCTACTTTTTCTAATTTATGGCCAATTTCGACCGCTCTTTTTTCTCTCAATGATTTTTGTTCAGCTAAAAGTGCGGTCATTTTGGGATGCGTTTTATCAAAATTTAATCCGACAATATGGATGCCACGGCCTTCCCAATTCGTTGAAATTTCCACGCCATTGATTAGCTCAATACCTAATTTATCTGCTTCGAGTTTGGCTTCATCAATGCCCATCACGGTGTCATGATCACATAAAGCAAGCACATTGACACCTTGCTCATGAGCTCGTTGCACAAGCTCCGTAGGCGTTAAAACACCATCTGAAGCTGTACTGTGGCAATGTAAATCATATTTGATCATCGGCTTTCCTATAAATTAGTTTGAATAGTGTAATTATCTTCATCAACAATTACAGCTTGGCTATTTGTTAAAGGGAGTAAATTCAATTTGGGTTGATAGATCTGAACAGTTTTCTTTGAACTCTCTTCAAAAGGAAACTCACCATAATGTGGAATAATTGCAAAATCGACTAAATTTAAAGCTGAATAATTGGTCAAATCGATAGCTATATTTTTGTCATCCATAATTTGATTATACTCGATGTCACTGGCGGTAATAATAGCACCGGCAGATTCACCAAGGTAAAGCATACCCTCATCAATTCGTTTTTTTATATGTGGTAATAAATGCTTTCTTTTCAACTCTTGTAATAGATAAAAAGTATTACCACCGGAAACATAAAGGCTCGGCGTATAATTTAATTTCTCTTTAATGATCTCTTCTGTTTCTTGGGCGATATCCAAAACATCGACTTCAAAACCTAATTTATGAAAAATATCTTTTGCCTCATTGATGTATTCAACATAGCTTTCAACATTACCAGCAGTAGGAATAAATAGCACTTTATGTAATAAAAAATGCTGTTTTAAAAATTGTCTGAAAAGATTTTCTACGCCTGCAAAATAAGAGGCTAGAAATAATGTTTTCATATTATTTCTCTCTTACTTAATCGCCTGAACCAAGCCTTTAACTAAGCTTGGACCGTGATAAATCAAGCCCGAATAAACTTGTAACAATTCTGCTCCCGCTTCAATTTTCTCTTGTGCATTTTGTACACCATCAATACCACCACTCCCAATAATCGGGATTTGCCCTTTCAGTTCTTGATGCAATCTTCGAATAATTTCTGTACTTTTCTGCTGTAACGGTTTTCCACTTAAGCCGCCTTGTTGTTCCGCATTTTTCAAACCTGTGACGTTGTCGCGTGAAATGGTCGTGTTAGTCGCAATTACCCCATCCATTTGATGACGAAGTAACGTATCTGCAATTTGAACGAGTTCGCTCTCGGATAAATCAGGTGCGATTTTTACTGCAATCGGTACATATTTGTTATATTGCTCAGCTAATACTTTTTGACGCTGTTTTATACTTTGCAATAAATCATCAAAGTAATCACCATACTGTAATTGGCGTAAATCCGGAGTGTTCGGTGATGAAATATTTACCGTAATATAATCCGCATAGTTATAGGCTTTATTTAAGCAAAATAAGTAATCATCTTTACCCTTTTCAAGCGGTGTAACTTTATTTTTGCCAATATTAATCCCAACTACGCCATCAAATTTTGCCTTTTTAACATTCTCAATCGCATAATCAATGCCATAATTATTGAATCCATTACGGTTAATAATCCCTTCCCCTTCCACTAAACGGAATTGACGAGGTTTCGCATTTCCCTCTTGCGCTAAAGGCGTAACTGTACCGACTTCAATAAAACCAAATCCCATCGCACCAAATCCATCAATGGCTTCGGCATTTTTATCTGCCCCCGCTGCTAACCCAATAGGATTTTTAAAGGTAATGCCCATCACTTGCTTAGGCGTACCTTGTGGACAGGCCAAAAGTTGCTTCAATAAAAATTGAAAAGGCGATTTACCCGCTAAATGCAATGATTTAATCACTAAATCATGGGCAGTTTCAGGATCAAGGGAAAAGATGGCTTTACGGATCAAAGAATACATACTCGTTTATCTCTCAGGATAGTTCACTGTAAATGGAAAGTGCGGTCAAAATTAACCGCACTTTTTGTTTTATTGCAAGGCTTTTTCAATCTTCTCAAATAAATCTTTTGAAAGATCTTCAACAGCACTTAATCGTTCTAAAGCGCGTTTCATTAAGGTTTGGCGTTGAGCATCAAAACGAGAGAAACGAATTAATGGCTCAATTAAACGCGCAGCCACTTGTGGATTTGTTTCATTTAAACGAATTAAAACATCTGTTAAGAAACGATAGCCAGAACCACTAATATGATGGAATGCTTTTAAGTTGTGATTTGCAAAGCTACCCACTAATGAACGTAAACGGTTTGGATTGTTGAAGTTAAAACTTGGATGATCCATTAGTACTTGTACAATTTCCAATACATTTTCATCAGGGCGAGTTGCTTGTAAAGCAAACCATTTATCCATGACTAAGCCGTCATATTGCCATTTTTGTTCAAAATCTGCTAACAAGGCATCACGACAAGGTAATGCCGCTTTAGTAGCCATATTTAATGCAGCCAACGTATCAGTCATATTATTGGCATTATTGTAATGTTTTTGAACGATATTGTTGCCAAGATTAGTGTAAGCCAAATAACTTAAACACAGATTACGCATTGCTCGTAAGGCAATATCTTCTTGTGTTACTCGATAATCTTCAAGACGAATATGGGTGTAAATACGCAATAAATCTTCTTTCAAGTATTCTGCAATTTGCACCAACATAAATTCTCTTGCGGCTGCAATGCCATCTGGATCAATCGTTTTAAAGCTTTCTGCAAACTCAATGTCTTTTGGCAAGGTTAGAATTAATGTAGCTAATTCGATATCCTGTTCGTAATTTTCCAATACATGTGCAAGTGCGGTTAAAACATCAGGTGAAATGTCAAAGGCTTCACCTTGTTGGAAATGAGCCACGTTACGACGCAATTCTTGAGTAAACAGCATTTGTGCCGCATCCCAACGAGCAAATTGGTTATCCGCAAATTTAAGTAAACCTAATAACTGCTCTGTGGTGTAATCATAATCGAGTTTCACCGGTGCAGAGAAATCACATAATAACGCAGGAATTGGGCGACCATAAATACCATGGAACTCAAACACTTGGTCTTTTTCTGTCACATTTAGCACATCGCTTAGCAACTCACCGTTATGCTGTAACATTTGTTTGGTGCCTTTGGCATCATAAAGTGCAATCTTCAATGGAATATGTAAGTTTACTTTTTCCATTTGGTCCGCAGTTGGCGGCGTAGATTGCGAAACGGTTAAACGATAAGTATGAGTTTGTTCATCATAAGCATCGCTAATCAATAGTTCTGGCGTACCTGATTGGCTATACCAACGGCGGAATTGTGCTAAATCAACATCATTCGCACGTTCCATTGCGGAAACAAAATCTTCACAGGTTGCCGCTTTACCGTCATTTTCTGCAATATAAAGTTGCATCCCTTTTTGGAAACCTTGTTCACCTAATAAGGTGTGCAACATACGAATCACTTCTGCCCCTTTTTCATATACGGTCACGGTATAGAAGTTATTCATTTCAATGACTTTTTCAGGGCGAATTGGGTGTGACATTGGGCTTGCATCTTCGGCAAATTGTACCGTACGTAAGAATTTCACGTTATTAATGCGATTAACGGCACGAGAGCCCGTATCAGATGAAAATTCTTGATCACGGAAAACTGTTAAACCTTCTTTCAAACTTAATTGGAACCAATCACGGCAAGTTACACGGTTTCCTGTCCAGTTATGGAAATATTCGTGTGCAATCACGCTTTCAATGGCGAGATAATCATCATCGGTTGCGGTTTGTGGATTTGCCAACACAAATTTGGAGTTAAAAATATTCAACCCTTTATTTTCCATGGCACCCATATTGAAGAAATCCACGGCAACAATCATGTAAATATCTAAGTCGTATTCTAAATTGAAACGGTCTTCATCCCATTTCATCGCTTTTTTCAGACTTTCCATAGCCCAAGAAGCACGATCAAGATTGCCACGGTCAACATAAAGCTCTAAAGCTACTTCACGACCACTTTTTGTCGTAAAGGTATCTTGTAATAAATCAAAATCACCAGCCACTAAAGCGAATAAATAGCTTGGTTTCGGAAATGGGTCATTCCATTCAACCCAATGACGACCATCCTCTAACTCACCACTTGCAATGCGGTTACCATTAGAAAGCAAGTAAGGATATTTAGTCTTATCTGCAGTAATTTTGGTTGTATAGCGCGCCAATACATCTGGACGGTCAAGCATATAGGTGATTTGACGGAAACCTTCTGCTTCACATTGTGTACAAATGCCCTCGCCAGATTGATAAAGCCCTTGTAAAGAAGTGTTTTGTGCTGGCTCAAGATTTGTCACAATTTCAAGTTCAAAATTGCCTGCAGTTTGATTGGTTAAATCTAATGTTAAGCTTTCATTGTCTTGATGATAATGTTTGAAATCTTCGCCATTGAATTTAATGGAGGCAAATTGGAAACCATGACCATCTAATCGTAGATGTGTGGCTTCATCATTTAAACGTTGGAAGGTTGTCTTTGCTGTAACAACGGTATGGTTAGGATCTAATTGAAAATCAAGGAAAATATCCGTAACCGTAAAATCAGGTTGTTTGTAATCTTTTCTATATTTCGCTTTAGCTAACATAATCTGCTCTATTTCTAAGAAAAAAACTCATATTAGGATAAGATTTTATGACAAAACTTGCAATGGAATTTTCAGCCTTTACCGCATAGCAAACGATTGCTTAAAAGTAGACAAATATGCTATTCTACGCATCGTTTTTTATCAGATAAATTTTTGAAAATATGTCAAATACCGCACAAATTGCCATTGTTATGGGCTCAAAAAGCGATTGGGCGACCATGCAAGAAGCAACTCAAATTTTAGATGAACTCAATGTGGCATATCACGTTGAAGTGGTTTCCGCACATCGTACCCCTGACAAGCTGTTTGAATTTGCCGAAAATGCACAAAAGAATGGTTACAAAGTGATTATTGCGGGTGCAGGTGGTGCAGCGCATTTACCGGGTATGATTGCAGCCAAAACACTTGTGCCAGTTCTTGGGGTACCTGTTAAAAGCTCGATGTTAAGTGGTGTTGATAGTCTCTATTCTATCGTGCAAATGCCTAAGGGCATTCCTGTCGGTACCTTAGCGATTGGCCCTGCTGGTGCTGCTAATGCAGGATTACTCGCCGCACAAATTCTTGCAGGTTGGGATAATGCGTTATTCGCTCGCCTACATGTATTCCGCGAAAATCAAACCAATATGGTATTGGATAATCCTGATCCACGTATATAAAATACCTTAAAATTTGACCGCACTTTTCAAAGTGCGGTTGTTTTTTTAGCTAGATTTGATGAGAAATTTTATGCAAAACTCTACCCTATATCCTACTGTTTATGTACTCGGTAATGGTCAACTTGGCAGAATGTTACGTTACGCCGGTGCACCATTAGACATTCATGTTCAACCGCTTGAGTTTAATGCACCTGTATTTGATTTACCTAAAGATGCCATTATTACTGCAGAAATTGAACGTTGGGAAAAAACACCTTTGACCGAATTATTAGGTCATCATAAAAATTTCGTTAATCAGAATGTTTTTGGCTTATTGGCTGATCGTTTTACCCAAAAGTCTTTACTGGATGAACTCAATCTCTCTACCTCGCCATGGTGTTTATTAAAAGATAAAACGCAATGGCCTGAAGTATTTAAAAACGTAGGCGAAAAAGTCGTGGTAAAACGTCGTACCGGTGGTTATGACGGTCGCGGCCAATGGATTATCACTGAAAATAATCAACATGATATTACGGACGATTTATTCGGTGAAGTTATCGCAGAAAAATTCATTCCTTTTGATTATGAAGTGTCTATCGTAGGCGCAAGATTTAAAAATGGTGAAAAACGTTTCTATCCAGTAACTCATAACCTACAGCAAAATGGTATTTTACGTTACAGTGTGACAGACATTTCATTCCCTCAACAACAAAACCAACAAATTCAGGCTGAGTCTATGCTCGGAAAAATCATGGATAAACTTGAATATGTGGGTGTAATGGCAATGGAATGCTTTGTTGTGGGGAATAAATTATTAATTAATGAGCTTGCCCCTCGTGTGCATAACAGTGGCCATTGGACACAATTAGGTTGCGCTATTAGTCAATTTGAATTGCATCTGCGAGCCTTATTAGATTTACCCACTCCGTCATTACAACCCATTGCACCAAGTGTCATGGTTAATTTAATTGGTACAGAACATAATCCGCAATGGTTGAATACGCCTTTCTCTCAGTTACATTGGTATGGTAAGGAAGTTCGTCCAGGTCGGAAATTAGGTCATATCAATATTACGCATCCTGATAAAACGGTCATTATTCAACAGCTCGAAAAACTTCGCCACGAACTCCCTGAAGACTATCAATCCGGTTTAAATTGGGCGATTGAGAAATTAAAATAATCGAAAAAACAACCGCACTTTTTGATGAATATCTAAAAACATCAAAGTGCGGTTGATTTTTATTAGGTTCTTCTTGATAAAATCCATTGACTGAAGTATAAGTTATTTATCTCACAACACATACATAAGGAAAAGCTATGTTTGAACATATCAAAGCGGCTCCGGCCGATCCTATCTTAGGCTTAGGCGAAGCATTCAAATCTGAAACACGTGAAAATAAAATCAATTTAGGTATTGGCGTTTATAAAGATGCACAAGGTACAACGCCGATTATGCGTGCGGTAAAAGAAGCCGAAAAACGCTTATTTGATAACGAAAAAACGAAAAACTATCTGACTATCGATGGTATTGCAGATTATAACGAACGCACAAAAGAACTCCTTTTTGGTAAAGATTCAGAAGTCATTAAAGCAAACCGTGCAAGAACTGCGCAAAGCTTAGGGGGCACAGGTGCATTACGCATTGCTGCGGAATTCATTAAACGCCAAACCAAAGCACAAAATGTGTGGATTAGTACACCAACATGGCCAAACCACAATGCCATTTTCAATGCGGTGGGCATGACGATTCGTGAATATCGTTATTATGATGCTGAACGCAAAGCCCTTGACTGGGAACATTTACTTGAAGATTTAAGCCAAGCAAGCGAAGGTGATGTGGTGCTTTTACACGGTTGCTGCCACAACCCAACCGGTATTGACCCAACTCCTGAGCAATGGCAAGAATTAGCCGCGCTTTCAGCGAAAAACGGCTGGTTACCACTCTTTGACTTTGCTTATCAAGGTTTAGCCAATGGCTTAGATCAAGATGCTTACGGTTTACGTGCTTTTGCGGCAAACCATAAAGAATTATTAGTGGCGAGCTCATTCTCTAAAAACTTTGGTTTATACAATGAGCGTGTAGGTGCCTTTACGCTTGTCGCTGAAAATGCAGAAATTGCTTCAACTGCATTAACACAAGTAAAATCAATTATTCGTACCCTCTACTCTAACCCAGCATCTCACGGTGGTGCAACTGTAGCAACGGTGTTAAATGATCCACAACTTCGTCAAGAATGGGAAAATGAATTGACTGAAATGCGTGAACGCATCAAAAAAATGCGTCATTTATTCGTTCAGTTATTAAAAGAATATGGTGCAGAACAAGATTTCAGCTTTATCATGGAACAAAACGGTATGTTCTCTTTCAGTGGCTTATCACCTGAACAAGTTGATCGCTTAAAAGAAGAATTTGCGATTTACGCGGTTCGTTCTGGTCGTATTAATGTGGCTGGTATCACTGAAGACAATATTCGTTATTTATGTGAAAGTATTGTCAAAGTGCTTTAATCAATAAAAACAAAAAGTGCAGTCGAATTTGACCGCACTTTTTTCATCTCAAGATAACAAAAGAAAAGGCAGATTTTACTCTGCCTTTTTATCAAACAATTACCATTGATAACCGATGCTACCACCCCAGTTTACATCACTGCGGGTATTGATACTTGCACCAACTTTAATCGAAATTTTGTTGTTATCAGAATTTCGACCATAACCAACTGCGATGGCATTTTCATTACGATAACCACCTACACCAACAGAAACTAAGCTTTTACCTGCTTCATTTGGACGTTGTAAGAAAGAAATCGCTGTCGCACCTGCGATACCTGCACGTAAACGACGATCAACGTGATCAATTTTGTTGTCTAAACGATTGATGTTGTTATTAATGTTTTTCACTGCATTATCAACATAGCGTTTATTTACTGCATCAGTTGGGTCTTTAGGATCAGCCACATTTACAATACGATTATTGTGCATATCTAATCCACCATGTGCATGGATTGTACCACCAACGTTAACGTCACCTGTTGTAGTTACATTTTTGAATGTTGGTGTATCAGACACAGCAACGCTTAACACTTTTCCTTTTTTGTGGGTTAATTTAATATTTTTACCCGCATCAAGTGTCAATTTATCCATTTTTGTTGCAGTAGATTGAACCGTTTCTTCTGCCACTTCATTTACAACAGTACCTTCAGATGCACTTGCAGTCACGTTAAATCCACGACCACCTGCATTTTTGATTTCATCTTTGGTTTTTTGTGAGAGATCCACTTTATAATTGGTTACTGTGGTTACAGTCATACCGTCTTTTCCAGTAACTTTGGTTGGTTCGCCCACCGTTACAGTAATTGCATCAGAACCTGCTTCAACTGATGCTGAAGTGTCTTTTGCATTCACTTTAATTTCTGCTGCATTCTCACCATCTTTTACAACGACTTCGGTATTTTCACCATTTACAAAATTCACTTTGCCATGGGTATTAATACGTGATGTTTCTTTATCATTGTTTTGAATGTTAAAGCCCGCATTGTAATAGGCTTGATATAACTGGCTACCATTTACGGCATCGTTTGAAGTAGCCGTAATTCGACCTGCACCTACGTTTTGGATTTGGCGAACAAGTTTTCCATCACCGACAGATACTGCACCTTTTTGAGTTGAAAAAGTACCATTGTAATTAACTGTTGTACCTTTCGCCTTATCATCAAAAGAAGATAAAGCTTTTGCTGTCGGATCAAAATCATTAGCCGCGCTGCTTGAATAAGAACCTAATGTCACAGAGTTTTCATGCGTACCTTTAGCTTGAGTACCAATCACAACAGCACTAACTGCAGAGGCATTACTCGCTTGACCAAGAGCAATAGCATTAACTGCAGAGGCATTACTCGCTTGACCAATAGCAACAGCATTCATCTTAGAAGCTTTACTTGTTTGTCCGATAGCAAGTGCATTAGTTGCTGAAGCATTGGATTTAGCTCCTAGAGCTAATGCAGCACCTCCACTTGCATTTGCACCATTACCTAAGGCAGAAGCTTCAACAGCACTCGCTTTCGCATCGTTACCAACAGCGGTCGAAACGATTGCACTTGCATTAGCTAAGGTACCTAAAGCCGTCGCACTTTGAGCACCTGCATAAGAACGACCTCCTAATGCTGTTGATCCTCGCCCCTCGGTTACTGCAGCTGAGCCCACTGCAATAGAATTATCTGCTCTAGCAGATGCACTAAGGCCTAATGCAGTCGCCCCCCATGCAGAAGCGGATGCACTATCCCCAAAAGCCGATGCACTTTTTGCGAGAGCTTTCGCTGCTCGACCAATAGCAGTCGCGGTTGAACCGGTTGCATTTGCATTTGCACCAAAGGCTGAAGCTGCTTCACCATCAGCATAAGATGCTACACCAACTGCGGTTTGACTATTCCCCCCAGCTTTCTCATTAGAGGTTTTTGCCATTAAACCGATAGCAACCGAGTTTGAACCAGTGCCACTTGATGCGCGATCCCCAAGAGTGACACCATATCCTGATTGACTTGTTGCATTATTTCCTAATGTTATTGACCAACGTGCTTTATTTGTCACGTTATTACCAATTACAATGCTCTCTGTTGCTTCTGATTTTGCTTTTTTGCCTAAAACGACAGAATCTCCTGTTGTACCAACTCCGGCTACAGCACTCACATTAGTTCCACCAACAATATTTCCATCATTATTTAATACTACATTAGTTTCAGCCATCGCGCTTGTAGTTGCACCTGCTAAAACTGCAGCGCCAATGATTACATTTAATGCTTTACGTTTATCGGTTTGAGATGATTTACCCACAGATTTGCTTAGTTCTGAAACAGCAATCCAGCATTGGTTTACTGTATTCCAAATAATTTTAAAAACATGATTCATATTAAAGTTTCCTATAATCTAAAAATAACTAATCAAGACAAACAAAATCTTGATTCCGAATAAGTATAATAGGAAACTCAGCAATTAACAGATAATTTACAAGATTTTACAAAAGCTTACAAAGAATAGTTTTTTATGGAGAAGTTAAATGTAATGTAAAGATAAATTAAAGATAAATTAAAGATAAATTAAAGATAAATTAATAACTTAAAACATATGTATAATTATATACTTATTCTGCTGATAAAAGTAAAAAAGGCCATAAAAATGACCATTTTTTTATATTGAATTACCACTTCTCTAACGCTTCTTTATCGCTTTCTCTTGCTTCAATCCAACGTTCGCCTTGATTAGTTTGTTCTTTTTTCCAGAACGGCGCTTTGGATTTTAAAAAGTCCATAATAAATTCATTAGCGTGGTAAGCATCACCTCGGTGAGCAGAACTGATGCCGACTAAAACAATTTCATCGCCGGTATGCAAAAGTCCTACTCGATGTATCACAGACACTCGCTGGATATCCCAACGGGCTTTAGCCTGTTCTACAATTTCACGTAAGGCTTTTTCTGTCATGGCGGGATAATGTTCTAAGTATAAGCTGGACACTTCATCACCTAAATTAAGATCGCGAACTTTACCTACGAAAATAACCGTTGCGCCAACTGAATGTTGCTCAGAAAGCCATTGGTAAACGGCATTTTGATCAAACGGTTGTTCTTGTACTGAAATTTGAATATCCGTCATTTAGCCCCCCGTTACCGGTGGGAAAAATGCAATTTCATCGCCATTTTTGACCGCACTTTCTAATGGCATCAAGGTTTGATTAATGGCGACTAAGAGCTTCCCTTTTTCTAACGCTAACGCCCATCTATCACCTTTTTGAGCGAGATGTTCACGCACCGCTTCTGCTGTCGCAAAATCGCCTTCAAGCTGAATAGAATCTTCCCCAATTAACTCTCGAGTTTGAGCAAAAAATAAAACATTTAACATCTTATTTTTCCTCCGCAATAAAATGACCGGATTTTCCACCGCTCTTTTCTAACAGGCGAACGTGCTCAATTACCATGTCTTTTTGTACGGCTTTACACATATCGTAAATGGTTAAGGCTGCTACGCTTGCTGCCGTTAATGCTTCCATTTCTACGCCGGTTTTTCCGGTTAATTTGCAAAGAGATTGAATGCGAACTTGATTGGTTTCAAGTAACGGTTCTAAATTCACTTCTACTTTAGAAAGTAATAAGGGATGGCAAAGCGGGATAAGTTCCCAAGTACGTTTTGCCGCTTGAATACCTGCAATACGTGCTGTAGCAAATACATCACCTTTGTGATGTTTGCCTTCCACAATCATGGAAAGAGTTTCTTTTGACATGGTCACAATGGCTTCAGCACGAGCTTCACGAACAGTCTCTGCTTTTGCAGAAACATCCACCATATTGGCTTCACCTTGAGAATTAATATGCGTAAATGTAGTCATAATAAAATAAAGTGCGGTTAAAATATTGAATGTTTTACATATGTGACAAAAGCAAAATAAGTGAATCGTTTATTCACTTATTTACTTTTAGCCACCGATAGAAGCTAAATGATTTCTTACGCCACTATCACCAATATGCAAATAATGATGTTCACGTTTGCCTTGAAGTGCGGCAAAAATACGGGCTTGCAAAATATCTTGCTGCTCATGTGATTGCAATAAATCACGTAATTCAATGCCTTCTTCACCAAATAAACAAAGATGAAGTTTGCCTTTCGCTGACACTCTGAGACGATTGCAGCTTGCGCAGAAATTCTTCTCATAAGGCATAATTAAACCAATTTCGCCAGCATAATCAGGGTGCGTAAATACTTTAGCAGGACCATCAGTATGAGATTTGTGTTGTAATTGCCAACCGTTTTGCAGCAATTTATCCGCTAATACTTGTCCTGAAAGATGGAATTTATCAAAGAAACTATCCATTTCGCCTGTTTGCATGAGTTCGATAAAACGCATTTGAATTGGGCGATCTTTCACCCAAACAAGGAATTGTTCAAACTCTTTGTCATTCAAATTTTTCATCAAAACTGAATTGACTTTAACTTTGTTGTAGCCCACTTCAAATGCACGATCGATACCACGCATCACGTCATCAAATTTATTGATACCCGTAATTTGGTGGAACATTTTTGGATCTAAGCTATCAACACTGACGTTAATGGACGTAATCCCTGCTTTCTTCCAATCAGCCACATCTTTTGCCATGCGATAGCCGTTTGTCGTGACAGCTAATTGACGAATACCATCAATATTAGCAATGCTTTCAGCAATAGAAATAAAATCTTTGCGTAAAGTCGGTTCACCACCCGTTAAACGGATTTTCTCTGTGCCCATTTCAGCAAACGCTTGAGCAAGATGGGTAATTTCTTTTAAGGTTAAGAAACTTGGCTTGTTAGCTTCGGGTTGATAACCATCAGGTAAACAATAGGTACAACGAAAATTACACTGATCGGTAATCGACAGTCGTAGATAGTAATATTGGCGTTGGAAAGGATCGACTAAGCGAGACTCTCCTACGTTCTTGATAGGAATGGATTGCATTTTACACCTTTCTAAATATGGAGAGGATAAACCGTTTCCAGCGTATCCCTGAATAACGTACCGCGTTATTGGCTTGCCGCCGTATTTCTTTGAAACTTAGGCTAAACAAGCTCGGAGTTATGCGTTAAAAATAAATTGTGTTGGTATTGTAATAAAAGCAAGCGGTTAATAGCAATAATTTGGTAGAATAACCCGACTATATTGATAAAAATAACAGAATTAACTTATATAAGAAAATATATAACATTATTTTTTATAATAATTTATAGGTAAAAAAGGAAGAAAAATGTCTGATTTATCTCGTCACAGCCGTCATGAACATTTAGACGAAATCAAACATATTGTTGCCATTGGTGGTGGGCATGGATTAGGGCGTGTATTATCGGCGCTTAGTTTTATGAAAGAGCGTTTAACCGGTATTGTCACCACCACAGATAACGGCGGTTCAACAGGTCGCATTCGTCAAGAACAAGGTGGTATTGCGTGGGGCGATCTACGTAATTGCTTAAACCAAATCATCATTGAGCCAAGTACAGCCTCCGCATTATTTGAATACCGCTTTACTGGCGAAGGTGAACTTTCTGGGCATAATTTAGGCAATTTAATGCTCAAAGCCTTAGAAGATATGCATATTCGCCCTATTGAAGCCATCAACTTGATTCGTGAATTACTCAAAGTTAAATCTCACATTATTCCGATGTCAGAAGAACCTGTTCACCTTGCGGCGAGTTTAGGTTCAGGCTCCAGTATTGTCGGTGAAGTGAGCATTGATAATTTAACAGAATTACCCCAATCACTTTTCTTAGTGCCTATGGTTAAAGCCGCACAAGAAGCTATCCAAGCATTGGAACAAGCGGAAGTCATTTTACTTGGTCCAGGAAGTTTTATGACGAGCATTATGCCTCCGCTATTGCTACCTGAATTAGCTACTGCCCTGCGTGATAGCAAAGCGAAAGTGATTTTTATTGATAACTTAGGGGTAGAAATTGGCGCTGCCTCTCAGCTTTCACTGGCTGATCGAATTCAGAAAATTCATGAAATTGTTGGCGAACCCATTATTGATGGTGTCATTACACCTTATCGCGAAAAAAGTGCGGTCGATTTGTCCACCATTTCTTCCGTTAAAATCTTAGCTAAACGCTTGAATGCAGATGATATTAGCTATCGTCATGATAGAACGTTACTTGCTAAAGCTATCGATGAATTAGTGGGTGAATTAGATTATGAATAAAAAAACCGCACGTTAAAGTGCGGTCATTTTTTGGCTTATTTTTTCCCGAAAACTCTCACATTCGTGAAACCATTTTCTTTTAAATAAAGCGCTTGCAGTTTACTCATCACGCCTCGCTCACAATAAAGCACATAGTTTTTACTTTGATCTAATGAACCAAATTGTGAAGATAATTTGTAAAATGGCAATTGCATCACTTGATGTTCATCTGATTCAAATGGATTTTCATCTGTCTCTTCTGGGCTACGAATATCTAAAATAATATCGTTTTCCCCAAGCACCGAAATGGTATCCACTTCCACCACTTCTTTCTCAGTTTCTTCTGCAATCTGACGAATATCTAAATATTGTGCATTTTCAACCGCACTTTCTAACACACCAAAATCAAAGTGATTTTCTTCTTCAAGAATTTTTTCACGTACCGCTTTAATCGTTGGATTTTTAGAAATCACCCCACAGAATTCAGGCATGGATTTAGCAATATCATCCGTACCGATCTCTTTCGCCATCGCGATGATCTGTTCTTTATCATGGGTAATAAGTGGACGTAAGACTAATGCATCGGAGGCTTCATCAATTAAACGTAAATTGGTTAAAGTTTGGCTCGAAACTTGTCCGAGTGCCTCACCGGTAACGATAGCTTGAATATCAAAACGTTGTGCGACTTTACTTGCAGCACGCACCATCATTCGTTTTAACACGACGCCCATTTGACCGTTATCTACTTTCTCTAAAATCTCGCCCACTACGCCTTCAAAAGGAATGGCAATAAAGCGGACTTTATGGGATGAGCTATAGCGATTCCAAATATGGTAAGTCATTTGTTTCACGCCAATTTCATGGGCTGCTCCACCCAAATTGAAGAAACAATAATGCACACGTGAACCACGGCGAATAAGCATATAACTGGATACGCCTGAGTCAAAGCCACCTGAAATCAATGAAAGTACGTCTTCTTGTGTCCCAATTGGATAACCACCAAGACCTACATGACGGGCTTTCACCAGCATCATTTTGTCATCTTCAATATCAATACGCACCGTCACATCAGGATTTTTTAAGCGTACTTTTGCACTTTCAATATGCTGATTTAAGCCACCACCGATATAACGTTCTGCTTCAATGGAACTGAAATCATGTTTACCTTTCCGTTTTACACGTACGCAAAAGGTTTTGTTTTCAAGTTGAGCTGCAACATCCACTAAGGTCAACTCAAAGATATGATGTAAATCGGTAAACGGTTTTTCTTCTACTTCTAAAAAATGATGAATACCTGGAATACGTTGTAAAAGTGCAATCAACTCTTCACGATTGGCTTCATTTTTTGACCGCACTTCGATGTAATCCCAATGACGAACAACCGCTGTTTCTTCATCGTATTTTTGTAAAATATTGCGGATATTAGAGGTCAAAATTTTCGCGAAACGCTTACGCACGGTTTCGCTTTTAATCATAATTTCAGGAAAAAGTTTAACGATAAATTTCATAATAATCTGTGAATAATAAAAAATGGCCGTATTGTACGCTAAATTCCAGATCCCACAAAGTTCAAATTCTCACGAAAAACTGACCGCACTTTGAAATAAGTTTTTAACATCCCTATAAAAATCAAGTACAATACGGAGCAATTTATTCATCTGAAAAGGATAATTTAATGGCGCGTAAACCAGCAAATGCTGAACCAGATTTTGAAACAACACTTGCACAATTAGAAACCATTGTGACAAAACTTGAAAGCGGTGAATTACCATTGGAAGATGCGCTGAAAGAATTTGAGAACGGCATTAGATTGGCTCAACTTGGTCAAGAACGCTTGCAACAAGCAGAACAACGTATTCAAATTTTGTTACAAAAAAGCGAAACCGCCCCATTAAGTGATTATCAAGGGGACGAGTAATCCATGAGTTATCAATTCGGCACTAAACTCAAACAAGTTCAAGATCGCATTAATCAGTTTTTAGCCAATCAATTTGAAGAAATTGACTCTTATAATGCCCCTTTGCGTGATGCCATGAAATATGGCTTATTACTAGGCGGCAAACGCGTTCGCCCTTTCCTTGTCTATGCAACGGGAAAAATGCTGGGTGCAGAAACAACTGCTTTAGATTACGCGGCCGCAGCCATTGAAGCTATTCACGCCTATTCTTTAATCCATGATGATTTGCCTGCCATGGACAACGATGAACTTCGTCGAGGTCAACCAACTTGTCATATCGCTTTTGATGAAGCCACGGCCATTTTAGCTGGCGATGCGTTACAAACTTTTGCCTTTGAAATTCTTACTGAAGCCCCTTCTCTTTCTGCTGAACAAAAATTGCAATTAGTGAAAGTATTGGCTCAAGCATCTGGCGTACAAGGCATGTGTCTAGGGCAAAGTTTAGATTTAATTTCAGAGCACAAACAAGTTAATTTAGCCGAATTAGAGCTTATTCATCGCAATAAAACGGGTGCATTGCTAACAGCTGCATTAAAACTGGGTTTTATATGTTCGCCTCACTTTGAAAACAAAGAATTAGAGCAACAACTAGAACGTTATTCACAAGCTATTGGTTTAGCTTTCCAAGTACAAGATGACATTTTAGATATTGAAGGTGACAGTGCGGAAATCGGTAAACCGGTGGGATCTGATTTAGGCTTAGATAAAAGCACTTATCCAAAATTGTTAGGATTAGAGGGCGCGAAACAAAAAGCACAAGAACTCTATCAAACCGCCTTACATGAATTAGACAATTTACCTTTTGATACCACTGCATTGCGTGCATTAGCTGAATTTATTGTCAATCGTAAAAGTTAATGGTGACAGCACAGACTCTAATTTCTCAAAGTGCGGTCACTTTTTTCACATTTTAGGACTAACGAATATATGAACAACTATCCTCTTTTATCCTTAATTAATTCGCCGGAAGATTTGCGTCTTTTAAATAAAGATCAGCTTCCGCAACTTTGTCAGGAGTTACGGAGTTATCTGTTGGAATCCGTTAGTCAAACCAGTGGTCATTTAGCATCTGGTCTTGGTACCGTTGAATTGACAGTTGCACTACACTATATTTTTAAAACCCCTTTTGATCAATTAATTTGGGATGTGGGCCATCAAGCTTATCCACACAAAATTTTGACAGGGCGTCGTGATCAAATGTCCACCATTCGCCAAAAAGGCGGCATTCATCCTTTCCCTTGGCGTGAAGAAAGTGAATTTGATGTATTAAGTGTTGGTCACTCTTCTACTTCTATCAGTGCAGGACTAGGGATTGCTGTTGCGGCAGAACGTGAAAATGCAGGTCGCAAAACCGTTTGTGTAATTGGTGATGGTGCAATCACTGCGGGTATGGCATTTGAAGCCTTAAATCATGCGGGTTCTTTGCATACTGATATGTTGGTCATTTTAAATGATAATGAAATGTCGATTTCTGAAAATGTCGGTGCATTAAATAATCACCTTGCACGTATTTTCTCTGGCTCATTATATTCAACCGTTCGTGACGGCAGTAAAAAAATCTTAGATAAAGTACCGACCGTTAAAAACTTTATGAAGAAAACCGAAGAACACATGAAAGGTGTAATGTTCTCTCCAGAAAGTACGCTTTTTGAAGAGCTCGGTTTTAACTATATTGGACCAATTGATGGACATAACATTGATGAGTTAATTGCTACTTTAAGCAATATGCGCGATCTCAAAGGGCCCCAATTCTTACACATTAAAACCAAAAAAGGGAAAGGTTACGAGCCTGCAGAAAAAGATCCAATTGGCTTCCATGGTGTACCTAAATTTGACCCAATCAGTGGACAACTGCCTAAATCAAACGCCAAACCAACCTATTCAAAAATCTTTGGCGATTGGTTATGTGAAATGGCAGAACAAGACGATAAATTAGTGGGCATCACTCCTGCAATGCGTGAAGGTTCTGGTATGGTTGAATTTTCAGAGCGATTCCCGCAACAATATTTTGATGTGGCCATCGCCGAACAACATGCTGTCACTTTTGCTGCTGGTCTTGCAATTGGCGGTTATAAACCGGTTGTGGCAATTTATTCTACCTTCTTACAACGTGCTTATGATCAGCTTATTCACGATGTCGCCATTCAAAACTTACCAGTTCTTTTTGCCATTGACCGAGCTGGTATTGTAGGTGCTGATGGTCAAACTCACCAAGGTGCGTTTGATTTAAGTTTTATGCGCTGCATTCCAAATATGATCATTATGACACCAAGTGATGAAAATGAATGTCGCCAAATGCTTTATACCGGTTATAAATGTGGTAAACCGGCTGCGGTACGTTATCCGCGTGGAAATGCAATCGGCGTAGAATTAACCCCACTTGCTGAATTAGAAATTGGTCGTTCAAAAATGGTTCGTCATGGTGAAAAAATCGCGATTCTGAATTTTGGCACACTCTTACCTGCCGCTTTATCTGTGGCAGAAAAACTCAATGCGACTGTTGTCGATATGCGCTTTGTGAAACCAATTGATGAAGCTCGTATTCTAGAAGTAGCGAATACCCACGACTTCATTGTGACATTGGAAGAAAATGCGATTCAAGGTGGTGCTGGCTCTGCTGTTTCAGAAGTGCTAAATTCTCATGGAAAAACAACCGCACTTTTACAGCTTGGTTTACCTGATATCTTTATTCCGCAAGGCACACAACAAGAAGCACTTGCTGAAATTAAATTAGATGAAAAAGGGATTGAAGAGCAAATTATTGCCTTTATAAAGGGCTAAATTCGTTCATTTTGGTTTAATTTTGATATTTTTAAAAATTTTTTCAAAAATATCGAACTATTTCAAAAACACACAGTCTGATACATTGCTAGTGCACTGCATATTGCAGTTATCTTTTTGAAGTTTCTTATAAATTAAGACCTCCCCGCTATTCAAGTTTTGAGTAGCGGTTTTTTCTTTTTTGGAGGTAATAAAAAAGGACGCTTTTCAGCGTCCTAATTTTTTGAATCTAAACTTTAAAAAATTAAAGTGCAGATTTTGCTTTTTCAACTAATGCAGCGAACGCTACTTTGTCGAATACAGCGATATCAGCAAGGATCTTACGGTCGATTTCAACAGACGCTTTTTTCAAACCGTTGATGAATTTGCTGTAAGATAAACCATTTTGACGAGCCGCAGCGTTGATACGTGCAATCCATAATTGACGGAATTGACGTTTACGTTGACGACGGTCACGATATGCGTATTGACCAGCTTTGATCACCGCTTGGAAAGCAACGCGATACACGCGTGAACGTGCACCATAATAACCTTTAGCAGCCTTAAGAACTTTCTTATGGCGTGCTCTTGCAATAACACCACGTTTTACACGAGCCATTATTTAATCTCCTATGTAATATTTTAACTAATTTAACTAATCGTACGTTTTGCTTAAATAACGGCTTATGCGTATGGTAAGCAAGCTACTACTAAAACTTGGTCTGCTTTCGCAACCATTGATTTATGACGTAAATGACGTTTACGTTTAGTTGTCTTTTTAGTCAAAATATGACGTAAGTGAGATTGTTTACGTTTGAAACCGCCAGAAGCTGTTTTTTTGAAACGCTTAGCAGCACCACGTACTGTTTTAATTTTAGGCATTGTTAAAATAACTCCGCATTTTAAGTTAAACACATAATTAGGCGAATCCGAAGATTACTTGTAGGCACTAATTATTCCAATATGGCAAATTGAATTGCCCTTCTCCAAAAGCAATTAGGCTGCGTAGTTTGCCCAATGTGCAGTTGTATTCTCACCGAAGTGAAAATTCGATTATCTAGATTAGATCTAAATAAAAAATTATTTTTTCTTAGGTGCTAACACCATTACTGCTTGGCGACCTTCTAATTTACCCGGTGCAGATTCCACCACAGAAATGTCAGCCAAATCGTTTTTAACACGTTCTAATACGTCTAAACCGATATCTTGGTGAGCCATTTCACGACCACGGAAACGTACGGTAATTTTGGCTTTATCGCCATCTTCTAAGAAACGGATTAAGCTACGTAATTTAACCTGGTAGTCACCTTCGTCAGTACCTGGGCGGAATTTAATTTCCTTCACTTGTACGACTTTTTGTTTTTTCTTCTGTTCTTTTGCAGTTTTGCTCTTCTCATAGAGGAACTTGCCGTAGTTCATAATACGACAAACCGGTGGTTCGGCATTCGGACTGATCTCAACCAAATCAAGCGCTGCTTGTTCTGCCATATCTAAGGCCTGTTGAATTGATACAATCCCCGCTTGTTCACCATCTTGGTCAATCAAACGAACTTCTTTTACTCGAATTTCATCGTTAATGCGATTCGGGCGGTTAGCTGCCGGAGCTTTTTTTACGGTTTTGATAATGTTATTCCTTCTATTTATTTAAGAAAAAATCGACTGTATTCAAACAGAAGATTTATTAAATCATTTGCTATAAAAACAAACAAAAAACGGGCAAAATTTTATAGTATTTGCCACGTTTATGCAACAAGGATTTCTATTCCTTTAAATATCAGCGGGTAAAGCACTTATTTCAGCAGAAATACTTTCACCAAATTGAAGTAATTTCTCTAATCTTGCGGTTTCAATACACACCATATTTCGATATCCATCTGCTTTCATTGCACTTGGCGTTTTTTCCCAAGGATTCCATAGCACAATTGAATCGGCATGATGATGGGTAATTTGAATACGTCGATTAAATGCCTTATCCACCAAGAATGTGTTATCTTCCTCTAATGTATAAATACAATCGACGCCTTGTTCTATTCTTCTAATCGAAGGAACGTCTGTATGTTTACCTTGTAATGAGTCATAACAACGACTTGGTAAATTTTGGACTTCAATTTGTGAAATATCACCAATATTAAAATAACTGTGTAATGCCGCTTGAGCAGGTTCTTGTCTCAAATGTGTTAAAGTCATTGTGCATTTATCGGTAAATTCCATTTTCATTTTGGCTTCAATCACACCATATTCAGAAAAGAGCGAAAATTCTAACCGCACTTTATTCGCTTGCAGATCATAGTCACTTAATTGCCACAAACGTAAACGTGCTGTACCGTGTGAAGGTTTTTTTACGCTACCAAACCAAGGGTAACAAAGCGGTACACCACCACGAATTGCAACACCTCGTGTGAAAGGTTCAATCTCACTTAACCAAAAGACGTCCTGCTCTGCCCCCTTAGGTTTCCAATTTAATAGCTGTGCCCCTTGTAATGCAATTCGAGCCAATCCTACAGGGTGATTTAAGGTTAAAACAGGGATTTCATTGATACGTTCCAAAGTTAATTCTGGTGTTAATTGTTGAATTTGAGCTGTCATATTCGCCTCCTTGTGATAAGGCTATTATATAGAAGAAAGAGATACTGGAGTTTATTTTTATACCGTGAATATAAAAAAACCGCACATCAAAGTGCGGTCATTTTTAATTAAGATTTTAAAGAGTCAATTACTCTTCACCCAACAATTTCAACTCACGTTGTCTTACTTGAGATTTTAAGATTTCAGCAAATTCTTCAATAGTGAAAGTACCTAAATCTGCACCTTTACGGGTACGTACAGCCACTTTGCCTTCTGCGATTTCTTTATCACCGCAAACTAGCATATAAGGCACGCGACGTAAGGTGTGTTCGCGGATCTTGAAGCCAACTTTCTCATTACGTAAATCTGCTTTAACGCGTAATCCAGCATCAGAAAGTTGTTTCACGACTTTTTGCACGTAATCAGCTTGGCTGTCTGTAATATTCATCACAACCGCTTGAACTGGTGCTAACCATGCAGGGAAGAAACCGGCATACTCTTCAGTAATGATACCAATGAAACGTTCAATCGAACCTAAAATCGCACGGTGAATCATAACTGGAGTACGACGATCATTGTCTTCCGCCACATAAGACGCATTTAGACGACCAGGTAATGCAAAGTCTAATTGGATAGTACCACATTGCCATTCACGATCTAAACAGTCACGTAATGCAAACTCAATTTTCGGACCGTAGAATGCCCCTTCACCTTCTTGAATTTCATATTCAAGACCGTTATGCGCTAATGCTGCTGCAAGACCTGCTTCTGCACGATCCCACATATCATCTGCACCGATACGTTTTTCAGGACGAGTAGATAATTTCACCTGAATATTTTGGAAACCGAAAGTGCTGTAAATGTCGTAAACCATTTTAATACAGCTGGTTACTTCACTTTCAATTTGGTCTTCAGTACAGAAAATGTGTGCATCATCTTGAGTGAAGCCACGTACACGCATTAAACCGTGTAAAGAACCCGATGGTTCGTTACGGTGACAAGAACCAAATTCTGCCATACGGATTGGTAAATCACGGTAAGATTTTAAACCTTGGTTAAAGATTTGAACGTGTCCCGGGCAGTTCATTGGTTTAATCGCATATTCACGGTTTTCTGATTGTGTAGTAAACATCAAATCGCCGTAGTTTTGCCAGTGACCTGTTTTTTCCCATAACACACGGTCCATCATAAACGGACCTTTCACTTCTTGATAATCGTATTCTTTTAATTTAGTACGTACGAAGGTTTCCAATTCACGGAAAATTGTCCAACCATCGTTATGCCAGAACACCATACCCGGTGCTTCTTCTTGCATATGATATAAATCTAACGCTTTACCGATTTTACGGTGGTCACGTTTTGCTGCTTCTTCTAAGCGAGTTAAGTATTCCGCTAATTGTTTTTTATCTGCCCAAGCCGTACCATAGATACGTTGTAACATTTTATTTTTGCTATCACCACGCCAGTAAGCACCTGCAACTTTCATTAATTTGAAGTTGTGGCAGAAACGCATATTTGGCACATGTGGTCCACGACACATATCAATGTATTCTTCGTGATGATAAAGCGCAGGAGTCGCAGTGCGTTCGATGTTTTCATCTAAGATTGCCATTTTGTATGGCTCACCACGTTTTTCAAAAGTATCTCTTGCTTCTTGCCAGCTTACCGGAGTTTTAATTACGTCATAATTGGTTTTCGCCAATTCAAGCATACGTTTTTCAATAGCATCAATGTCTTCTTGCGTTAAAGAACGGTCTAGATCCACGTCATAATAGAAGCCATTTTCAATCGTTGGACCAATTGCCATTTTGACATCTGGGAATAATTGTTTGATGGCGTGACCAAGCAAGTGTGCGCAAGAGTGACGAATAATTTCTAAACCGTCTTCATCTTTTGCTGTAATAATTTCAAGGTTGGCATCTTCATTAATGATGTCACAGGCATCATGACGTACGCCGTTTACACGACCCGCAATGGTTGCTTTGGCAAGACCAGCTCCGATATCTTGAGCCACTTCTAACACAGAAACAGGACGATCAAATTCACGTTTAGAACCGTCCGGTAAAGTAATAATAGGCATAATTTTTCCTTATACAGTGGTCGCCCATACGAAAGGCAACATGCAAATAATAATTAAAAACAAACCGCACTTTCATTCACTCCCACTATTGAGCAAACCAAGTGCGGCGGAGAATTTTAGCACTTTCCACCACACTTGTTAATATCTCGGTGAATTCTTTCCAATGAGTAAACAATGATTTTCCTGATAGAGACTTTATCTATTCAAAATTTCCGATAAAATGACCGCACTTTTGATAAATACAAATTAAAGGAAACTCTATGAACGTATTAGTATTAAAATCAAGCATCCTTGCAGATAACTCTCAAAGTAATAAATTAGCCGATTACACCATTGAAAAATTAATAGGTCACAACATTGTGGTACGTGATTTAGCGGCGCAACCCCTTCCCCATTTTGATGCAACGGCAGCAACAGCAGTACGTGGCGAACCTAAAACAGCAGAAGAAAATGCTCTTTTAGCCTTATCTGATGAGTTAGTGGCTGAATTAAAAGCAGCAGATATCATTGTAATTGGTGCGCCAATGTATAACTTAGGTATCCCAACACAACTTAAATCTTATTTTGATTTTATTGCTCGCCCTCGTGTAACTTTCCAATACACCGCAAATGGCCCTGAAGGTTTACTTCAAGGTAAAAAAGCGATTGTGTTAGCAAGCTTTGGTGGCATGTATGATGAAAACAATAATGTGACAAATTACTTAAAAGCGATTTTAGGTTTTGTTGGCATTACCGATGTTCAGTTTGCTTATGCAAAAGGTATCGGATTAGGTGCTGAAGCGATTGAAAAAGCACAACGTTCAGCAAGAAATAAAATCGATGAGATCGTTGCTTCTCTCTAATCTATGAATCTATTCCCTCTATTAAGCCATTTTGAGATATGCCTCGAAATGGCTTTTTTTCTGACATAAAATCTCTATTTCTAATCTTACTGGTTAAAAATTAAAAAAATATTGTAAAATTACGCCAATTTTTTGATTATTTTCTTGACTTATGCATTGTGTACTAGTTTAATAGTGCAAAAGTTCAAAATAAAGGATTCATTATGAAAAACACCCCATTTATTGCGGTGACCTCTCAACCGGTTCCCTATCATGCCGACACCACCACAATTTTTAATACATTATGCCAACAGAACTCAAATTCTCTCCTCCTCGACTCTGCTGAAATTGGTAGCAAAAATAGCTTACAAAGTCTTATTCTAATTAATGCGGCCGTTAAAATTACTTGCTTAGGCAATCAAGTGACATTTAGAGCGCTAAATGCGAACGGTAAACAAGTGTTAAAAGAAATTCATCCCGTATTAAGCCAACTCGGTACTGTAAGTGCGGTCAATTTTGATGATGAATTTTCTGTGCAATTTGCACCGCTCGATAATCAATTAGATGAAGACAGTAAATTACAAGCTGCAACCATTTTTGATGGACTTCGTGTCATTTCTAACCATTATCAACATAGCAGCACGCCTGTCTTTTTAGGTGGTTTATTTGCTTATGACTTGGTGGCAAATTTTATTCCAATGCAAGGTGTTGAATTAAAAGATGATGGTATTCACTGCCCGGATTACAGTTTCTATCTCGCAGAAAACTTAATTACCATCGATCATCAAAGCCAACAAGCTACCTTAAAAAGCTTCTGTTTTAGTCAAGAAGAACAAGTGGAAGTCGCGAAAACAGCACTTTCTATTGCACAAAAATTAAAAAATATTGATGGCGTACTTTCCATTAAAGCGGCAAGTGATGAGGTCAGCACCAACTTTGAAGATCCTGAATTTACAGGTATCGTTAAAGCGTTAAAACATCATATTAATATTGGTGATGTGTTCCAAATCGTGCCATCCCGCCGTTTTTCATTAGCTTGCCCGAATACGCTTGCGAGCTACGCACAATTAAAACTTAACAATCCAAGTCCTTATATGTTCTACATGAACGATGAGGAGTTCATTTTATTCGGCGCATCACCAGAAAGTGCGTTGAAATATGCACCGGATAATCACCAATTAGAAATTTACCCAATTGCAGGTTCTCGCCCACGTGGTTTTGATGCGCATGGTAATATTGACCCAGAATTGGATGCACGCTTGGAATTAGAATTACGTCTTGATCATAAAGAGCAAGCTGAACATTTAATGTTGGTGGATTTAGCGCGTAATGACATTGCTCGTGTTTGCCAAAGCGGTACACGTAAAGTCGCCGAATTAATGCAAGTGGATCGCTATTCGCACATCATGCATTTGGTTTCTCGCGTGGTGGGTAAACTTCGTCCTGAACTTGATGCCTTACACGCTTATCAAGCTTGTATGAATATGGGGACGTTAACTGGTGCGCCTAAAATTAAAGCCATGCAGTTAATTTATCAATTTGAACAGCAAAAACGTCATAGCTACGGTGGTGCAGTCGGTTATCTTACATCTGACGGCCGTTTTGATACCTGTATCGTGATTCGTTCTGCTTTTGTACAAAATGGCATTGCCCATATTCAAGCGGGTTGTGGTGAAGTATTAGATTCTGATCCTCAAATGGAAGCAGATGAAACTCGCCATAAAGCGGCTGCAGTGCTTAAAGCAATCAAACAAATCAATACCCAAGCAAAATAAGGACGATAAATTATGGCTAATATTCTCTTTTTAGATAATTTCGATTCATTCACTTATAACTTAGTGGATCAATTCCGTGTGCTTGGGCATAACGTAAAAATTTATCGTAATGACACCAATTTAGAACAAGTGGTGCAAGAGGCATTAAATACACCGGATACGATTCTTGCACTTTCTCCTGGACCAGGTACTCCGGCAGAAGCAGGCATCTTGCTCCCACTCATTGAACGTTTAAAAAATGATGTGCCAATTATCGGGATTTGCTTGGGCCATCAAGCGCTTATTCAAGCCTTTGGTGGAGAGGTTGTACATGCAGGCGAAGTATTACATGGTAAAGTATCGCGCATTCAACACGATAACCAAGCCATGTTTAAAGACATTGCCAACCCAATGCCAGTGGCACGTTATCACTCTTTAATGGGTAAAAATCTGCCTGACGAATTTATTGTCAATGCAGATTACAATGGTATTGTGATGGCAATTCGTCATAAAACCTTGCCAATTTGTGCTTTCCAATTCCACCCAGAAAGCATCCTTACTGTGCAAGGTTCGAAATTATTACAACAATCTGTGGAATGGTTATTAAACAGAGATTAAGGAAGAAAAAAATGATTACCGTATATGGATTAAAAGAAACTCTTACCCCACGTCGTAAAGCTATTGCTAAGGCCATTTATGACAGCCTTAATTTAGGCTTGGATATTCCGCATGGCAAGCATACAATTCGATTCGAGTGTTTGGATAAAGAAGATTTTTTCTATCCAGAAGATCGTAGCGAAAACTATATCGCAATCGAAATTAATCTTATGCAGGGACGTTTAGAAGGAACTAAAAAACGTTTGATCAAAATGCTATTTAGCGAATTGGAATACAAAATAGGTATTAAATCCTATGATGTGGAAATCACCATTAAGGAACAACCGGCTCATTGTTGGGGCTTCCGAGGTATGACTGGTGATGAAGCTCGAGACTTAGTCTATGATCTTAACGTATAAGGAAGATTGATTATGCAAACAGCTCAATTATTAGAACAACTTTACAACGGAAAAACACTTAACAAAGAAGAAAGTGCGGTCATTTTTAATGCCATTATGCAAGGCGAACTCAATAATGAACAAATCGCTGCCATGCTGATTGCGTTAAAAGTACGTGGTGCCACTATTGATGAATTAAGTGGTGCGGTATCTGCGTCTTTGCAAAATGCCAAATCATTCCCTCGCCCTGACTACCCTTTTGCGGATATCGTGGGAACAGGTGGTGATGGTCAAAACACGATTAATATCTCTACGGCGAGTGCCATTGTTGCAGCCTCTATGGGGGCCAAAGTAGCCAAACATGGTAATCGCAGTGTATCAAGCAAATCCGGTGCCAGTGATGTATTAACTGCTCTCGGGGTGAATGTCAACGTCACGCCAGAACAAGCTCGCCAAGCACTTGACGATATTGGGGTATGTTTCTTATTTGCTCAACAATATCACAGTGGGTTTAAACATGTTGCCCCAGTTCGTGCGGCATTAAAAACACGTACGCTTTTTAATATTTTAGGTCCATTAATCAATCCAGCTCGCCCAACTTATCATTTACTTGGCGTGTATGCCCCTGAATTAGTGAAAACCTATGCAGAAACTGCTGTCGCATTAGGTCATCAACATACTTTTGTAGTTCATGGCGCGGGTCTAGATGAAGTCGCTGTACACGGCGAAACCCAAGTCGCTGAAATTAAAAACGGCAAAATTGACTACTTCACTTTAACCCCAGAAGACTTTGGTTTAAAAACACAATCTTTAGAAAGTTTACATGGTGGCGAACCACAAGAAAATGCCCAATATCTGACCGCACTTTTACAAGGTAAAGGCAAAGCGGAACACGCTAATGCGGTAGCGGCGAATGTGGCATTATTGCTGAAGTTATTTGGTCATGATGACTTAAAACAAAATGTTCAAAATGTATTGGCTCATCTTGCATCAGACAAAGCGTTTGAGACATTACAACATTTGACTAAATATTAAGATAAAGGCTGATTTGATAAGCCATAATAAGAAGAAAGATTATGATCACGCAAGATTTCACTAAACCAATTGACTCTGCGACGGTACTGCAAAAAATCGTCTTAGACAAAGCACAATGGGTTAAAGCAAAGGAAGCTGAATTTCCACTTTCACAATTTAAAGAAAACATTCAAAAATCTGACCGCTCTTTTTATGATGCATTGGCTAAAGGTACCCATCAAAAGCCCGCTTATATTTTGGAATGTAAGAAAGCGTCCCCTTCTAAAGGATTAATTCGTAATGAATTTAATTTAGATGAAATCGCCAATGTATATAAACATTATGCATCAGCTGTTTCTGTGCTAACGGATGAGAAATACTTCCAAGGTAAATTTGACTATTTGCCGCAAGTACGTGACGTTGTCTCACGACCTGTATTGTGTAAAGATTTTATGATCAGCGAATATCAGGTTTATCTCGCGCGCCACTATCAAGCTGATGCTATTTTGTTGATGCTTTCGGTAGTAAATGACGAAACCTATCGCGTACTAGCTGATCTGGCGCATTCTCTTGGCATGGGCGTATTGACAGAAACCAGCAATGAAAAAGAGTTTGAGCGTGCCCTTGCTTTAGGAGCAAAAATTATCGGCGTCAACAATCGTAATCTTCACGATCTCACCGTTGATTTAAACCGCGTGGTAGAACTCACACAAAAATATGCCGATCGCATTCCTGCTGATGCACGTATTATCAGCGAATCAGGGATTTATAATCACAGCCAAATTCGTGATTTGCAAAAAGTGGCACATGGCTTTTTAATTGGTAGTAGCCTAATGGGCAGTGCTGATTTAAATAATGCTGTGCGTGAAGTGATTTTTGGAGAAAATAAAGTATGCGGTTTAACTCGCACGCAAGATGTCAAAGAGGTTTACGCAAACGGAGCATTATACGGCGGCTTAATTTTCGTCGAACATTCAAAACGCTGTGTGAGCCTACGTCAAGCCCAAGAATTAGTGACAGCATCACCACTTCGTTTTGTGGGCGTATTCCAGAATCAAGAAATTGATTTTATTGTAAAAATCGCTAAACAATTGCAGCTTTATGCCGTTCAGCTACATGGTTCAGAAACCGCTGAATTTATTACCGAGCTCCGTCACCAACTGCCTGAAGAAATACAAATTTGGAAAGCCATTTCGGTGAATACTGAAGCACAAAGTGCGGTTGATTTTACTGATGATTTAAATATCACTCGCTATATTTTCGATAGCCAATCTGCTAATCAACAAGGTGGTACAGGAAAAACCTTTAATTGGTCACTCATTCCTGAAAACTTAAAGCACAAAATTATTTTGGCTGGTGGCATTTCACCTGACAATATTGAACAAGCCATTAAGCAAGGTTGCTTAGGGGTTGATCTCAATTCTGGTGTAGAAACTGCCGCTGGCGTGAAAGATAGCGAAAAAGTGCGGTCAGTTTTTAAGACGATTTTGTCAAATTAATCTGATTGCTAAGGGGACGTATTATGCAAAGAACAGCGTTAGTAACTGGCGCAACTGCCGGATTTGGTGCGGCAATTTGTCGCACACTCATTGAAAATGGCTATCGTGTAATTGGCACGGGGCGCCGCGTAGCTCGTTTGGAACAATTACAACAAGAATTAGGTGATAACTTCCATTTTCTTGCCTTTGATATTTCAGATCGCCAAGCAACAGAAGATGCGTTCCATTCTCTTCCCGCTAGTTGGCAATCCATTGATTTATTGGTGAATAATGCAGGATTAGCATTGGGCTTAGAAAGTGCAGATAAAGCGAGTTTAGACGATTGGATGCAAATGATTGATACCAATATTAAAGGTCTCGTCACCATCACTCGTCTTGTTTTACCACAAATGGTAGAACGCAATTCAGGCCATATTATTAATTTAGGATCAATTGCGGGGACTTATCCTTATCCAGGTGGCAATATATACGGTGGTACTAAAGCTTTTATCAAACAATTTAGTTTAAATCTTCGAGCCGATCTTGCAGGCACACAAATTCGCGTGACCAATGTTGAGCCAGGTCTTTGTGGTGGAACTGAATTTTCTAATGTTCGCTTTAAAGGTGATGATGCCCGAGCAGAAAAACTCTATGAAAATGTGGAATATGTCAATCCACAAGATATTGCTAATATTGTTCTATGGCTAAATCAACAACCTGAACATGTCAATATTAATCGCATTGAAGTGATGCCTACCGCACAAACCTTTGCACCACTTAATGTCGCAAGAATTCAAAAATAACAAGGAAATATTATGTCAGAAACCCTTTTAAACCCTTATTTCGGTGAATTTGGCGGAATGTACGTACCGGAAATTCTCGTACCGGTACTACAACAGCTAGAAAAAGCCTTTGTTGAAGCAAAAGACGATCCTGAATTCCAACGTGAATTTCAAGATTTACTTAAAAATTACGCGGGCAGACCAACCGCACTTACCCTTTGCCGTAATTTAACCAAAGGCACAAAAGCAAAAATTTATTTAAAACGTGAAGATTTACTTCACGGTGGTGCCCATAAAACCAACCAAGTGTTAGGTCAAATTTTATTGGCAAAACGCATGGGTAAAACACGCATTATCGCGGAAACCGGTGCGGGCCAACATGGTGTAGCAACAGCTCTAGCTTGTGCAATGTTAGATATGCCTTGCCGTGTTTATATGGGGGCAAAAGACGTAGAACGCCAATCACCAAACGTCTTCCGTATGCGTTTAATGGGCGCAGAAGTGATTCCTGTACAAAAAGGTTCTTGCTCATTGAAAGATGCGTGTTGTGAAGCAATGCGTGATTGGTCAGCTAATTATGAAAATACCCATTATTTATTGGGTACGGCGGCAGGTCCTCATCCATTCCCAACCATTGTGCGTGAATTCCAAAAAATGATTGGTGAAGAAACTAAACGTCAAATTTTAGAAAAAGAAGGTCGCTTACCGGATGCTGTTATTGCTGCAGTCGGTGGTGGTTCGAATGCCATTGGTATGTTTACCGATTTTATTGATGAAAAAGGCGTACGCTTAATTGGCGTAGAACCTGCTGGTCATGGTATCGAAAGTGGTGAACATGGTGCACCATTAGGTCATGCAAAAGTCGGTATTTATTTCGGTATGAAATCACCTTTAATGCAAACTGAAGATGGTCAAGTGGAAGAATCCTACTCTATTTCTGCGGGATTAGACTTCCCTTCTGTAGGCCCACAACATGCTTACTTGCAAAGTATTGGTCGTGCAGAATACCCAAGCATTACAGATGATGAAGCGTTAAATGCTTTCCAAGAATTAGCAAAACATGAAGGGATTATTCCTGCATTGGAAAGTTCGCATGCATTAGCACACGCATTAAAAATGGTTCATCAAGAACCGAATAAAGAACAAATTTTAGTGGTGAATCTCTCTGGTCGTGGTGATAAAGATATTTTCACCGTTGATAAAGTTTTAAAAGAAAAAGGAATGCAATAATGAGCCGTTTTGAAACTAAATTTGCAGAACTTGCAGCGAAAAAAGAAGGGGCTTTTGTACCTTTCGTGACATTATGCGATCCAACATTTGATCGCTCTTTTGAAATTATTTGCACGTTAGTCGAAAATGGCGCAGATGCTTTGGAATTAGGTTTTCCATTTTCTGATCCACTATTAGACGGTCCCGTTATCCAGGCAGCTAATAACCGTGCACTCAATGCTGGCCATAGCACTGAAGACAGCTTTAAATTACTCGCTAAAGTGCGGTCAAAATATCCAGAAATTCCGATTAGCTTACTCCTTTGTGCGAATTTAATTTTTGCAAAAGGCTTAGATAATTTCTATCAACGTTGTGCAGAAGTCGGTGTAGATGCGGTTTTAGTGGCAGATATTCCACTATTGGCAAAAGAAGACTATATTCAAGCCGCTAAAAAGCATGGCATTCAACCTGTCTTTATTTGCCCACCAAATGCTGATGCCAAAACGGTACAAGGCGTTGCTGAAAATAGCGAAGGTTATACCTATTTAGTTTCTCGTGCAGGTGTAACAAGTGCGGAAAACCAAGCTCACGCTGCGAACTTAGATACACTCGTAGAACAACTTAAAGCCCATAAGGCTCCACCAATTCTACAAGGTTTTGGTATTGCTCAACCAGCTCAAGTGAAAGAAGCCCTTCAACTGGGTGCAACAGGCGCAATTTCAGGCTCTGCAACGGTAAAAATCATTGAACGAAACTTAGATAATCAGGCTCAATGCTTATCTGAACTTGCCGAATTTGTTCGCAATATGAAAACGGCAACAAAATAATTAATAAAAAAGTGCGGTTAAAATTAACCGCACTTTTATTTTTCTTTCATTAATCCACAATTCGTAAATGAGATGCTGACTTCTGTGGTTTCTTTTCTGTCTTAGGCTTATCTACCGCTTCAGCAAAACTTAATGGCTGTTCTGATGTCGGCTCACGATTGAGTTCATCGTAAATTTCTTCAGGCTCAAACATAACGCCATCACCATTTTCACGCGCATAAATGGCTAAAGCGGCGCCCATTGGAATATATAACTCACGAGCCACACCTTGGAAACGTGCATTAAACTGAATAAAGTCATTGGTTAATTGCAAATTCCCAGTCGCCCCTGCTGAAAGATTTAAGACGATTTGCCCATCTTTCACGTATTCTACAGGCACATTGGTACCATAATAATTAGCATCCACCACTAAATATGGGGTGAAATCGTTATCCACTAGCCAATCATAATAGGCTCTTAGTAAATAAGGGCGTTTTGGAGAAGGTGTGTGGGTCATTATTTATCATCCATTAAATTTTTAGGTGCAGCTTCACCTACAGATTGTAAAAATGAATCACGGCTAAATACACGATCCATATAGCCTTTGATTGCTTTGCTTCCTGTACCACTGAATTCAACGCCCATATTACGTAGTTTCCATAATAATGGTGCAACATAGCAGTCAACCAAGCCAAACTCTTCGCTCATAAAATAAGGAGTTTGTTGGAAGATAACTGATACCGCTAACAATTCTTCTTTTAACTGTTTTAACGCTTCTTCACGTTCAACTTCTGTGCCTTTTTCAGCAATTTCTAATGTTGGGTACCAATCTTGTTCTATACGTAACATTAAAAGACGGCTTTTCGCTCGAGAAACGGGATAAACTGGCATAAGTGGAGGATGTGGAAAACGCTCATCAAGATATTCCATAATAATGCGTGAGCTGAATAATACTAAATCACGATCCACCAATGTTGGTAATGTGCCATAAGGATTTAATTCCATTAAATCTTCTGATAATGCTTGCAAATCAACTTCTTCGTTTTCGTAAGCAACACCTTTTTCAGCTAAGACAATTTTTACCTGATGGCAGTAAATGTCATTTTTATTTGAAAAAAGAGTCATTACTGAACGTTTACTTGATGCATTGGACATTTATTCCTCCGAAGATCCAAAATAATCTATATACTTCTACTAAAAGTGGGCGATTATTTTAACATAACCGAGAGCCAAATTGCCAATATTTTCTTATTTTCTTTTTAAAATCAATTAATTACAAACAATAAACAAGAAATCAAAGAGAGGTAATTTTAAATTAATTTGTTTTTACAGACATAAAAAAAGCAGAGATTGCTCTCTGCTTTCTTGAAACGATAATAAAAAATTAACGTTTGGAGTATTGTGGACGACGACGTGCTTTGTGTAAACCAACTTTTTTACGTTCAACGCGACGTGCGTCACGAGTAACGAAGCCAGCTGCACGAAGAGCAGGACGTAAAGTCTCATCATATTCCATTAATGCACGAGTGATACCGTGACGGATTGCACCCGCTTGACCAGAAATACCACCACCTTTAACAGTGATGTATAGGTCTAATTTATCAGTTAATTCCACTAATTCTAACGGTTGACGTACGATCATACGAGCTGTTTCGCGACCGAAATATACGTCTAATTCACGTTGGTTGATAGTGATTTTACCACTGCCCGGTTTGATAAATACACGAGCTGAAGAGCTTTTGCGGCGACCAGTGCCGTAGTTTTGATTCTCTGCCATTTCCTAAACCTCGTGATTAAATGTCTAATACTTGTGGTTGTTGTGCTGCGTGTTGGTGTTCTGCACCCGCATACACTTTTAATTTACGGAACATTGCACGGCCTAATGGACCTTTTGGCAACATACCTTTAACCGCAATTTCAATCACCGCTTCAGGACGGCGAGCGATCATTTCTTTGAAAGTCGCTTGTTTGATACCACCTACATAGCCAGTGTGCCAGTAGTAAAGTTTATCTGTTTCTTTACGACCAGTTACTGCCACTTTGTCTGCGTTGATAACGATGATGTAATCACCAGTATCTACGTGTGGAGTGTACTCAGCCTTGTGTTTACCACGAAGACAGCGTGCTAATTCAGTAGCTAAACGACCTAAAGTTTTACCTGTCGCATCTACCACATACCAGTCACGTTTTACTGTTTCCGGTTTTGCTACAAAAGTTTTCATTAATTAATTACCAAAATATAAGTTTGATACCCAGTGTTCCATATTAATTGAAACACAACCATTAATCTTAATCGCCACCCCTTCGAGTGTGATCTTGATAAAATAATGCACGGTGGGAATCCGTGCATTTACAGGGTCGGCGTATTATACCTATTTTTAGAAAAAATGCTAACTTTTTGTGCAAATAAATTGATTTTCTTTTAAAATACAACGCACAACAAACAATCATTAATTTCATTCATTATTTTGATGAAATCATTGAAATTGACGCATATTAGTTCTTATCTTATGATAAGCGCATTCTAATAAAAAATGTAAGAAGGCACGCTATGAGCTACGCAAACGAAATTAACACTTTAAATCAACATCTTGCTGATACTAACAAAAAAATTAATGTCTCCTTTGAATTCTTTCCGCCTAAAAATGAAAAAATGGAAAGCATGCTTTGGGATTCCATTCATCGCTTAAAAGTATTAAATCCTAAATTTGTTTCCGTCACCTATGGCGCAAACTCTGGCGAACGTGATCGTACACATAGCATCGTGAAAGCCATTAAAGCAGAAACAGGTATAGAAGCTGCACCACATTTAACGGGTATTGATGCCACACCTGAAGAATTAAAAGAAATTGCAAAAGATTATTGGGATAGCGGTATTCGTCGCATTGTAGCTTTACGCGGTGATGAGCCAAAAGGCTATGCTAAAAAACCTTTCTATGCGGCTGATTTAGTTGAACTACTCCGCTCTGTAGCAGATTTTGATATCTCAGTTGCAGCATATCCTGAAGTTCACCCTGAAGCAAAATCAGCACAAGCAGATTTAATCAATTTGAAACGTAAAATTGATGCAGGTGCTAATCATGTCATTACTCAATTCTTCTTTGATATTGATAGTTATCTTCGCTTCCGAGACCGCTGTGCATCCATTGGTATTGAGGCTGAAATTGTTCCGGGTATTCTACCTGTCACTAACTTCAAACAACTTCAAAAAATGGCATCATTTACGAATGTAAAAATTCCAGCATGGTTGGCTAAAGCGTATGAAGGATTAGATGATGATCCTACTACTCGCAATCTCGTCGCAGCGAGTGTGGCAATGGATATGGTAAAAATCCTTTCTCGTGAAGGCGTAAATGACTTCCACTTCTACACATTAAATCGTAGTGAACTCACTTATGCGATTTGCCACACATTAGGCATTCGCCCTACAACAAATCCATAAAGAAAAAGTGCGGTTTAAAATTAACCGCACTTTTTTATTTCCACTATACTCGTCTAACTTGCCAAAAAGCTTTTTTCCAATAAGGGCTATTCATCGAAGAATAAATCACGCCACCTTTAGTTGAAGCGTGTAAAAATTTATCTTCTTTCACATAAATCCCCACATGATAGCCATTTGGTCCGCGTCCCGTTTTAAAGAAAATTAAATCGCCTGTTTGGATATCTTCTTTACGAACAAGTTTTCCGTAACCCGCTTGATCTTTCGTTGTTCGAGGAAGGTTGATATTAAAACGATCAATAAAGGTCTTTTGCACAAAACCAGAACAATCAATACCACCACGAGACTGCCCACCTAACACATAAGGTGTACCCGCCCATTCATATTGTTGTTCACTTAACATAGCAATCGCTATAATCGGATCTCCAATCTGACCTTTATAGTTCATAGCATATTCTTCACGAACACCACTTGAACAAGCAAAAAGCAAAAAACTTCCTGCGACTAAAAAAGCACATTTAATCTTATTCATGTTCAATCCTGACAAAAGTGCGGTCAAAAACGACCGCACTTTTATTACTATTGTTTTGACTTGGTATTTTCCACGCGAGCACGTAATTTCTGCCCTGGCTTGAATGCCACTACACGGCGCGCAGAAACAGGAATGCTTTCACCTGTTTTTGGATTACGCCCTGGACGGGAAGCTTTATTACGAAGTTCAAAATTACCAAAACCGGATAATTTCACTTCACCACCAGATTCTAACGATAAACGAATTTCCTCAAAAAAGTCTTCCACTAATGCTTTAGCTTCCGCTTTTTGTAATTGATACTTATCTAATAAGTATTCAGTAATATCAATTTTTGTAATCGTTGCCATGTTAGTCTCCTGTTTAGTCTCTAAGCTCCGCATTAAAGCGTTGTTTAACTTCGTTTAATACAGCAGAGATTACCGCATTAATCTCATCATCTTCAAGCGTTTTTTCATTATCTTGAATGGTTAAACTAATTGCTAAGCTCTTATGTCCGCTAGCAACGCCAATGCCTTGATATACGTCGAATAAATTGACTTGTGTTAATTTTTCTCCGCCGGCTTGTTTACATGCATCAATAATATCGCCTGCAGGGACATTATCTGAAACAACTAAAGCTAAGTCACGACGGTTCGCAGGGAATTTTGAAATCTCTTTGGCTTGAACCACACGACGATTTGCAATGGCATCCCATAAAATTTCAAAAACAACCGCTTTGCCATTTAATCCTAGTTTTTGAGCAATAAGTGGATGAATAGTTCCAATAAAACCAATTTCTTTTCCATCTAATTCAATTGCAGCAGATTGACCTGGGTGCAAGGCACTGTATGCTTTTGCCACGAATTTAACTCGATTCCCCACTTCGGTAAGAGAAAGAATACTTTCTAAATCACCTTTAAGATCAAAGAAATCAACCGTTTCTGCTTTACCTGTCCAACATTCTGATTTTGCTGTACCGGTAATCACACCTGCAAGAACAAATTCTTGGCGCACACCAAATTCTGCATTGGCATCAGGAACAAAACGTAATCCCGTTTCAAATAAACGCACGCGGTTTTGTTGACGATTTTGGTTGTATAGTACTGCACCGAGTAATCCACTTAACAATGAAACGCGCATAGCTGACATTTCAACTGAAATTGGATTTGGTAATACAAGTACTTCAATTTCTGGATGAAGTAAAGTTTGTACTTTTGGATCAACGAAGCTATAAGTAATCGCCTCTTGATAATCTGCATCCACAAGAGCGGTTTTAATTCGGCTTAAATCTAAATCAGACTCTTTATGCTCACGCATACGAAGATGTGCTAATGGTGCATTATTTGGAATGCTGTTATAGCCATAAATACGTGCGACTTCTTCAATGAGATCTTCTTCGATTTCAATATCAAAACGCCAGCTTGCTGAAGTTACAGTCCAAACACCATTAGCATATTTCACCGCAAAACCTAAACGCTCAAAAATCTCGGTCACGGTTTCAGTTTCGATATGATGTCCTAATAAGCTATCTAATTTTTCACGACGTAAAGTGACTTCATTGACTTTTGGTAAATATTGCTCACTCACCACTTCACAAATTTCGCCTGCTTCACCGCCACAAATCTCAAGTAACAATGCTGTTGCACGTTCCATTGCGTGACGTTGTAGCGTAAAATCAACACCGCGTTCAAAACGATGTGAAGAATCAGTGTGTAAACCGTATTGTCTTGCACGTCCCGCAATCGCTAGTGGTGCAAAGAATGCTGCTTCTAAAATTACATCTTTTGTTGTTTCAGCATCAACACCGCTAGCTTGACCACCAAAGATACCTGCCATTGCTAATGGACCAGTTTGGTCTGCAATCACTAAAGTATTCGGTTGTAATTTTGCGGTTGTACCATCTAATAAAACAAGTTCTTCGCCGTTATTGGCTAAACGTACTTGAACAGGTTGAGATACTTTTGATGCATCAAAAGCATGCATTGGTTGACCTAATTCAAGTAAAACATAGTTGGTAATATCCACAATAGGATCGATAGAACGAATACCACAACGACGTAATTTTTCTTGTAACCAAATTGGTGATTGCGCTTTAACATTCACATTTTTCACCACGCGCAATAAATAACGAGGGCATGCTTCTGGCGCTTTTAATTCAATTTGAACTTTATCTGAAATCGTTGCAGGTACGGTATCAAAGTGCGGTTGATTAACAACTTGTTTATTCACCACACCAACTTCACGTGCAACACCTGCAATACTTAAACAATCTGCACGGTTTGGCGTTAAGCTGATTTCAATTGCTTTATCATCTAAATCTAAATATTCACGTAGATTTGTACCTACTGGTGCATCTAACGGTAGCTCAATAATACCATCTGCATCTACATCAATGCCTAATTCAGAGAATGAACAAAGCATCCCTTCTGAAGGTTGGCCACGTAATTTAGTCTTCTTAATTTTAAAATCACCAGGTAATACCGCACCTTCAGTTGCACATGCCACTTTTAAACCTTGACGGCAATTTGGTGCACCACAAACGATATCTAATAAACGGTCGCCACCAACATTTACTTTAGTGACTCGTAATTTGTCTGCATCTGGGTGTTGAGCACATTCAACAACTTCACCTACAACCACACCGGTAAAGTCACCAGCTACCTTTTCAACGCCATCTACTTCTAAGCCAAGCATCGTGATTTGATCACATAACTGCTCTGTTGAAATTGATGGATTAACCCATTCTCTCACCCAATTTTCGCTAAATTTCATTATCTCTGTATCCTTTATTGATGAACGTGTTACGTTCTAAATTAATCATTATCGTCAATTTAACCTTAACCAAACGGTTAATTACTTAAATTGTTTTAAAAAACGTAAGTCGTTTTCAAAGAATGAACGTAAATCTGTGACGTTGTAGCGTAACATGGTTAAACGCTCAACCCCCATGCCTACTGCGAAGCCAGAATATTCATTTGGATCAATACCTACGTTACGTAACACATTAGGATGCACCATACCACAACCTAGTACTTCTAACCATTTACCATTTTTACCCATTACATCAACTTCTGCAGAAGGTTCAGTAAATGGGAAATAAGAAGGACGGAAACGAACTTGTAAATCCTCTTCAAAAAATGCACGTAAGAAATCGTGTAATAAGCCTTTTAACTCGGTGAAGTTTGCTTTTTTATCTACATAAAGCAATTCAATTTGATGGAACATTGGTGTGTGCGTTTGATCGTAGTCGTTACGATATACACGACCTGGCGCCATAATACGAATAGGAGGCTGCATTTTTTCCATGGTACGAATTTGTACACCAGAGGTTTGTGTACGAAGTAATAACTCAGGATTAAACCAGAATGTATCGTGATCAGCACGTGCTGGGTGATGTTTAGGGATATTTAATGCATCGAAATTGTAATAATCACTTTCAATTTCGGGACCGGTTTCCACAGAAAAACCTAACTCTGAAAAGAATTTTGTTACGCGATTGATGGTAATGGTCACTGGGTGTAAACCACCAGTTTCTGTTTTACGACCTGGAAGGCTCACATCAATACGTTCTTTCTCTAATTTCGCATTGAGTTCAGCTTGCTCCCATTCTGCTTTTTTAGCATTTAAAAAATCTAACGCAGCTTGTTTCGCTTCATTGATTTTAGCGCCCATTGCGGGACGCTCTTCCGCTGCAACATTACGCAATTCCTGCATAAGTTGGGTAAAATGCCCTTTTTTACCAAAATATTCCACACGAATTTCATCTAATGTGGTTAAACTTTTATTTTCGATTTGTTCAATCGCCGATTTTGCTTTCTCAACAAGATCTTTCAGATGTTGCATAGTTTCCCCTGATTATCTTTTCTAACTAAAATACACCTAATGATAATACTAACTCATTAAAAAATCACGCGTTTATTAGTGAATTGATGTTTCAGAGGAAAAATGACAAAAATTTTTGCTATTTTTTGAGATATATCACAGTAATTTTTAACACTTTCGTTAGAATGAAGAAGAATCGACCATGTCTAGGAGGCGTATTATGTGGAAATCAATTTCTCAAGTCTTAGCTGATCAATTTGGTGCTTACTATAACATCAAAGAAAAAAACAAAGTGCCTGGTGGCGAAGTAAATGAAACTTGGCTCATTACGGATGGAATCCAACCGGTCTTTGTTAAAGTGAATGAACGGTCCTATCGTTCAATGTTTCGTGCAGAAGCTGACCAATTAAACCTACTAGGCAAAACCAATACAATCCGACTTCCGCAAGTGTATGGCATAGGCTGTTCTCAAAACCATAGTTTCTTATTACTAGAAGCGCTTCCTATTACTCAACAAACCAATGCAACGTCACACTTTGCTGAAGAATTAGCAAAACTCCATCAAGTGTCTGGCACTAAAAACTATGGATTAGATTTTGATACTTGGCTTGGTCCTGAGTATCAGCCAAATAAATGGAATGGAAGTTGGGCGAAGTTTTTTGCAGAACAGCGTATTGGATGGCAATTACAACTCTGCAAAGATAAAGGTTTAGACTTTGGTGATATTGATTTAATTATTGAAAAAGTAAAACACAAACTTTCAAAACATAATCCTAAACCTTCTTTGTTACATGGTAACTTATGGATTGAGAATACCGCTATTGTAGGAAATCAAACCTTTACTTATGATCCTGCTTGTTACTGGGGAGATAGAGAATGTGATTTAGCATTCAGTGAGCTTTTCCAACCGTTCTCAGCTGAATTCTATGAAATTTATGACCGCACTTTCCCACTTGATAAAGAAGGTTTTGAAGAAAGAAAACACCTTTATCAGCTCTATTATTTACTAAATTTCAGCCATCGTTTTAATGGAAGTTATATTAGCTTAACCACTAAATTGATTGAAGAACTTCTACTTGAATAATTTCTTAAACATCAGATAAAAAAAGAGCGTAATTTTCATTACGCTCTTTCTATCTTCTCTATCTATTATTTTTGATAAAGAGGTGCTGGACCTTGAGTTCCACCGTTAACTTGACCACCTTCTTGTAATTTTAATACAGAACCAGAAGCAGTGATTTCTACACGACGGTTTGGACGTAAACAGTCTTTCTCAGCTTTACTTGCGTGTTTGTAACCGTTACAAGCTTTAACTTGTGGTACTTTACCGTAACCAACAGCTGTAATTTCAGATGTTACGCCATCTTGAATTAAACGAGCTTTAACACGGTTAGCACGACGTTGAGAAAGATCTAAGTTGTAAGCATCAGAACCTAAACGGTCAGTGTAACCTGCAACTTTAACTTCTTTAGCACCAGTTTCTTTTAATTGTGCAGCAACGTTATCAACAACTTCTTTACCACGTGGAGTTAAAGTATCTTTATCGAAGTCGAATAAGAAGTCACCACTTAAAGTAAATGCTGAGTTTCCGTTACAACCATTTGGATACCAGAAGAAGCTTTGAGCATTGTGGTTTTTGTCAAATAATATTTTGTATTGACAAATTTTGTGAACACCATTTTCACGATAGTTGAACGCATAATCCCACTCTTCAACACCGTATAAACCTTCAGAGAAGTGTGGACGACCGATTAGGTTATATAATTGGTCTTTGTTCATACCACGTTCGATCATACGAACGTTGTCCCAGTTTGGCCATGAACCAAATTGGCTACCATCATGGTTGAAGCCTGCTTTATCAATCTTAGGCCATACAAGTTGTGGTACTTGTTGACCATCAACTTCTTTATATTCTGGAGTACCAGCTTCTGTAACTTTGCTTAAGTTACCACAAGCAGCAACTGTCGCTACTGCTACTGCAGATAATAAAATACGAGATAATTTCATTTCTTTACCTTTTTACTGTTAAGGTGCAATCCTTGCAAGAAGAACCTACACAACTAAACTTTATAAATTTTACAAATAAAACTATAAAAAGTTTCATGGCGTATGGTAGTCATAATTCTTTAACTTGTAAATAAAAAAACATTAAAAAATGATTTTTTATGGAACTTTTTTGTAAAGTTGTGTAAAGAGTTGTCAAATAAGTAAATTTTTTTCTTATTGAATAAAATCCTGTCCATTTTTTGTTAAATTTCGATGAATAATTCCCTCAATACTCTCTTCAGCTTGCTTACCTATTTTGTGTAAAAGTGGCTTTTTCACTTTATATTTCACAGCGATCACAGACTTATCTTTCATTTTTTCGAGAATAATATCATCACTGGTTGCTAACTCATCGACTAACTGAAGATCTAGCGCTTGCTGACCGAACCAATGCTCACCAGTTGCGACTTTATCCACATCTAAGTGCGGTCGATTTTGAGCCACAAATTGTTTAAATAATTGGTGAGTTTCTTCAAGTTCTACTTGGAATTTCTGTTTTCCTTTTTCAGTATTTTCACCTAATACTGTAACGGTGCGTTTAAATTCTCCTGCTGTCATCACATCAACATCGACATCATGTTTTTTCAATAAACGATGAATATTGGGAATTTGAGCTACAACACCAATAGAACCGATGATCGCAAAAGGTGCGGAAACAATTTTATCTGCCACACAAGCCATCATATACCCACCACTTGCCGCAACTTTATCTACTGCAACTGTTAATTTAATTCCTTGTTGTTTTAAGCGAGCTAACTGCGAGGCGGCCAAACCATAACCATGAACAACACCACCCGAGCTTTCTAAACGTAGTAAGACCTCATCATCAACTTTTGCTACATTAATAATTGCCGAAATTTCCTCTCGAAGTGCGGTCGTTTCGGATGCCGAAATATCACCTTTAAAATCGAGCACATAAACACAAGGTTTAGGCGTTTCTTTCTCACCATTTTTTAATTTCGCTTTTAATGCCTTTGCTTCTTGCTTTTTCGCTTTTTTCTCCGCTTTTTCGGCTTGTTTAAGTTCTTCTTCTGAAAGCTGGAAATCACGTAAATGCTTTACTGTTTCCTTAAATTCTTCTGAAAGATCTGTCACGACCAACTCACCATGATGTATTGCATTACGCTGTTTTGCCGAAATAACCATTGCGACAATAGCGGCAATCACAAGTAAAATCGTTAAAATCTCCAAAATAAAAATGCCATAGCCGGTCAAAATATCAGACCACATAGTTTTCTCCTAAAATAAAGTGAAGGCATTATTTTACTGTGCAAGCCTGATTTACACTAACTTTTTATGGAAAATTTTGCGATTTAAGGTAAACTAACGCAGTTTTATTGCCTAATTTATAATGAATTACAGAGGTTTATATGTCTAAAGTTGCATCCATTGTTGATGTGTTACAAGGTAAAATCGCTATTGGCGAAAAAGTTACCGTACGCGGCTGGGTTCGTACCCGTCGTGATTCCAAAGCTGGTCTTTCTTTCCTCGCTGTTTATGACGGCTCTTGCTTTGATCCTATTCAAGTCATCATCAATAACGATATTGAAAATTATGAAAGTGAAGTATTACGCTTAACAACAGGCTGTTCTGTTATCGTAACCGGGACCATTGTTGAGTCACCTGCTGAAGGTCAAGCTGTTGAACTTCAAGCTGAAAAAGTAGAAGTGACAGGGTTTGTAGAAGATCCTGATACTTATCCAATGGCAGCAAAACGTCACTCAATTGAATACTTACGTGAAGTAGCTCACTTACGTCCTCGTACCAATATTATCGGTGCCGTGGCGCGTGTTCGTCACTGCTTAGCACAAGCTATTCATCGTTTCTTCCATGAACAAGGCTTCTATTGGGTCGCTACCCCATTAATTACCGCTTCAGATACTGAAGGTGCGGGTGAAATGTTCCGCGTTTCAACGCTTGATTTAGAAAACCTTCCTCGTGGTGAAGATGGTAAAGTTGATTTCAGCCAAGACTTCTTCGGAAAAGAGTCATTTTTAACGGTTTCAGGACAATTAAACGGTGAAACTTATGCCTGTGCATTAAGCAAAATCTATACTTTTGGTCCTACATTCCGTGCTGAAAATTCAAATACAACTCGTCACCTTGCTGAATTCTGGATGGTTGAACCTGAAGTCGCTTTCGCAACGCTTGCTGACAATGCTAAATTAGCAGAAGACATGTTGAAATACGTATTCCGTGCCGTGCTTGCTGAGCGAAAAGATGACTTAAAATTCTTTGAAAAACACGTAGATAAAGATGTGATTACTCGTTTAGAAAACTTTGTAAACTCTGATTTTGCTCAAATCGACTATACCGATGCGATCGACGTGTTATTAAAATCAGGTAAGAAATTCGAGTTCCCTGTTTCTTGGGGTATCGATTTATCTTCTGAGCATGAGCGTTTCTTAGCAGAAGAATATTTCAAATCACCTGTTGTCGTGAAAAACTATCCGAAAGATATCAAAGCCTTCTATATGCGTTTAAATGACGATGGCAAAACTGTAGCTGCAATGGATGTTCTCGCGCCTGGAATTGGTGAAATCATCGGTGGTTCACAACGTGAAGAACGTTTAGACGTATTAGATAAACGTATGGAAGAAATGGGCTTAAATCCTGAAGATTACTGGTGGTATCGTGATCTTCGTAAATATGGTACTGTACCACATTCAGGTTTCGGTCTTGGTTTTGAACGCTTAATTGTTTATGTAACTGGCGTACAAAATATTCGCGATGTGATTCCATTCCCTCGTGCACCAAGAAATGCAAATTTCTAAAAATATTGTTTAAATTGACCGCACTTTCTTTAAAGTGCGGTCATCATTTTAGGCGATAAATTTATCCCCTATTTTATTTATTGTGTTTGAATCAATCTTTCAAATACATCATATTAAGGAAAGTAGAAATGGACAAAATTAAACAACTCTTTGCAAACAACTATAGCTGGGCGCAAAGAATGAAAGAAGAAAATTCCACTTATTTTAAAGAACTTGCCGATCACCAAACACCTCATTATCTTTGGATTGGCTGCTCTGATAGCCGTGTTCCTGCTGAAAAACTCACAAATCTTGAACCGGGCGAATTATTTGTTCATCGTAATGTTGCTAACCAAGTTATTCATACGGATTTTAACTGCCTTTCAGTTGTACAATATGCCGTTGATGTACTCAAAATTGAACATATTATTATTTGCGGTCATACAAATTGTGGTGGTATTAAAGCAGCGATGCAAGATCACGATCTAGGGTTAATCAATAACTGGTTGCTCCATATTCGTGATATTTGGTTTAAACACGGGCATCTATTAGGCAATCTTTCAGCAGAAAAACGTTCAGATATGCTCACTAAATTAAATGTTGCAGAGCAAGTTTATAACCTAGGACGCACATCTATCGTAAAAAGCGCTTGGGAACGTGGACAAAAACTCTCCCTACATGGCTGGGTATATGATGTAAATGATGGATTCTTAGTAGATCAAGGTGTTATTGCAACCAGTCGGGAAACTCTTGAAATCTCTTACCGTAATGCGATTGCTCGCCTATCTAGCCTCGCAGAAGAAGATATCCTAAAAAAAGAACTTCCAGAAAACGAAGAATAAAAAAAGTGCGGTTAAATCTAATGAAATTTAACCGCACTTTTTATTTCAAACTGACTATTTAACTAACTCTGTTTGCATATACATCAAACGATCAATATTCGTTAAATAATGTCCTAGCTCTTGGGATTCTGGTTTATGAATATAAGGGATCTTACCTAGCAAAGGCGCATCAATCTGAGCCTCTAAAATATCTACCACCTCTTTATAATGCCCTAAACAAGGATTAATTCGATTTGCAATCCAGCCTAATAAAGGAACGCCAAGCTGTTTAATCACTTGAGCTGTCAGCAATGCATGATTAATACAGCCTTCTTTAATACCAACAACCAACACAACTGGCATTTTATGCTCAACAACCCAATCAGCAAAACTCTTACCTTCTGCCATTGGTGTGAGTAACCCAAATGAACCTTCCACGACAACAGATTGATATTTTTGAATTAATGTTGTTAAGGCTTGATTAATCTTACTTAATTTAATGCGTGATTTATCTCGAGTCAGCATCGGCAAGGAATGAGCAAAAGTATAGCTATTTACTTCTTGATAAGATACGGACTCATTCGTTGCATCCATTAAAGCTAACACGTCTGAATTATTTTCAGCATCATAATCTGTTTGGGATTCATTAGACTGATTTTCGACAGGATAAATACCCTCTTCACAGCTACAAGCAATCGGCTTATAACCCACAATTCGCACGCCCTTTGCTTGTAATGCCTGAATAATGGCACGGCAGGCGGTGGTCTTGCCCACATCGGTATCTGTACCTGCCACAAAGAAACTACTCATTTTCATTCTCCTTTTAAAAGTGCGGTCAATTCTAAAGGAGTTTTTTGAAGAAAATATTGAGATAAAGCAAGATTTGGAGATTTTTAGGAAAAAATAAAAGGCTTATTTGATCTCACTCAAACTATTAAACAAGCCATCATCTTGTTTTGGCATTTGAAGATAAAATCCTTGCTGAGTAATTTTCCCCATAACCTCATCTTTATCTGCATGAACAAGCGGTTTACTCCCCCTCAAATTGAAAGGCATAAGAAATTGAGGCTTACCAAAACTCTGCATTAATATATCCGGTACAGCTGAAAAATCATCTCGTTTGGAAATATAAAGATAGCAGCCTGGTTTACGTTTACTTTTATAAATTGCACATAACATTTCATATTGCTCCAAAAAGAAAAAACCTACCAGATAATCTCTGATAGGTTTTATTTTACGAAAGTTTAATTATTTAGTCACAGCTTCTTTTACTTCAGCTGCTTTATTTGCTGCCGCATCTTTTGCTTCAGCCGCTTTATCAGCTGCCGCATCTTTTGTTTCTGAAGCTGAGTTTTTTACTGCTTCCATTTTAGAAGACATCGCATCTTTTGCTTCAGCCATTTTATTTGCTGCAGCATCTTTCATTTCAACTGCTTTATCTGCTGCTGCATCTTTTGCTTCAGAAGCTGCATTTTTTACTTCTTCCATTTTAGAAGACACTGCATCTTTTGCCTTAGCCATTTTATTTGCAGCAGCATCTTTCATTTCAGAAGCTTTATCAGCTACTGCTTCTTTTGTTTCAGCCATTTTATTTGCAGCTGAATCTTTTGCGTCAATTGCTGCATTTTTAACATCAGTTGCAACTTCTTTTGCTGCATCTTTAATTTGTGTTGCTGCATTTGCTGTTGCATCTTTTGCTGCTTCAACTTTTTGAGCTGTTTCTTGTTTATCGAAACAACCAGTTACGGCTAAAGATGCACCTAATACTAATACGGCTAATACTGATTTTTTCATTGTCATTCTCCATTTTATAATTAAGAATTAATCCAAAGCTATCTGCTTTGTGTGATCTAGTTTACGTAAAAAAAACTTAAAATAAAACATCTTTCAAAAAAATTTACATTTCTAAAGATATAGTTTTTTATAAAATCTCTCTAAAACAACTATAACCCAATGAAATTAAAAGATTTGTAAAAAAGTTCATTATAAAAATTTTATTTTTTGTAAAGATAAAAAATCACTTTTTTGTGTTTTTTTTGAACAATCCCACTCAGTTAATTTGAATAATCCTTAACTATTGCTTTTACTTTTCAGTTACTTTTTTACGGCTGCAGATTGATCTTTTGTTTCAGAATCTACATTTTTTACTTCCTCTGCTTTAGAGCACACAGCATCTTTTGCTTCAGTCATTTTATTTTCCGCAACATGTTTAACATAGTTAGCTGCTGCAACCACAGCATCTTTAACTTGTACTGCCGCGCTTACTGTGGCATCTTTTGCAGCTTCAACTTTAGAAGACATTACATCTTTTGCCTCTGAAAGCGAATCTTTTACTTCAGCAACTTTATCTTCGACAGCTTCTTTTGCTTTTACAGCTTTATCTTCAGCTGCATCTTTTAGCTCAGATGCTTTATCTGCAGCTTCATCTTTTGCTTCTGAAACTACTTTTTTCACTTCTGATGCTTTATCTTCCACCGCATCTTTTACTTCTGAAGTCGCTTCTTCTGCTTCTACAGCTTTATCTTCAGCCGCATCTTTCACTTCAGCAGCTTTATCTTCAGCTTCATCTTTTAACTCAGCCGCTTTATCAGCAGCTTCATCTTTTGCTTCAAAAACTGCATTTTTTACTTCAGCAACTTTATCTACAACTGCATCTTTGAATTTAACTACTTTGTCTACAACTGTATCTTTTGCTTCTGAAGCCGCTTCTTTTGCTTCTACAGTTTTATCTTCAGCTGCATCTTTTAGCTCAGATGCTTTATCTGCAGCTTCATCTTTTGCTTCTGAAACTGCTTTTTTTACTTCTTTTGCTTTATCTTCAGCCGCATCTTTCACTTCAGCAGCTTTATCTTCAGCTTCATCTTTTAACTCAGCCGCTTTATCAGCAGCTTCATCTTTTGCTTCAAAAACTGCATTTTTTACTTCAGCAACTTTATCTACAACTGCATCTTTGAATTTAACTACTTTGTCTACAACTGTATCTTTTGCTTCTGAAGCCGCTTCTTTTGCTTCTACAGTTTTATCTTCAGCTGCATCTTTTAGCTCAGATGCTTTATCTGCAGCTTCATCTTTTGCTTCTGAAACTGCTTTTTTTACTTCTTTTGCTTTATCTTCAGCCGCATCTTTCACTTCAGCAACTTTGTCTTCAGCTGCATCTTTTAGCTCTGCTGCTTTATCTGCCGCTTCATCTGTAGCTTCTGAAACTGTTTTTTTCACTTCTGATGCTTTATCTTCGACGGCTCTTTTTACTTCAGAAAATTTGTCATCGATTGCTTTTTTCATTTCAGTAGCTTTATCATCGATTGCTTCCTTTGCTTCAGAAACTGCTTTTCTTACTTCAGATACTTTATCTTCAGTTACATCTTTCACTTCAGTAGCTTTGTCTTCAACCACTTCTTTTGCCTCAGACGCTTTATGTGTCACAGCATCTTTAATATAGTTAGCCGCTGCAAATAATGCATCTTTAACTTGTGTTGCAGCATTCACTGTCGTATCTTTTACTTCAGTTGCTTTATCTCCGATTTTATTGTTCATAGCTACTCCCCTTGTGTCATTATGATGGCTTAATTTAAGCTATTCATTTATAGCTCATTTTCAGTCTATCAAAAAAATTTTAAAAAAACACCTAAAAATATACATTTTTAGGTGTTGCTTATTTTTGACTGCTTTTAAAAAGTAAATCATATAAACTTTGTTTTTCGTATTTTAGCCATTCTATTTTGGATAATGGAAAGCTTCAATGGTGCCTTTTTCACCATTCCACTCAATTTGAACAATCGTTGAAGGGTAAAAACTAATTGGATTTCGCTTACCGTAAAGCTCTGAAACAATACTGCCTACTAAAGGTAAATGAGAAACGAGTAAAACACTTTCAGTACCTTCTTCTTGCAAAACAGATAGATAATCAGCTACCAATGTAGCATTACCATAAGGTGTAATCCCACTCCAAATTTCAATATCATTAAGCGTGTTACCTAAGGCTGAATTTACAAGCTCAAACGTTTCTTGTGCTCTTACATAAGGGCTGACAATTACTTTTTGAACTGAAAGTGCGGTTGAATTTAGATGGTTTTTAAGCCATTGACCTTGTAATATTGATTGTTTGCGTCCATAGTCGGTTAAATGCCGAGCCTCGTCTGATGAAGAGACAACTTCAGCTTCTCCATGACGCATAATAAAAATTTTCATGTCTTTGCTTTCCTAAAAATAATAAAAGATAAATTTTATGGATCAAAAATGGGGGCAAGCCCCCACTTTATTAATTCGCTTTCACTGCTTCTGCAATTTCTTCTGCACATTGTTTTGCAAGTACACCGTCTTCACATTCGACCATGACGCGAATAAGAGGCTCAGTACCAGACTTACGCAGTAAAATTCGACCTTTGCCTTCTAAACGTTTTTCCACATCTGCAGCTACCGCTTTTACCGCTTCACTTTCTAATGGATTATCACCACCAGCAAAACGAACATTAATGAGTACTTGAGGGAATAATTTCACCGCACTTGCAAGCTCGTTTAAAGATAAACGATGTTGAACCATTGCACTTAATACAGCTAGTGATGCAATAATACCATCACCTGTCGTATTTTTATCAGCAATAATGATATGGCCTGAGTTTTCTCCGCCTAGCGTCCAGCTATGTTCTACCATTTTTTCTAACACATAACGGTCGCCAACGTTAGCTCGCACAAAAGGTACACCTAACATTTTTAACGCAATTTCTAGGCTCATATTACTCATTAATGTGCCGACTACTCCACCTTTTAGCTGACCTGAACGTAAAGCTTCACGAGCAATAATGAAAAGGATCTGGTCACCATCTACTTTATTACCTAAGTGATCCACCATCATAATACGGTCACCATCACCATCATAAGCGAGACCTACATCAGCTTTAGTTTCAAGCACTTTTTCCTGTAACGCTTTTACATCGGTTGCACCACATTTTTCATTGATATTGATTCCGTTTGGATCTGTACCAATTTCAATCACTTCCGCACCTAACTCACGTAATACATTTGGCGCAATATGATAGGTCGCACCATTTGCGCAATCCACCACAATTTTATAACCATCTAAACCTAAATGCGCAGGGAAAGTGCTTTTACAAAATTCAATATAACGTCCTGCGGCATCACTGATACGGCTTGCTTTACCTAAATCAGCAGACTCCACACAATCCATTGGCTGATCAAGCATGGCTTCAATCGCTTCTTCAATATCATCTGGTAATTTTGTGCCTTGTGAAGAGAAGAATTTAATCCCGTTATCATAATAAGGGTTATGTGATGCCGAAATGACAATACCCGCTTCTAAACGGAAAGTGCGGGTTAAATACGCCACGGCAGGGGTTGGCATTGGACCGGTAAATGCAGCAGTTAATCCTGCCGCAGCTAAACCTGCTTCAAGTGCAGATTCCAACATATAACCTGAAATACGAGTATCTTTCCCGATTAATACCGTGCGAGAACCTTGAGAGGCTAAAACCTTACCTGCAGCCCAACCTAATTTCAATGCGAAATCAGGTGTGATTGGATAAGTACCTACTTTACCGCGTACACCATCAGTACCAAAATATTTACGATTTGCCATGTTTATTCCTTATTAAATTTGAATAATGATGTTGCAGAAATCATTAGTTCTACAACATATAAAATCTGTTAGTTTTTTACGCTTGTTGCGTTGCCTGCCATACCTTCAAGGCATCTGCCGTTGCAGCTACATCATGTACACGCAAAATTGTCGCACCATTTTGAGCCGCAATTAATGCCCCAACTACACTTCCTACAACACGTTCAGTCACGGGCTTATCTAATACAGCACCAATCATCGATTTACGTGAAAGCCCTGCTAAAACAGGATATCCACTTTCACAGAAGTGAGCCAACTGTTGTAAAAGCTTGTAGTTATGCTCTACTGTTTTACCAAAACCAAACCCCATATCCCAAATAATATTTTCTTTGGCAATGCCTGCTGCTAAACAAGCTTGAGTTCTATCAATTAAAAACTGATAAACATCTTGAACCACATCATCGTAATGTGGATTAGTTTGCATTGTACGAGGTTGTCCTTGCATGTGCATAATACAAGTGGGTAAATTCAACTGTCCTGCTATTTCGAGTGCACCAGGTTCACGTAGCGCACGAATATCATTGATTAAATCCATGCCGACCTTAGCCGCTTCTTGCATTACAATTGCTTTAGAGGTATCCACTGAAATCCAACAATCAAAACATTTTTGCACGGCTTCAACCAAAGGTATCACCCGTTGCAATTCTTCAGCTTCAGACACTTCCTCTGCCATCGGACGAGTTGACTCGCCGCCAATATCAATAATTGTTGCACCTTCTTTCAGCATTTTTTCAACTTGAAATAATGCTTTGTCTAGACTGAAAAACTGCCCGCTATCAGAAAATGAATCAGGTGTGAAATTCAAAATTCCCATAATTTGGGGGAATGATAAATCTAGACATTTGTTATTAGCATAAAGTTTCATAAAGTGCGGTCAATTTTTAAATCAAATTTGAAAGGTTAGATTATAACGGAATATAGTCATGAAAAGAACGAAATAATAAATAAAAAAGCCTTCCAAATTAGGAAGGCTTTATTTTTATGCTTCAGGATCTTCTGAATGATTAACCGCACTTTCAGTTTTCTCTTCCTGCGGTTTTGCTGTTGGTTTCGTGTCTTTGTTATCTTCCCAACCAGATGGTGGTGTAACAGGTTCACGATTCATCAATTGCTTGATTTGTTCTTCTTCAATGGTTTCATATTTCACTAACGCATCTTTCATGGCATGAAGAATATCCATATTGTCGATCAAAATCTGTCTTGCTCTCGCATAGTTACGATTTACGATCGCACGAACTTCTTCATCAATTGCATGTGCTGTTTCGTCAGACATATGTTTTGCTTTCGCCATTGAGCGCCCTAAGAATACTTCGCCTTCATCTTCAGTATAAAGAATCGGACCGAGTTTATCTGAGAAGCCCCATTGGGTCACCATATTACGTGCAATATTGGTTGCCACTTTAATATCGTTAGATGCACCGGTAGAAATATTTTCTTCACCGTAAATCAAATCTTCTGCTAAGCGTCCCGCATAAAGTGTTGAAAGTTTACTTTCTAACTGTTTTTGGCTGATACTAATTTGATCGCCTTCAGGTAAGAAGAAAGTTACACCTAATGCTCGGCCACGAGGAATAATCGTCACTTTATGTACCGGATCATGTTCAGGCACTAAGTAACCCACAATGGCGTGACCAGCTTCATGGTACGCTGTCGATTCTTTTTGTTTATCCGTCATGATCATGGTACGGCGTTCAGGTCCCATATTGATCTTATCTTTGGCTTTTTCAAACTCAAGCATCGATACAGTACGTTTATTGCTACGTGCAGCAAATAATGCCGCTTCATTCACTAAGTTCGCTAAATCCGCACCTGAATAACCTGGTGTACCACGAGCAAGTGTCATGGCATCGACATCATCAGCCACAGGGACTTTTCGCATGTGAACTTTTAGAATTTGCTCACGGCCTTTGACATCCGGTAAACCGACAACAACTTGACGGTCAAAACGGCCTGGACGCGTTAATGCTGGGTCAAGTACATCTGGACGGTTAGTTGCTGCAATAACGATTACGCCTTCGTTACCACCGAAACCATCCATTTCAACTAACATTTGGTTAAGGGTTTGTTCACGCTCATCGTGTCCACCACCTAAACCGGCACCACGTTGGCGACCTACTGCATCAATTTCATCAATAAAGATTAAGCATGGTGCATTTTTCTTCGCTTGCTCGAACATATCACGAACACGAGAAGCACCAACCCCCACAAACATCTCTACAAAGTCAGAACCTGAAATGGTAAAGAAAGGCACTTTTGCTTCACCTGCAATAGCTTTCGCTAATAAGGTTTTACCTGTACCTGGAGGACCTACCATCAAAATCCCTTTTGGAATTTTACCACCAAGGTTTTGGAATTTTTTCGGTTCACGCAAGAAGTCAACTATTTCAGCCACTTCTTCTTTTGCTTCATCACAACCTGCAACATCTGCAAAAGTCACCTTAATTTGATCTTGGGTCAGCATTTTAGCGCGGCTTTTACCGAAGCTCATAGCTTTCCCGCCACCGCCTTGCATTTGACGCATGAAGAAAATCCATACCCCTACAAGGAATAACATTGGAAACCACGAAATTAAAATTTGTGATAATAAACTGCGTTTTTCAAAAGGCGTACCTTCGATTTTAACTTTTTTATTTAATAAGTCATCTAAGAGCTTTTTGTCTTCCAACGGTGGCATCACGGTCATATATTTAGAACCGTCATTTTTAGTCACAGTGATTTCATTCGCATCAAAGCGCGCTTCTTTCACTTGACTGTTACTCACATCATACACAAAGGTTGTGTAATCTGTTGAGTCACTCACGCCATTGGAATTAAAACTTTGGTAAGCTGTCATCATGACAATTGCTACCACAACCCATAGAACTAGATTTTTGACCATATCGTTCAAGGTTTAACCTGCCTTTCTTAAGTTAATTAAAATTAAACGAGATACTATCTCATCCCCGACACAATGAAAAGCTATCAAAGCAATTATCTATTCGCCTTTATAACCGCTTGCTACAATATAAACTTCGCGAGAACGCCCACGAGAGGCTTCAGGCTTACGCACTTTTACGACACTAAAGAGTGAACGAATTTCGCGCAGATACTCGTCAAAACCTTCTCCTTGGAATACTTTGACAACAAAACTGCCTTTTTTCGCCAAAACTTGCTTACACATATCTAAAGCCAGTTCAACTAAATACATTGCACGAGGAATATCAACAGATGGCATGCCGCTAAAATTTGGCGCCATATCAGACATCACTACATCAACTTTTGCTTCACCAACTCGTTCTAATAATGCATTCAGCACATTTTCGTCACGAAAATCGCCTTGCAAGAAATCCACGCCGACAATTGGGTTCATATCCAAAATATCACAAGCAATCACTCGACCTTTACCACCAATTTGGCTCACAACATACTGTGACCAACCACCTGGTGCGGCACCGAGATCCACCACAGTCATTCCCGGTTTAAACAATTTATCCGTTTGTTGAATTTCATCTAACTTAAAGTAAGCACGTGAGCGTAATTTTTGTTTATGTGCTTTCTGAACAAACGGATCTTTAAAATGTTCGTTTAGCCAACGAGAAGAACTCGCCGAACGTTTTTTCTTTCCCATAATCTCTTTCTTTTGTACTATTTTTTGTAGTAGTTTCGTCTATATTTGGGTACAATCTGCCAAATTCAAGGCTAGACTTACCAAAAAGTGCTGAAAAACCACGTTTTTTCTGACCGCTCTTTTCGGTCTTTTTTTGACTCATATTCATCTATTTAAAGGATTCCTTATGACAATATTATCAACAAAACAAAAACAATTTTTAAAAGGACTCGCTCATCACCTTAGTCCTGTCGTCATGCTTGGCGGTAACGGCTTAACCGAAGGGGTATTAGCCGAAATCGATAATGCATTAAATCATCACGAATTAATCAAAGTAAAAATTGCTGGCGCAGATCGCGAAACCAAACAATTAATCATTGATGCGATTGTTCGTGAAACCAAATCATCTAACGTTCAAACCATCGGACATATTTTGGTACTTTATCGACCAAGCGAGGAAGGTAAAATCCAGCTGCCTCGTAAATAATTGTTATCCCCTCAATTTGAGGGGATGTTTTTTTAGATGTAATTTACTTCAATAATCTCGAACTCAACCGTTCCACCTGGTGTGGTAATATTTACGGTATCATCCAACTCTTTCCCTACCAAGCCACGAGCAATCGGTGAATTCACAGAAATCAAACCTGATTTAATATCTGCCTCATCATCGCCCACAATTTGGTAAGTAACTTCTTCATCAGTATCGGTATTCACTAATACAACTGTCGCACCAAAAATAACTTTTCCGTTATTTGGTAATTTAGTGACATCGATAACCTGACAATTTGCAAGTTTGCTTTCAATTTCTTGAATACGCCCTTCGCAAAAACCTTGTTGTTCACGCGCAGCGTGATATTCTGCATTTTCTTTTAAGTCACCATGCTCACGTGCTTCAGCAATCGCCTTGATAATTTCAGGGCGACGCTCATTCTTTAAGAAATCTAATTCTTGACGTAATAGCTCCGCACCGCGCACGGTCATTGGAATTTGTTTCATTCTTTTTCCTTGAAATTTGGTAAAAACAAAACCACGACAACGTCTTGCAACCTTGCCGCAGTCAATGAAAAATAAAAAATGATTTACTCTATTGAGTTCGGAGCTTATTATTATTCGTCTTGAGAAAAATAGCAACCATAACAGAACTAAAAATGACTAAAAAATCTTCTATTTCAACCGCACTTAAAGCGGCATTTATCACACTCGGCTTTTCGTTTTCCTCTATGGCTGAAGTTAATGTGGCTTCTATTACCCAATACCTACCTGAAGGTGCTTCTGCCAGTATCATTGCCAAAAACCTCAGTAAAGATCAAATTATCGCGGATTACAATGGCTCAACCTTTATGTTGCCAGCCAGTACACAAAAAGTTTTCACAGCTGTCGCGGCTAAATTAGTATTAGGTGATGCCTTCCAATTTGAAACCTCACTTTTAAGTAACGGAAAAATTCAGAATAATGTTTTAGAAGGCGATCTTGTTGTGCAATTTACTGGCGATCCCGATCTGACCAGCGGACAACTTTATAGCCTATTAGCTAATTTAAAAAAACAAGGCATTCAGAAAATCAATGGTGATCTTATTTTAGATACCTCTGTATTTGCTAGCCATGATCGTGGGTTAGGTTGGGTTTGGAACGATCTTACAATGTGCTTTAACTCCCCTCCAGCTGCAGCAAATATCGATAATAACTGTTTTTATGCAGAACTGGATGCAAATCAACCTGTGGGTGAAACCGTCAAAATTAACGTTCCCGCTCAATTCCCTATTCAAGTTTTCGGACAAGTTTATATTGTGGATCAGCAAGAAGCCGGTTATTGCCAGTTAGACGTTGTTGTTCACGACAATAATCGCTATCAAGTAAAAGGCTGTATCGCGCGCCAAACTAAACCATTTGGGCTAAGCTTCGCCGTGCAAGATCCTGATGCCTATGCTGCTGCGATTATTCAACGTCAATTAAAACGTCTTGGTATTGAATTTACCGGTCAGGTAAAACAACCTCAAAAACCACAGCAAGGACAAAAACTCGCCCAGCATTTATCTAAACCGTTGCCTGAGCTATTGAAAAAAATGATGAAAAAATCGGATAACCAAATTGCCGATGCCTTATTCAGAGCCGTAGCCTACAACTACTATAAACGCCCTGCTTCATTCCAATTAGGCACATTAGCAGTGAAATCCGTATTGCAAAAACAAGGCATTAAATTTGGTAACAGCATCTTAGCTGATGGTTCGGGTCTTTCTCGTCATAATTTAGTTGCACCGAAAACCATGCTTTCAGTCTTGGAATACATCGCCAAAAACGAAGATAAATTACACTTAATGGAAACTTTCCCAATTGCAGGTGTGGATGGCACAATCAGTGGTCGTGGTAGCTTAATTAATCCACCACTGGTAAAAAATGTCATCGCTAAAACTGGCTCATTGAAAGGTGTCTATAACCTTGCCGGTTTTATGACCAATGCGCGAGGTGAAAAAGTGGCTTTCGTTCAATTTATCAATGGCTATTCAACCGGTGATTTAGAAAGTAAAACAAAGCGTGCTCCACTTGTACAATTTGAAAGTACGCTTTATAACGATCTTTATAAAGACTAAAACGCCTATAAAAATGACCGCACTTTGAATACATAAGTGCGGTCATTTTTCTTTATATTTAATCAGAAAGAAAAAGCACTAAACGCTTCATTGAATTTAGTGCTTTTTTACGATCTTAAACGCGATTAACCTTCATTATGAATTTCAAGGTTGCTTGCATCTTTTTCCCGTTTTTTCTTTGCTGAATCATTACGTTGAGAAGCTATGCTATCAAGGTATTCCGGAGTGATATCGCCAGTGATATATTCGCCAGTAAAGACCGAACAATCAAAGCCTTGAATCGCTGGGTTTTCTTGACGCACTGATTCAGTTAGCGATTCAAGATCTTGGAAAACCAATTTATCTACACCAATCAATTTCGCAATTTCATCAACATTACGGCCATAGGCAATGAGTTCTTGTTTTGTTGGCATATCGATGCCGTACACATTTGGGTAACGAATTTCTGGTGCGGCTGATGCAAAGTAAATTTTCTTCGCACCTGCTGCTCTAGCCATACTCACAATTTGTTCAGATGTTGTACCTCGAACAATAGAATCATCGACTAATAGCACATTTTTATCTTTAAATTCTGCTTTAATCGTATTGAGCTTGCGACGGACTGAACTAATACGTTGAGCTTGGCCTGGCATAATAAATGTACGACCAACATAGCGGTTTTTCACAAAACCTTGACGATAAGGTTTGCCTAAGATTTTCGCAATCTGTAAAGCAATGTCTGTTGAAGTTTCAGGTACTGGAATAACAACATCAATGTTATCAGCTTCCTCAACCCATTCTTTTGCAATTTTTTTACCTAAATGTTCACCCATGTGAACTCGTGCGGCATAGACAGACACACCGTCTATTGTTGAATCAGGACGAGCAAAGTACACGTATTCAAAAATACACGGATTTAAGACCGCACTTTCCGCACACTGCTCTGCATAAAGCTGGCCATCAAAGGTCACATAAATCGCTTCGCCTGGCGCAACATCACGCACTAATTCAAAACCTGCGACGTCTAATGCCACACTTTCAGAGGCAAACATATATTCCACAGAACCATTTTCTTCTCGTTTACCTAACACGAGTGGGCGAATACCAAACGGATCGCGAAATGCCACCATACCATGTCCAATAATCATCGCTAAACATGCATAAGCACCACGAATATCTTTGTGTGTCGCACGAATTGCATTAAAAATATCTTGCGGATCGAGGTGGTATTTATTCACTCTATCCAAATGATTAGCAAGAATATTGAGAAGAAGTTCTGAATCCGAATTGGTATTTACATGACGACGCGCTTCTTTAAATAATTTATCTTTTAATTCGGTTGAGTTGGTTAAGTTACCATTGTGAACAAGACTTAAACCATAAGGTGAGTTAACATAGAAAGGCTGAGCTTCAGATACACTTGAACTGCCGGCTGTTGGATAACGTACATGTCCGAGGCCTGCATGACCTTGTAAACGTAACATATGTTCTTGTCTGAATACATCGCTTACAAGACCATTAGCCTTACGCAAACGAAAGCGGTTTTCATCATCTATTGTGACAATCCCCGCCGCATCTTGACCTCGATGCTGTAATAACGTTAATGCTGCATAAATGGATTCATTAACCGGATTTTGGCTAACGATACCGACAATTCCACACATACTGATTGACTACCTTATTGTTTAAAAGTTGAGTTTAAAAAACTAGAACTTGCTTGTAGTTGTTGGAAGAACCATTCAATAATGAAGCCGAAATGAGGAATTAATTTTGATTCTTTCCACCAATCGGTTTGTTCAAAGTTAGTGAAGGTATCCAGGAAGAATAAGATCGCAGCAACGATTAATGCGCCACGAATTAAGCCAAATGCCGCACCGAGAACACGATCTGTTCCGGTAAGTCCTGTTTTATCCACTAATTGGCTAATCACATAATTAACAATGCCACCTACGATTAAGGTTAAAACAAATAAAATGCCGATTGCGGTGCCGTTACGCACATAGTCAGATTCGATTTGAGTAAGATAAGTGGCGAGATAAGGATAAAATTGGCTAGCGACAATAAATGCAACGACCCAACTTGCAAGGGACATCACCTCTCGCACAAAACCACGTAATAAACTCACGATAATCGAAAATGCGATGATGCCAATGATAATGTAATCAATCATTAAATAGTCTCTCAATTAAAAAGGGCCGCCATTGCGACCGCAGTATTTTACATAAAAAACAACAAAAGGAAAACGTTTGCGTCAATTAAATTTGAAGCTGTTGGCTAGATTTCCTGCCAAAATGCTTTGTCTAATTTTTGCTGTGCCTTTTGCAGTACTTCTGCCAAGTGCTGATATGTCGGTTTATCTTGCACAGTTGGCAAACTTTCATGTTGTTTTCTTAAACGTTCACTAATCTCATAAAACCACTGAGAACTTTGCGCTTCTAACGGTGATTTTGCACGTTTTCCCAACCAGTATAAGCCTTGCAATGGTATCACTAATGCACAAAGTGCGGTCAAAATAGCAATCGCTAATGCAGTAAGATCCGCCTTGGCATAAAACTGTTGCCAAACCATCGAAAATACTGCCATAAAAGGCATGAACTTCTGAGCAAATTTCGTGGCTTTAATAATGCGATTTTCGGGGAAAATCATGCTGAGCTTCGCTTCTAATGGCCACGTTTGCAAATAAATTTGCCCTTGTTTTAAGGTTGAAAAAAATGATGACATGAAAACATCCTTGAAAATAACCTCGCTTATAATACTCTAGTTTAGGTTTAATTGTCATCCTTAACTAGAAACTGTTGAAATTTTCAACTTTTCTAATAAAAGATCGTATTTTTACCCTCCAGTTAATTTATTTTATACGCTAAAAGGTGTATTCTATATGGGATTTATACTCCGTTCTTTTGGATGGATTTTTATTAACCTCAATCAAAAATAGGGTTCCTATGTCAAAACTTGTTCTCATCCTTAACTGTGGTAGTTCTTCATTAAAATTTGCAATCCTTGATCCTGCAACAGGTGAAGAAAAATTATCAGGCTTAGCAGAAGCATTTTATCTTCCTGAAGCTCGTATTAAATGGAAACTTAACGGTGAAAAAGGTAGCGCAAATTTAGGTGCTGGTGCAGCGCACACAGAAGCACTTAACTTCATCGCGTCAAACATTATGACTGATGAGCTTAAAAACTCTATCACCTCGATTGGTCACCGTATCGTTCACGGTGGTGAGAAATACACCCAATCTGTTGTTGTAACAGATGAAGTAGTTAAAGGTATTGAAGATGCAGCACAATTTGCTCCACTTCACAACCCGGCTCACTTAATCGGTATCCGTGAAGCATTCAAAACATTCCCACACTTAAAAGATAAGAACGTTGTCGTATTTGATACAGCATTCCACCAAACTATGCCTGAAGAAGCATACTTATATGCACTTCCATACTCACTTTACAAAGAACATGGCGTACGTCGCTACGGTGCACACGGTACCAGCCACTACTTCGTTTCTCGCGAAGTCGCGGAATACGTAGGCAAACCAGCAGACCAAGTAAACGCAATTATCTGTCACTTAGGTAACGGTGGTTCGGTTTCTGTGGTTCGTCATGGTAAATGTATCGATACCTCTATGGGTTTAACCCCGTTAGAAGGTTTAGTGATGGGTACACGTTGTGGTGATATTGACCCTGCGATCGTTTTCTACCTATACAAAAACTTAGGCATGTCAATGGATCAAATCGAAGAGACTTTAGTGAAAAAATCAGGTCTTTTAGGTTTAACTGAAGTAACGAGCGACTGCCGTTATGCAGAAGATAACTACGACGATGCCTCTAAACCAGAAGCAAAACGTGCATTAGATGTTTACAGCTACCGTTTAGCGAAATACATCGGTGCATACATGGCCGTTTTAGGTGATGATCACTTAGATGCCATCGCATTTACGGGTGGTATCGGTGAAAACTCTGCTCATGTTCGTGAATTAGCGTTAGGCCACTTAAAATTATTCGGCATCAAATTAGACAAAGAACGTAACCTTGCTGCTCGCTTTGGTAAATCAGGCGTGATCACTGCTGATGACTCTGCATTCAAAGCAATCGTTCTTCCAACTAACGAAGAATTAGTAATTGCACAAGATACAGCACGTTTAGCGGGCTAATCAACTTTCTTCAAACCTGCTGAGAAATCAGCAGGTTTTTTCATTCATTAAAAGGTATATCAAAATGACTAAAGCAGTTATTCTTATTCCAACTAGCGCAGAAGCAAATTTAGCAGCAGCACTAGACGCAGCTAAAACAACAGGCGCTGTCGTATTCAATGCAGTAGAAGATGTAAAAACCGCTCAAGCATTAATCGCAAATAATCAAAAAGACGTGTTGTTAGAAAAAATCGTTGCTGATTTCCAAGCATTAAATGCAAATCTAGTGATTGTTAAAGGTGTTCAACCTTCAGCTCAAGCGCCTTTTGCAAATAGCTTAAACTTCGCGATTGCGCAAACCTTAGATGCACAAATTATCTTAGTGGCAAACAATGAAGAAGGCACATTAGTAGAAGCCGTTGCTTCAGAATTTGGCGGTGTGAACAACGCTGAAATCTTAGGTGTATTTAGTGCGCAAGCAGGCAAAATTAAAGCTTTAGATGCACAAGCATTAGCGAATGCAATCTCTGCACCACTTGCTCGTGAAGCACGTATTTCTCCAGCAGCATTCCGTTTTAAATTAACTGATTTAGCACGCAAAGCAGGTAAAACCATCGTATTACCAGAAGGTGATGAACCTCGCACTGTTAAAGCGGCAGCAATCTGTGCTGAACGTGGTATCGCAAAATCGGTATTATTAGCGGATCCAGAATCAGTGAAAAAAGTTGCAGCAGAACAAGGCGTGACTTTAGGTGCTGACGTAACAATCATCAATCCAGCTGACGTACGTGAAAACTACGTTGCTCGTTTAGTTGAATTACGTAAATCTAAAGGTTTAACTGAAGAACAAGCTCGTGCACAATTAGAAGACACCGTTGTATTAGGTACGATGATGTTAGAAGCAGGCGAAGTAGATGGTTTAGTCTCTGGTGCCGTTCACACCACTGCAAATACGATTCGTCCACCGATGCAAATCATCAAAACAGCACCAGGTAGCTCAATTATCTCGTCTGTATTCTTCATGTTATTACCAGACCAAGTATTAGTGTATGGTGACTGTGCTGTAAACCCAGAACCAACTGCTGAACAACTTGCTGAAATCGCAATCCAATCAGCTGAATCAGCAAAAGCATTTGGTTTAAATCCGAAAGTCGCAATGCTTTCTTACTCAACCGGTACTTCTGGTTCAGGTCAATCTGTAGAGAAAGTGAAAGAAGCTACCCGTATTGCACAAGAAAAACGTCCTGATTTATTAATCGACGGTCCATTACAATACGATGCAGCTGTGATGAAAGATGTAGCCGCTTCTAAAGCACCAAACTCTAAAGTAGCAGGTCAAGCAAACGTATTTGTATTCCCTGATATCAACGCAGGTAATATCGGTTATAAAGCGGTTCAACGTTCTGCAGATTTAGTCGCTGTAGGCCCAATGCTTCAAGGTATGCGTAAACCGGTTAATGACTTATCTCGTGGTGCATTAGTGGATGATATCATCTACACCATCGCATTAACTGCAATCCAAGCAACTCAAGCTTAATTAAAGCCTGTGTTGTAAAACACTAAAGAAAATAACCGCACTTTTGATGATTCAAAGTGCGGTTATTTTTAGGGTTGTTTTTAATGACTACTCTACGGATTTTAAGTATTCAACCAGCTTCATGCCAATTTCTCTTCTCCATCCTAAAAGCAGATCAGGTTGTTTTGACATATCTTCATTTTTTAGCCAAACCCATTTAATGAGATCTTCTAAATTTCGTTTACTTGCCAGAATATCAAGAGTTAACCCTTTTGGTGTCAGTTCATAAGCTTTTTCTTGTAACAATCGAATTGCCTTTTTATAACGAGGATCATCCACAATACGCACTAAACGCTTAGGATAATCATAAGGAGAAATTCGGCGGCTTTGTGCTAACAATTGAAGCATCTTTTTGCCACGCACACGGACTTCATTTTCAGATAATCCAAGCGCTAACATTTCTGATGTATTGCGAGGATTGTTTTTTGCGACTTTCCAAAGGTTGTCAGATTTCACCACATAAGAAAGGGCTAAATTTCGTGCCATTGCGGTTTCTTGTCGCCACTTTGCCAATAGTTGTAAACGCGCTAATTCGAGCGGATTCAATTTCCAAACATTCGGAATATCCAAATAAGCTTTATTTGGATCGCGATCGTCTAATTTACTGGTTTTCGAGATCGCAAGCTGGCAATCATCAATTACCGCTTGAAGCCAAGATGATTGCACTAATTCTATTTGCATTTTTTGATAGACCGGCAAGAGATACCATACATCCCCTGCAGCATATTGTAGCTGTACGGGTGAAAGTGGACGTTTCAACCAGTTTGTACGGGTCGCCCCTTTATCCATTTCAACGCCCAAATAATGCAACACCAATTTGGCTAGGCCCGCTGAATTAGCAAAACCTAAAAAACGCGCCATAATTTGCGTATCCATCATAGGTTGTGGAAGTACATCAAACTCTTGTAAGAAAACCAATAAATCTTCATTACAAGCATGCAAAATTTTTGTCACCTGCTGATCGCGTAATAATTCCACAAAAGGTGAAAAATCAGTAATGGATAAAGGATCGATTAATGAAACACGTTCACCATCATAAAGTTGAATTAATCCTAATTTAGGATAATAGGTCGATACTCGCATAAATTCGGTATCTAAAGCAACCGCACTTTGCTGACGAGCTAACTGACAAACCTGAGCCAGTTCTTCATTATTTTGAATTAACGTAAAGTGCGGTTGATTTTGGCATTCTTTTATCATTGTAATAGGATGTATTTTCAAATAGAGGTACAGACTAAACAGGGATATGAACACATATCCCTGATTTAATTAATGTTGCGCGCGTTTTGCTATTTCTTCATCACGCAATATGCGTCTTAAAATTTTGCCTACATTACTTTTCGGCAATTCATCACGAAACTCAATATCTTTCGGGACTTTATAACCTGTGAGATGCTGTCTGCAATGCTGGCGTAATTCATCTCTCGTGAGGCTATCATCTTTCTTCACAACGAAGATTTTAATGGTTTCTCCTGACACTTCGTGTGGCACGCCGATAGCGACCACTTCAGCGACTTTATAATTTAGCATCACCACATCTTCGATTTCATTTGGATAAACGTTAAAGCCTGAAACCAAGATCATATCTTTTTTGCGGTCAACAATACGGAGGCTATAGCTCTCGTCCATAATGACGATGTCCCCCGTTGCCATCCAGCCATCTTTAAGCACTTCAGCAGTCGCTTCAGGACGTTGCCAATACCCACGCATGACTTGTTCACCTTTAACCCAAAGCTCTCCGGCTTCACCAAGTTGTGCTTCTGAGCCATCGTCTTTGATAATCTTAATATCAGTATTTGGCACTGGTACACCGATTGTACCATTGTGTTTCACTACATTAATCGGACAAGCGGCAATTAGCGGTGAGCATTCTGTCATGCCGTAACCTTCAATAATGTTACAGCCGGTTAAATCATGCCAACGTGTTGCGACTGATTGTTGGATCGCCATACCGCCGCCAACAGAAAGTTTTAATCGTGAAAAATCCACTTCTTTGAAATTTTCATTATTAAGCAGCGCATTAAATAAGGTATTTACCCCTGTAATCGCTTCAAAGCGGTATTTTTTGAGCTCTTTAACAAAACCATCAATATCACGTGGGTTCGTAATTAAGAGCGCGGTAACGCCAAGCTCTAAGAAGAGTAAACAGTTTACCGTTAAGGCAAAAACATGATAAAGCGGTAAAGCCAGTACAGCAATGCGTTGCTTCGCATGATCGCCAATAAATGGCTCTGCAATCCACTTAGCTTGGAAAATATTAGTAATAATGTTGCCATGTGTCAGCATAGCGCCCTTAGCAACACCTGTCGTTCCGCCTGTATATTGTAGGAAGGCTAGATCTTCACGATCTACTTGAGGACGAACATATTGGCGAAATTTACCAATACTCAATACTTCACGGAAAGTGACGGCATTCGGTAATTTATATTTTGGCACTAACTTTTTAACATATTTCACAACAAAATTGACCAAATTACGCTTACCAAAAGAAAGCTGATCGCCCATTCTTGTTAAAATCACGTGCTTCACTTTAGTATTAAATACAATTTTTTCTAAGGTTGAAGCAAAGTTTGAAACCACAACAATGGCTGTTGCGCCGCTATCTTGTAACTGATGTTCTAATTCACGTGGGGTATAAAGTGGATTTACGTTTACCACAACTAAACCCGCACGTAAGATACCAAAAAGCGCAATAGGATATTGCAATAAATTCGGCATCATCAATGCAACACGCTCACCACGTTCTAACCTTAATTCATTTTGTAAATAAGCGGCAAATGCACGGCTACGCTCTTCTAATTTACGAAATGTTAAAACCTGCCCCATGTTGATATAGGCGGGACGGTCTGGGTGCTCACGAATTGCTTTATCTAAAATATCGAGAATCGAATCATACTTGGATGTATCCAGCGTGGTTGGTGAACCTTCTGGATAATTTTGAAACCAAACTTTTTCCATTTTTTATCCTTATTCTTTGGAAAATTTTCTTAATTTTATCATGTAGTTAATAGAGATAATAGCGAATTTCAGGCTCGCCATACCAATAATACGGTCGTCTACCGAAAAAGCCCCAATCATCCCACATATCATCTGGATAATAATAACTTTGTGAAAGCTTCCAGACACGATAATGATTGGTTTTAATAACCGGATAAATATAGTTGGCTTGATCAACCTTGCCTTGTTCTGTTTTCAGCAAGGTACCACCAATTGTAATAAATTGATCTTTTAAGCTTTCAGGTTCTACAAAGCCATCAAGATAAGTGATAAAACGTCCATTAGGTTGTTCATCAATCATCGGTTTTGCTGAGGTTGAATAAACTGGATAGCTTAATACTTCAATTTTAGTTTTATTCGGCAAGGCTTGTGCGGTTAATACTTTTCCACCTAAACGAATTGATTTGCACTGACAGCTATAATCACTCGGTTGAATTGAAGACAATGATTTTAAAGTAAACTGCTCTTTTTCCAGCCCTTTCGGTGCATTGACACATCCCACTAATGTGGCCGAAAGTGCGGTCAAAACTAAGATCGTTTTTTTATTCATCTTCAACTCCTTTTTGAAAATTATTCACGCCCAGGTAATTTTTTCCAAGTTACTTCATTACGCAAATAAACAGGTTCAATTTCTAAGGCGGATATGACTTTATTTTGAGCATAATCTGTTAAAGCAAGCTCAAGCATATATTGTGCAGAAGGTAAAATAATATCGCTCCCATCTAAACCACTGTCTTTAAATTGAGGATACGCAGCCCAACCGGTTCCGACTCGATAGGCGGTTAAATCTGAAAACTGTTCAAGCACTTTTTCTGGTTGGCAAACTTGTTCTTCAATGACTGGGTTCCATTGGAAAAACTCCCCCAATTCTGACCGCACTTTTTCTCGTTTTACTTGAGAAAAATAAACTTCATTCATTCTCGCATCAATGGTAGCTGCGACATTTTCGGCTTGATGTAATTCAAATGCAGCCTGAGCCATTGCTGTTAAATTTGATACCGCAATAACAGGTAAATCAGCACCAAATGCAAGCCCTTGAGCAATCCCTGCACCGATACGAACACCAGTAAAACTACCCGGGCCGCGTCCAAATGCTAACACATCCACTTGTTTCAAATTGATACCTGAATTGGCAAGTAACTCATCAACCATTGGAAGAATACGTTTTGTATGTGTACGTTGTGCTAATTCATCTAGATGTGTTTTTTCGCCTTTATGCCAAAGAGCAACAGAACAGGCTTCTGTTGAAGTATCAAGTGCTAATAAAGTGATATTTTTCATTATTAATCCATTTTCTCATTTTGTAAGAATTGTACCACTTTGTTGAGATCTCGGGTACGGGTTGAATTAGGTAAACTTTTTAGAAAGGTTTCGCCGTAATTTCGCATCACAAGACGATTATCACAAATAATTACCGCACCACGATCCGTTACATCTCGAATTAGGCGCCCTACACCTTGTTTCAGCGTAATAACCGCTTCAGGGATCTGTATATCATTAAATGGATCGCCACCTTGTAATCGGCAATCTTCAATGCGTGCTTTTAGTAAAGGTTCATCTGGTGCGGTAAAAGGCAATTTATCAATAATGACTAAGGAAAGTGCATCACCACGGACATCCACGCCTTCCCAAAAGCTAGAGGTGGCAACCAATACACTATGGGTTTCATGAATAAATTGTTCGAGTAATTTAGCTTTAGGCATTTCACCTTGTAATAAGATAGAAAGCTCACTATTTTCTCTAAAATACTCTGCCAAGCCTCTCATCATTAAATAGGAAGTACAAAGCACAAAGCATCGCCCTTTATTCGCTTCAATGATAGGCAACAACATTTCACCAAGAGATTGTAACGTATTATTTTGATTCGTTGCTGGTAAATAACGTGGCACGCAAAGTAATGATTGATTAGGATAATCAAAAGGACTGTGAAGAATTTTTTGTTCTGCTTGCTCAATACCAAGGCGCTGACAGAAATGATTAAAAGTGCCGCCAACTTCAAGCGTCGCCGAGGTGAAAATCCAAGCGGCTTCTTTATTATTTAGCTGTTCACCAAATTTATCTGCAACAGTAAGTGGCGTAATATGTAAACCAAATTGTCGTCCCATACTTTCGTACCAATAACAATAGCCAACAATGGCCGTATCACAAAGACGAATTAATTGATTCTTGATACTTTCAGTACGTTCAAAAATACTATCCAAAGTCTGAGAGCGCCCTAATGCAATCTTGATAACTTCAGAAAGAAACTCAATTTTTTCTTGTAATAATTCAACCGATTTTTTGACCGCACTTTGCTTAAATAGCTCACGCCAATTTCCTCGCTGATTTCCTTCCCCAAGAAGAAGACGGAAATCTTGAATAACTTTAAGCAATGTATCTGCCGTTGTGCCAAGCTGTGGCATATCTTTCAATTCTGTTCGATAAACAATATTGATATCTTTACATAAATCAAATAGTTGGCGAGATGTTAATGATTGGCCAAAATACTGACTAGCTATATCGGGAAGTTGATGTGCTTCATCAAAAATAATAACTTCTGCATTAGGGATAAGCTCACCAAAGCCACTTTCTTTTACCGCCATATCAGCAAAGAAAAGATGGTGATTTACAACAACGAGATCTGCATTTAACGCTTTTTTACGAGCTTGTGCTACATAGCATTCAGCGTAGTTAGGGCAATCTGTTCCCAAACAACTTTCTGCCGTACTCGTCAATTGAGGCAAAATTGGGCTATCTTCAGCCAATTCAATACATTCTGTTAAATCACCTGTTTTCGTTGCATTATTCCATTTTCTTACTTTACTTAAATCGGCTAAAACAGATTTATCCCCAAGTACACCTTGAGCAATAACTTGATCCAGACGCTCCAAACATAAATAATTGGATCGCCCTTTCAATAACGCAATTTTTCCAGAATAATTTAAGGCTTTTTTTATGGCAGGTAGATCTCTTGAAAAGAGCTGATCTTGTAGATTTTTAGAGCCGGTTGAAATAATCGTTTTCTTTCCAGCAATGAGTGCCGGCGCCAAATAAGCAAAAGTCTTTCCAGTACCTGTTCCAGCTTCTACAACAAGCGGTCGCTTATGTTGAATAGCATATCCTACAGATTGAGCCATTTCGAGTTGTTCTGCTCGTGGCTTAAATCCTTTAATATTCTTACTCAATTCGCCATCACTGGAAAAGATCTTACTTATCTGTTTTTTCATAATTATTGCTATCTAGAAATAGGCGAGGATTTTATCATTATTAGGCTCATTTATGTATGAATTCTAATATTTTATATAAAACTCCATAAACAAAAAACCCCAAGCTATTCAGCTCGGGGTTCTACATTCACTACCTGGCGGTGTCCTACTCTCACATGGGGAAGCCCCACACTACCATCGGCGCATCGGCGTTTCACTTCTGAGTTCGGTATGGGGTCAGGTGGGACCACCGCTCTATCGCCGCCAGGATTATTCCTTTAATAACTTCTTCTATCTCTTTCTGCTCTCACTATCTCTAGTGCTCACAACCAAACAAGCTGATTAAACCTAAAAACTTTCTCTTTCTTCTCTGAGTTTCTTCTCGTCTTACCCAACACCCAAAACCCTTGAGCGTTGTATAGTTAAGCCTCTCGGGCAATTAGTATCTGTTAGCTCAACGGCTCGCACCGCTTACACACCAGACCTATCTACGTCTTAGTCTTAAACAACCCTTACTGTCTTAAAAACAGGGAGAACTCATCTCTTGGCAAGTTTCGTGCTTAGATGCTTTCAGCACTTATCTCTTCCGCACTTAGCTACCCGGCAATGCGTCTGGCGACACAACCGGAACACCAGTGGTGCGTCCACTCCGGTCCTCTCGTACTAGGAGCAGCCCCAATCAATTCTCCAACGCCCACGGCAGATAGGGACCGAACTGTCTCACGACGTTCTAAACCCAGCTCGCGTACCACTTTAAATGGCGAACAGCCATACCCTTGGGACCTACTTCAGCCCCAGGATGTGATGAGCCGACATCGAGGTGCCAAACACCGCCGTCGATATGAACTCTTGGGCGGTATCAGCCTGTTATCCCCGGAGTACCTTTTATCCGTTGAGCGATGGCCCTTCCATTCAGAACCACCGGATCACTATGACCTACTTTCGTACCTGCTCGACTTGTCTGTCTCGCAGTTAAGCTTGCTTATACCATTGCACTAACCTGACGATGTCCGACCGTCATTAGCAAACCTTCGTGCTCCTCCGTTACTCTTTGGGAGGAGACCGCCCCAGTCAAACTACCCACCAGACACTGTCCGAGACCACGTTTCGTAATCTTCGTTAGAACATCAAACGTTAAAGGGTGGTATTTCAAGGACGACTCCATAATCACTGGCGTGACTACTTCTAAGTCTCCCACCTATCCTACACATCAAAATTCAATGTTCAGTGTCAAGCTATAGTAAAGGTTCACGGGGTCTTTCCGTCTAGCCGCGGGTACACCGCATCTTCACGGCGATTTCAATTTCACTGAGTCTCGGGTGGAGACAGCCTGGCCATCATTATGCCATTCGTGCAGGTCGGAACTTACCCGACAAGGAATTTCGCTACCTTAGGACCGTTATAGTTACGGCCGCCGTTTACTGGGGCTTCGATCAGGAGCTTCTCTTTCGATTACACCATCAATTAACCTTCCAGCACCGGGCAGGCATCACACCCTATACGTCCACTTTCGTGTTTGCAGAGTGCTGTGTTTTTAATAAACAGTTGCAGCCAGCTGGTATCTTCGACCGGTTCAACCTTCGCCCGCTAGGGACTACAATCTACGCCGGCGCACCTTCTCCCGAAGTTACGGTGCTATTTTGCCTAGTTCCTTCACCCGAGTTCTCTCAAGCGCCTGAGTATTCTCTACCTGACCACCTGTGTCGGTTTTCAGTACGGTTTAGATAAACCTGAAGCTTAGTGGCTTTTCCTGGAAGTGTGGTATCGGTTACTTCAGCTCCGTAGAGCCTCGTCATCATCTCTCGGTGTTAAAGAAGTCCGGATTTGCCTAAACTTCTCACCTACCAACTTAAACGCACATATCCAACAGTGCGATAACCTAACCTGCTCCGTCCCCACATCGCAGTTTATCCAAGTACGGGAATATTAACCCGTTTCCCATCGACTACGCTTTTCAGCCTCGCCTTAGGGGCCGACTCACCCTGCCCCGATTAACGTTGGACAGGAACCCTTGGTCTTCCGGCGAACGGGTTTTTCACCCGTTTTATCGTTACTTATGTCAGCATTCGCACTTCTGATACGTCCAGCAAACCTCTCGATTCACCTTCATCCGCTTACAGAACGCTCCCCTACCCAACAGTATTGCTACTGATGCCGCAGCTTCGGTGCTATATTTGAGCCCCGTTACATCTTCCGCGCAGGCCGACTCGACTAGTGAGCTATTACGCTTTCTTTAAATGATGGCTGCTTCTAAGCCAACATCCTAGCTGTCTAAGCCTTCCCACTTCGTTTCCCACTTAATATAGACTTTGGGACCTTAGCTGGCGGTCTGGGTTGTTTCCCTCTCCACGACGGACGTTAGCACCCGCCGTGTGTCTCCTGAGTATCACTCTTCGGTATTCGTAGTTTGCATCGGGTTGGTAATCCGGGATGGACCCCTAGCCGAAACAGTGCTCTACCCCCGAAGGTGTCCGCTCAAGGCTCTACCTAAATAGATTTCGGGGAGAACCAGCTATCTCCCGGTTTGATTGGCCTTTCACCCCCAGCCACAAGTCATCCGCTAATTTTTCAACATTAGTCGGTTCGGTCCTCCAGTTAGTGTTACCCAACCTTCAACCTGCCCATGGCTAGATCACCGGGTTTCGGGTCTATACCTTGCAACTAGACGCCCAGTTAAGACTCGGTTTCCCTTCGGCTCCCCTATTCGGTTAACCTCGCTACAAAATATAAGTCGCTGACCCATTATACAAAAGGTACGCAGTCACCCCAAAAGGGCTCCCACTGCTTGTACGTACAAGGTTTCAGGTTCTATTTCACTCCCCTCACCGGGGTTCTTTTCGCCTTTCCTTCACAGTACTGGTTCACTATCGGTCAATCAGGAGTATTTAGCCTTGGAGGATGGTCCCCCCATCTTCAAACAGGATATCACGTGTCCCGCCCTACTTGTCGTTAGCTTAGTACCATGACCTGGACTTCGAGTACGGGGCTATCACCCTGTATCGCCAAGCTTCCCAGCTTGTTCCTCTGTCTCTGTCATTATCACTAACAGGCTCCTTCGCGTTCGCTCGCCGCTACTAACGAAATCTCGGTTGATTTCTTTTCCTCGGGGTACTTAGATGTTTCAGTTCTCCCGGTTTGCCTCACTTACCTATGGATTCAGTAAGTGATAGTAGATTCTTCATCTACTGGGTTTCCCCATTCGGACATCTTGGATTAAACGCCTCTTATCGACTCATCCAAGCTTTTCGCAGATTAGCACGTCCTTCCTCGCCTCTGATTGCCAAGGCATCCACCTTGTACGCTTAGTCACTTAACTATACAACCTCAAAAATTCTTGATGTTGTGTTTTCAACTAAACACTTGATTGCTTTTGTTCAATCAAGATTTTCTTCTTACTCAGACTTTTTCTTATCCTTAAAGGACTTGAAAGTCTCTTCAGTTTTTCAGCTTGTTTCCTGGTTGTTAAAGAACAGAAATAACATTTTCAGTTATCATCGTTAAATAAACTCATTAAGTATAAAAACTCAATTTACTTAACGATGATAAGTGGTGGAGATAAGCGGGATCGAACCGCTGACCTCCTGCGTGCAAGGCAGGCGCTCTCCCAGCTGAGCTATATCCCCATGTCATCGTTTATTTATTACCTTATTCACCTCAATCACTCACTCAGTTTGAGTGGTGGGTCTGAGTGGACTTGAACCACCGACCTCACCCTTATCAGGGGTGCGCTCTAACCACCTGAGCTACAGACCCAAGGGAATAACGGCTTTCTGCTCGATATTGTCTACAATATATCAATCAATCTGTGTGGACACTTATTGTCTCTCGTTTTTGGTAAGGAGGTGATCCAACCGCAGGTTCCCCTACGGTTACCTTGTTACGACTTCACCCCAGTCATGAATCATACCGTGGTAAACGCCCTCCAAAAGGTTAAGCTATCTACTTCTGGTACAACCCACTCCCATGGTGTGACGGGCGGTGTGTACAAGGCCCGGGAACGTATTCACCGCAACATTCTGATTTGCGATTACTAGCGATTCCGACTTCATGGAGTCGAGTTGCAGACTCCAATCCGGACTTAGACGTACTTTGTGAGATTCGCTCCAGCTCGCACTCTCGCTTCCCTCTGTATACGCCATTGTAGCACGTGTGTAGCCCTACTCGTAAGGGCCATGATGACTTGACGTCATCCCCACCTTCCTCCGGTTTATCACCGGCAGTCTCCTTTGAGTTCCCGACCTAATCGCTGGCAACAAAGGATAAGGGTTGCGCTCGTTGCGGGACTTAACCCAACATTTCACAACACGAGCTGACGACAGCCATGCAGCACCTGTCTCAGAGTTCCCGAAGGCACCAATCCATCTCTGGAAAGTTCTCTGGATGTCAAGAGTAGGTAAGGTTCTTCGCGTTGCATCGAATTAAACCACATGCTCCACCGCTTGTGCGGGCCCCCGTCAATTCATTTGAGTTTTAACCTTGCGGCCGTACTCCCCAGGCGGTCGATTTATCACGTTAGCTACGGGCGCCAAGCTCAAAGCTCAACCCCCAAATCGACATCGTTTACAGCGTGGACTACCAGGGTATCTAATCCTGTTTGCTCCCCACGCTTTCGCACATGAGCGTCAGTACATTCCCAAGGGGCTGCCTTCGCCTTCGGTATTCCTCCACATCTCTACGCATTTCACCGCTACACGTGGAATTCTACCCCTCCCTAAAGTACTCTAGCGACCCAGTATGAAATGCAATTCCCAGGTTAAGCCCGGGGCTTTCACACCTCACTTAAGTCACCGCCTGCGTGCCCTTTACGCCCAGTTATTCCGATTAACGCTCGCACCCTCCGTATTACCGCGGCTGCTGGCACGGAGTTAGCCGGTGCTTCTTCTGTAGTTAACGTCAATCACCTAGTCTATTAAACTAAATGCCTTCCTCGCTACCGAAAGAACTTTACAACCCGAAGGCCTTCTTCATTCACGCGGCATGGCTGCGTCAGGGTTGCCCCCATTGCGCAATATTCCCCACTGCTGCCTCCCGTAGGAGTCTGGGCCGTGTCTCAGTCCCAGTGTGGCTGGTCATCCTCTCAGACCAGCTAGAGATCGTCGGCTTGGTGAGCCTTTACCTCACCAACTACCTAATCCCACTTGGGCTCATCCTATGGCATGTGGCCCGAAGGTCCCACACTTTCATCTCTCGATACTACGCGGTATTAGCTACAGTTTCCCGTAGTTATCCCCCTCCATAAGCTAGATTCCCAAGCATTACTCACCCGTCCGCCACTCGTCATCAAAGAAGCAAGCTTCTTTATGTTACCGTTCGACTTGCATGTGTTAAGCCTGCCGCCAGCGTTCAATCTGAGCCATGATCAAACTCTTCAATTCAAGTTCAATCGCTCAATACTGCTGACATAAAATGTCACTACTTAAAAAAGTATTATGAATTTCTAGTTAGCACCTATTAAGACTTCAAAATTAAAAAATATTTTTAAAACAAGTCAATCAACAAGTGCCCACACAGATTGTCTGATATATTGTTAAAGAGCAAAAAAATAAATTGGTCGGCGAGATAGGATTTGAACCTACGACCCACTGGTCCCAAACCAGTTGCGCTACCAAGCTGCGCTACTCGCCGTCAGATTTCTCAACAATGAGAAGATGGGGTGGCTAATGGGATTCGAACCCACGACAACTGGAATCACAATCCAGGGCTCTACCAACTGAGCTATAGCCACCATTGATTAGTTGTTTATCGCATTGACTTCTGGCGCGCTCGACAAGATTCGAACTTGCGACCTTTGGCTCCGGAGGCCAACGCTCTATCCAACTGAGCTACGAACGCGTTACTGCGTTGTTGCAGGGGTGTATATTAATGATTTCCAAATATCTTGTCTAGCACTTTTTTGAAAAAAAATATCAAAAGATAAATTTTTGTTCAATTTGTATAGAATTTATTATGTATTCGTTTATTTTTAGTGCTAAAACATAAAAAAGGATAGCAAATTGCTATCCTCTTTATTTCATTTATTGCTTGTTACGACGTGCGCGACGTTTCATTCTTCGTACCCATCGGGTGATTTTCCATGCTTTTGTAATTGAATAAGCATAAAGGAAGAATAATACAATAAACGCAATAAACATTGCCCATTCATTAATATAGAAGACTTCGCCTAAGATCCCAATTGTGGCACAAATGGCCGCAAAGAAAGTAATTAATAAAAAGGCTTGGCGAGAGGTTAATCCAGCACGAACCATTAAGTGGTGTACGTGTAAGCGATCCGGACGGAATGGACTTTTCCCTTTGCGTAAACGGCGATAAATGATGGCCACCATATCAATTAAAGGAACAGCAATAATCCAAAGTGCGGTCACTGGATTCATCGGATGTCCTTTTCCTTGCGTACTTAAAAGTAGAATCCAAATAATAGTAAAGCCGATTAAAGTACTTCCTGCATCGCCCATGAACACTTTATATTTTGGCCCGAACGGAATCCCTAAGTTTAATAATAGATAAGGTAAAATCGCTACAATTAAGGCAAAACTCCAATATGCCATATCCATCTGTCCATCACGGAACATCAAGATACCGATGGCAGCAAATGAAACAATTGACAACCCTCCTAGCAATCCATCAATACCATCAATCATATTAAAGGCATTAATAATCGCGATTGTGGCAAATACGGTAATAATCAATCCGATAGAACCAAGTGTTAATTGGAATGGCCCGAGAATTTGGCCTAAATGATCTAAATAAACATTACCTAAGTCGATCATTAAAATCGCAAGCACCGCTTGAATTCCTGCACGCAAGAAAGGGCTAATATCAAAGCGGTCATCTAAGATACCGATTGCGAGCAGAACAAAGATACTGAATATATAAAGATAAGGTAAACGAAGTTGATCCCACTCCATTAAATAATAGCAAAGGTTTCCCATAAAAAGAGAAACACCGCCAATAAGTGGAATCGCACCTTGGTGACGCTTACGATAATTTGGTTTATCAACCAAGCCAATTTTATTCGCAATTGGTCGCATCACAAGCAAGGTTAAAAATGCTCCTAAGAAAGTTACAATAAGACTTAGCATAGTTTGTATCCTAAAAATTTTTTGCAAAGGATAACATAAAGAAAAATCAGCACACAAAGATTTTTCTCAAATTCAGTTTTTTAGTACAATATGCCCACTTTTAATATAAGGATTAAAAATCATGACAAAATCAACCGCACTTTTCTCTCGTGCACAAGAAGTTATTCCTGGTGGTGTAAACTCCCCTGTTCGTGCTTTTAAAGGCGTAGGTGGCACACCCGTATTTATTCAAAAAGCCAAAGGCGCTTACATTTACGATACCGAAGGCAAACAATATATCGATTATGTGGGTTCTTGGGGGCCAATGATTTTAGGTCACAATCACCCTGCTATTTTAGATGCTGTATTAAAAGCAGCGGAGAATGGTTTAAGCTTTGGTGCGCCAACTCCCTCTGAAATTGATTTAGCAGAATTGGTCTGTGAAATTGTGCCATCAATTGAAATGGTTCGTATGGTGAGTTCAGGTACTGAAGCAACCATGACAGCTATTCGTCTTGCGCGTGGTTATACAAATAGAAGCAAAATCTTAAAATTTGAAGGTTGTTACCACGGCCATTCTGATTCACTTCTAGTAAAGGCAGGATCGGGGGCGTTAACACTTGGTCAACCAAGCTCGCCAGGTGTGCCTGAAGATTTTGCAAAACACACTTTAACTGCAGAATATAACAATCTTGATTCTGTTAAAAAATTATTTGAAGAATTTCCTAACGATATTGCTTGTGTGATTATTGAACCTGTCGCAGGCAACATGAACTGTATTCCGCCAAAAGAAGATTTCTTACAAGGCATTCGCGAAATCTGTGACCAATATGGTGCACTTTTCATTATTGATGAAGTCATGACAGGTTTCCGTGTTTCACTTGCAGGCGCACAAGCTTATTATGGTGTAACACCGGATCTCACCACATTAGGTAAGGTAATTGGTGGCGGTATGCCAGTGGGTGCCGTGGGTGGTAAAAAAGTAATTATGCAACACCTTGCACCGACCGGTCCAGTGTACCAAGCTGGCACCCTTTCTGGTAACCCGATTGCAATGGCTGCAGGTTTAGCTTGTTTAACTGAATTGAAAAAAGCTGGTAACGAACAACATCTTGCGGAATTAACCACAAAACTTTGTGATGGCTTAAAAGCATTAGCCCAAAAACACAATGTGCCATTCGTGATTAATCATGTAGGCGGAATGTTTGGTATTTTCTTCACTGACCAAAAACAAGTGACCTCTTATGCAGAAGTCATGAAATGTGATACCGAAAAATTCAAAGTGTTCTTCCACAAAATGCTCGAGCAAGGCGTTTACCTTGCGCCTTCTGCTTTTGAAGCGGGCTTTATGTCTTTAGCTCATACAAATGAAGACATTGAAAAAACGCTTGCTGCCGCAGATATTGCATTTGCAGCAGTTGCTTAAAACATAAAAAGTGCGGTCAATTTTCACCGCACTTTTTTATTTCATATTATAAACGTTCATAGAGTACGTTTTCTAACAATCCCCTTTCCTCTTCAGTTAATGCTGTGCCTTTCTCGTTTGTTAAAATAAAAAAGTCTTCTGCTTTTTCTCCCACTGTCGTGATTTTTGCATTACAAAGATTAAGTTTTAACTCAGTAAAAATTTGACTGATTTGAGCCAATAAACCGGGTTTGTCTAAAGCAACGATTTCTAACTCCGTATGCTCTTTTTTACTTTCTTTCAAAAAACGTACATCTGTTTTTACAGTGAAATGTTGCAACTGTCGATTATTTGCAAAAGACATGGATGGCAATTTTTCTCCTAATAAAACAGAGGTTAATACTGTTTCTAATTCTCGGCGACGTTCTGAACGAACCAATTCACCATTTAATTCTGTGATGATAAAGCTGTCGAATACATACCCATCATCCGATGTTAAAATTTGGGCATCATGAATACTGAATTTTTTCGCGCCAATGGTTGAAACCACTTTATTAAATAAGTTAGCTTGATCAGAGCAATAAACGAAAATTTCAGTCCCACCGCTAGAAAAACGATTACTAATTTTAACCAGTACTTCACCATCAAATTCAGTTAATAACTCGGTATGCCATGCAATTTGTTTTGGGCTATTTCGTAAAAAATAATCATCAGGACAATGTTGCCAGAGTGCTAAAATTTTTTCTTTCGATAATTCTGGTTGATCTTCGGATAAAATTGCCAGCGCCAATTGGCGGTTTTCAAGGATCTTTTCTTTATTATCTAATAATAAATTCATCCCTTGTCGGAATTGTTGCGACGTATAATCGTATAAAGAGGCAAAAAGAGAACGTTTCCAGCTATTCCACAAGGTACCGTTTGTTGCACAAATATCGGCAACCGTCAAACAAGTGAGATAATCTAAACGCACATGATTTTGTACACTTTCCGCAAAGCTCATCACAACTTCTGGATCATGAATATCTCGACGCTGTGCAGTGATTGACATGAGCAAATGCTCTCTCACTAGCCAAGCCATCGTTTCAATTTCTCGACGATCAAAGCCATGCAAATGAGCAAATTCAGCTATATCTTCAGCCCCTAACTCTGCATGATCCCCTCCTCGGCCTTTCGCTATATCATGGAAAAGTGCGGCAACATAAAGCAAAGTGCGGTCAGAAATATGACTAAATATTTGATGGCAAATGGGATGGGATTCTGCTTCGTCTTCAGCTAAGAAACTCTCCAATTTCAACATCACTCGCAAAGTGTGCTCATCCACGGTGTAAATATGGAAAAGATCGAATTGCATCAAACCTTCAATTCCCTGCCATTGTGGCAAATAAGCCGTTAACACACCATATTGGTGCATTGGGAGAAATGCTCGCTGAATGGCTTTCGGTTGATTAAATAACCGAATAAATTTCTCTCTTGCTTCAGGAATATCACATAATTTCTGCGTCAAACTTTCCAACGCAATCTGTAATTGGCGTAATGTTGAAGAATGAATTTCGGCTTGAGCATGCTGTGTTAGATAGAAAAAAAGATCCAAAATACGATCTGGATAACGTAAAAACAGATCATTTTTACGTAAACACAAACTTTGATTTACTAGCTCAAAATTATCATCCAAAGGATGAATAGAAACCTCGCCATTTGTTGATAAAAAATGCTCTTTATAATGCTTAATCAGGATATCGGTCAAACGAGAAATCGTTCGTAAAGCTTGGAAAAAACGTTTCATCATTTTTTCGACACCACGGTTTCCGTCGCCTTCAAAACCAAGCATCTCGCTCACTTTGATTTGACGATCAAACAACAAACGGTTGTCATAACGTTTTAAAATCAAGTGTAAAGCAAACCGCACTTTAAATAAAAATTCTTGGCTTTCTAATAATTGTTGGTGTTCTGATGGATAAATAAAGCCACTTTTCAAAATACCATCAAGGGTCATTTCCCCAGTGTGTCGTAATGCGATCCAATATAAAAGATGAAGATCCCGCAAACCACCTGGGCTGTATTTTAAATCGGGCTCTAAATTGTAACTGGTGTTGTGATAGCGCTGATAACGTTCAATTTGCTCTTGTACTTTAGCGTCAAAGAATCGTTTTATCGCCCAAAAATCTGGCTTTTTCAATATTTCCCCTAAAGCATTAAAAAGGGATAAATCACCCGATAAATAACGAGATTCAAGCAAATTGGTGGCAATAGTAATGTCCTGTTTGCCTTCCTTTTCACATTCTTCTAAAGAACGAACACTATGCCCTACGTCAAATCCACAATCCCACAAGAACTGCACAAATTGAGCAATTTTTTCTTCCGTTTCAGACTCTCTTTCGTCTTTTGAAAGAATAAGAACATCTAGGTCAGATAAAGGAAAGATTTCTTGTCTGCCATAACCGCCTACTGCAATTAAGGTGAGATTAGCTTTATCTAATTCAAATTGCTGCCAAAGCTGTTTTAACAAATCATCACAAAACTGTGTACGGTTAGCAATCAGCTCAAAAACGGAATAATCAGTAAAGTGCTGACGTTCAAATTCCTTCAAATTTTCACGCTGAATTTTGACCGCACTTGGCGTGAGTGGAGAGTCGAAATGATAAGGAAAAAGCATAGGTATTCCACAAACAAAACAATTATAAAAAAAGCCCACTATCGTAGGCTTTTAGCTGAACTTAAAGGTTATTCATCATACGTTGAATTCGACCTTCTGCAATTTCTTCATCACGAATAGTCATCACTTCACAACCAGTTTCTGTCACAACAATTTGGTGTTCATATTGCGCTGAATGGCTACGGTCTTTGGTTTTTACCGTCCAACCATCGCCCATAATGCGCACTTCTTTTTTACCCGCATTAATCATTGGCTCAATGGTGAATACCATACCTGGTTTTAAAATCACACCACCATCATCAGCATAATAGTGTAAGACTTGCGGTTCACAGTGGAATTCAGTTCCCACGCCGTGACCACAGTACTCACGCACTACACTAAATCCTTGGCTTTCAGTATATTTTTGTACCGCTTTACCAATTTCGTTTAAACGAATACCCGGCTTAACCGTACGTAATCCCACATAAAGCGCTTCTTGTGCCGCTTCAACCAATTTTTGGCTACGAATATTGGTTTCACCCACGACATACATCTTCGAATTATCACCGAAATAACCGTCTTTAATCACAGTCACATCAATATTAACAATATCACCACGTTTTAATTTTTTATCGTCGCTTGGAATACCATGGCAAACCACTTCATTTATAGAAATACAGGTTGCTTTCGGAAAACCATGATAATTTAAGCACGCAGGAATCACTTTTTGTACATTCACCATATAATCGTGACAAATGCGATCCAACTCACCTGTGGTCACCCCTTCTTTGACATAAGGTTCTATCATAACCAACACATCTGACGCTAATTTACACGCTTCACGTAACTTAACAATTTCTTCTTCAGTTCTTAATGGAATACCCATTATTTCTCCTTATTTAATTCAGATTTATTCGCATATAATAGCACTAATTCCGTGAAAAATCTTGAATGAATTAACAGGTTATTAGATAATACAAGGATTATTTTTAGGAAAGTGGGGATAGAGATATGTCAGATTTAGATATGGCCGTACCGCTAACTTTTACTGATGCGGCAGCCAATAAAGTAAAAAGTTTAATTAGCGAAGAAGAAAACAACGAATTAAAATTACGCGTTTATATTACCGGTGGCGGTTGCAGCGGTTTCCAATACGGTTTCACCTTTGACGATAAAGTCAATGAAGGTGACTTAACCATTGAAAAAGCCGGTGTGCAATTAGTGATTGACCCAATGAGTTTACAATACTTAATTGGCGGCACCGTGGATTACACTGAAGGCTTGGAAGGTTCTCGTTTTGTGGTGAACAATCCAAATGCAACCAGTACCTGTGGTTGCGGTTCTTCATTCAGCATCTAACATGGATTTTCAATTTACCCATTATCTAGGCAATGTGCATGCCAAATGTTCGATGGAACACATTGCTCTAGCCAATTGGTTTAATTCAGAAGTGCGGTCAAATTCTCAAGCGTTTTTGACCGCACTTTCTGCCTGTGAGCAGATTAAAAATAATGATGAAGTCACGCTGATTGGTTCCGAATACACGCTTTTTATCAATACCGATGAAGTGATGATTCGCGCCAACAACCTTGCAATTGAAACAGATGAAATTTTAGAAGACGACTTCCATTATTATGATGAAGAAAGTATCGCCTTCTGCGGAACAACAGACTTCATTCACTTTCTTAATGCCTATTTTGAATTTATTGCTTAACCTCATTCTCTGAAGCTAACTATTATGTCGGAAACGGAAAACACCTCATCAGAACAACAAGAAACACAAGCGCCAAATAAGCGTCGTTCTTGTAAAATCTTTTTAGCCAAAGCGGCCTTTACTTTAGGGACGCTTGCCGTATTTTATGGTGGCTATTTAGACTGGCAAATTCGCTCAAAAATGGATGGCCAGATTTGGCGTTTACCGGCAGAAGTGTATAGTCGCTTAGAAAGCGTAAAACTGTCTGATAACCTTTCTTTTGACGAAGTGATTCAAATCTTATTGGATAACGAATACCGTCAAACTACTATGATTGCAGCACCGGGCGATTTTAAACTCGAAGACGATACTATCGTGTTACTTCGTCGTGCGTTCCCTTATCCTGATAAGCCTGAACCACAACGCGTGTTACGTCTGCGTTTTACCGATAACAAACTTTCTCGTATTGAAGATTTAGTCAACGTCAAAGCGGTTGATGAATTCCGTCTTGCGCCTAAATTAATTGCCATGTTGGAATCAGACAATGAAGAGCGTTTAGCGATTCCATTACAGCATTACCCTCGTTTACTCATTGATGCCTTATTACTCACAGAGGATCGCCGTTTTTACGATCATAACGGGATTAACCCTATCGGTATTGTACGTGCAATGATAGCTAATATTAGAGCGGGTCAAACGGTTCAAGGCGGTAGTACGCTCACTCAGCAATTAGTTAAAAACTTATTTTTATCAAGCGAACGCTCTTTGACACGTAAAGCTAATGAAGCCTTGATGTCATTGGTGTTAGATTGGCGATATGATAAAAATCGTATCTTAGAAACTTATCTGAACGAGATTTACCTTGGTCAAAATGGCGATACCCAAATTCACGGTTTTGCATTAGCGAGCCAATTCTATTTTGGTCGTTCTATCCGTGAAATTAGTCTCGATCAAATTGCCCTTTTAGTTGGCATGGTGAAAGGCCCATCCCTTTATAATCCATGGCGAAATCCACAATATGCACTCGATCGCCGAAATGTGGTATTAAAGCTGATGCTTGATCACCAAATGATTGGGGATGAATTGTATGAGATGTTAAGTAAACGTCCATTAGGCGTGCAAGCTAAAGGACAAATTTCACGTAAATACCCTGCTTTCATTCAAACATTACAAGCGGATCTTCGTCGTCAATTAGGGGAAAATAAAACCTCTGCACTACTTGGTGCACGCATTTTCTCCACAATGGATTTAAAACAACAGGAACAAGCTGAAAATGCTGTGGTGAATACGGTCAATCAATTGCAAGTACAAACTAAAAATCCCTATTTAGAAGGTGCAATGATTGTCGCGGATTATCACTTGGGTGAAATACGTGCAATTGTGGGTGGATTACAAACAGAATATGCGGGCTTTAACCGTGCCTTAATGTCAAAACGTCAAATTGGTTCTTTGGTAAAGCCATCCATTTATTTGACTGCCCTTATGAATCCGGAACAATTCCGTTTAAATACACCGATTCAAAACCAGCCAATCACGATTTATGTTAAAGGTAGCCAACCTTGGCAACCTCGTAACTACGATCGTAAATACAGCGGTTCAGTGATGTTGATGGATGCCCTTGCCCGCTCCTTGAATATTCCAACGGTAAACATTGGGATGAAAGTTGGCTTAAGCAAAGTCATTGATACACAAAAAGCCATGGGTTGGGACAATGTGACAATTCCAAAAGTCCCGGCAACCTTGCTTGGCTCTTACAGTATTTCACCTTATGATGTGACAAAACTCTACCAAACCATTGCCAATCAAGGTGGTAAAATTGAGTTAAGCACTATTCAAAGCATTACCGATCGCCAAGGCAATATTATTTACGAACACAATACGGTGCCGGATCAAGTAGTGCCGAGAGAAGCAGCTTATCAAACCTTATATGCGATGCAACAAACCGTAGAACGTGGTACCGCACGTAGCTTACAAAATGATTATGCAGATCTTCGTCTTGCGGGTAAAACAGGGACAACCAACGATGCTCGTGATACGTGGTTTGTCGGTATTGACGGTAAAAATGTCAGCACCATTTGGTTAGGTCGTGATGATAACGGTGAAACCAAATTAACCGGTGCCTCTGGTGCATTACAAATCTATAAAGATTACTTAAACCGTGTGGTTATTGAAAAACTGAAACTTGGTCAACCTTCTACCATTAAATGGGTTGGCATCAATGCTTACGGTAGTTGGAGTTGTGGTAGCAGCCGAACAATCCCAGTTTGGGCAAATAAAGATCAAAATTTCTGCGCTTCAGCACAAACGACGAGTACTGCGACCGCTACCGCGGCGCAAACCACGCAATCGCCACAACCTGAACAACCCGAATCACCAAAACAAGAAAGTGTATGGGATGTGTTAGATAATAAAGCGCCTGTTGAAGAAGCTACACCGGCTCAATAAATAGGCTTATTTCTGACCGCACTTTTGTATCTCCATAAAGCGCCGAGCAAAGGCGCTTTATTCTTTTTCGCATAAAATAACCGTCTCTAGATTTCCAACTCGTGTGAATTTTTTGATCTCCATCACAAAAATTAGAATTATTTATTGTCATTTCACTGATATCAAAGGATAATTATAAATAGGAATTAATTTCATTTGAGGTAATGAGGTAAATAGACGATGCTATTCCGTTCTATTCGATTTTTCTTTTTAATTTTTTCACTCGCCTTTTCTTCTTCACTCTTTGCACAAGATAACTATCAACAATGGGTTGATGATATTACGGCTCGCTTAGATAAAACGTCTCAACTGCTCCAGCAAGGCAATACAGATGACGCCCGTACTGAAGTGCAAATGGCTTATTTTGAAGTCTTTGAAAATCTAGAAGGCCCAATTCGTATCAATTTCTCTGCACAAAAAAGTTACCAAATGGAAGCGACTTTTGGCGAGATCCGTAAAATGATCGGTGAAGGCAGTTCACAACAAGAGATTCAAGCTAAAATCGATCAACTCAAAAAAGAATTACAAGAAGTACTGCCATCATTGGTTGAAGGCCATCAACTCAATGCTGACGGACAACATGGTGTTTATGATAATCAAGCGATTGCCCCTTATTGGCAACAAAGTTTTAAAACCATTGATGACTTGATCGCTCAAGGGATCGATGCTTATCAAAATGGTGATCTTGCCAATGCCAAAAAATTGTTCCAACAAGCACAATATGATGGCTATAAAAACTCAGAAATGGAAATGTCCATTCGCCAAAATCGCTCCGCAGAAATCTCAGCCGCGATTAATCAACAGTTTTACAACATCATCCGTTTAAGTGAACAAGCCGATCAAATCACAGAGATTGGTTATCAAAGCACGCAATTATTACAAGATATTGAAGAAAACTTGCCTAACCTGCCAACGACACGTGAAGAACAAAATGTTCAATCGAATGCAGCACAGCAAGCAACTGATAATCAACAAGAACAAGATTGGAATAAGATTAAACAAGAGATCAACCAACGCATCCAACAAGCTATTGCGCTCTATCAACAAGGTGAAAGCAAAAAAGCGATTCTTTCCGTACAAGACACCTATTTCGACGTGTTTGAAAGTACAGGAATGGAAAATAAAGTGGGTTCTCGTGATAGTAACTTTAAAGCTGAACTTGAAGGCTACTTTACTCGTCTCGTGAGTTTAATGAAAGCTGAACAAGGTGATAAGTTACAAGCTCAAGCCGATGGTCTAAACCAGAATCTAACTAAAGCGGTTGAAATGTTACAGGGCGAAGAACAAAGCGATTGGTCTATGTTCTTATATAGCCTTTTAATCATTCTTCGTGAAGGTTTAGAAGCCTTATTAATTGTTGCTGCTATCGTGACTTACTTAATTAAAAATAACCACCAAGATAAATTACCTGTTATCCGTCAGTCGGTTTATGTGGCGTTAATTGCTAGTGTGGTTACCGCATTTATCTTCCAACTTATCTTTGAAAACTCTGGTCAAAACCGCGAATTGCTCGAAGGCTTTACAATGATTTTTGCCGTCGTCATGCTCTTTATGATGAGTTACTGGTTATTGTCGAAAGTCGAAGCACAAAACTGGAAACGTTATTTAGAAGGCAAACTCTCTACTGCCCTCACTACTGGCTCACTCATTGGCCTATGGCTTACCAGCTTCTTAGCCGTATATCGCGAAGGGGCGGAAACCGTATTATTCTACTATGCCCTTGTAGGTGATGCGAAAAGTGCGGTCAGTTTCATCTACCTTTTCGCAGGTATCATTGTTGGTGCAATTATTCTCACCATTTGCTACTTCGTGATGCGTTATACCGTGGTGAAATTACCGCTTAAACCATTCTTTATGTTCACGGGTTCTTTCATGTATTTAATGGCCTTTGTATTCGCCGGTAAATCTGTTTTAGAACTCATTGAAGGCAAACTTTTCGAGCCAACGCTGATTAGCGGTGTGCCTGAAATTTCGTGGTTAGGTATTTATCCTTATATGGAAACCCTAATACCACAAGCAATCTTACTCGTCGCAGCCGTATTTGCTCTGTTTATTATGAAATATCAAAGCAAAAAAGCCGCGTAATACCCAACAATCCTTTAGGAGAAAAACAATGAAAAAAGCACTTTTAGCAACAGCATTATTTGCGGGTATTTTCACCGCGTCTACTGCTAACGCATTCCAAGAATATCCAATTGGTGAAGCGGTAACCATGAATGAAATGGAAATTGCGGCGGTTTACCTCAAACCAATCGATATGGAACCACGTGGTATGGGTTTACCTGCTGCGAAATCAGATATCCACTTAGAAGCAGATATCCACGCAGTAAAAGGTAACAAAAATGGCTTTGGTGATGGTGAATGGATGCCTTACTTAACCATCAACTATACTTTAGTAAATGCTGATACGGGTGAAAAACAAGAAGGTACCTTCATGCCAATGGTAGCGGGTGACGGTCCTCACTACGGTGCTAACGTGAAAATGATGGGCGTGGGTAACTATAAATTAACTTACCACATCGACCCACCATCAAAAGCAGGTATGCACCGCCATACTGACTCTGAAACGGGTGTAGGCCGTTGGTGGAAACCATTTGATGTAAGTTATGAATTCAAATTCACTGGCATCAAATAATCTCAGGTAAATATTGATTTTACCGACTTGCCTTCCCCTGTTTGTCAGGGGAAGGCAATAGCATTTCATTTAACCTTAAAATATCGTCTGTTTTATCCTATTAAATGGTCAAACTATGAATTATTTTTTTACTTTCCTGCTTCAAGCACTTTTATCTTTTTCATTATTGCTCGGTGTTTATCACAGTAAACAATCCACTGTAAGTGCAAAAAAAATAATTTGGCTTAGCCTATTCGGTTTTATTGCCGGTATCGTACTGCGCCTTAGTTTACCTGTGGGACAAATAACCAATTTAATCGTCAATGCCGTGATATTGGCACTATTGATTATCTTTGCCTTATGTTTAATTTTCGGCAAAGGTCGCTTACCTGCCTTTTGGCAAACGGTATTAATGCTCATCGCTGGAAGCTTCTGGGCAAAAGATCCCAACATTACCGCTCTCGTTTCCACAGATGTCATCAACACGGACTCTATCTTGCACATAAGTGCGGTCATTTTTGCCTTTGTTTTTTGTTTATGCTTACAAGGTTGGATCGATTTACTTTTAAAACAAGCGGGAAAAACACAACAAAAATCGACCGCACTTTTAAAAGGTGTGATGAGCCTTCTCTTAATTGGCTTACTGGTTCCACTTATTGGCGAACTCTTATTAATTTTAATGAAACTTCAAGTGCTTGAACTCACCAAACTACGTTTAAGCTTTGTTGCAAAATCAGGCGAAATCACTCGTTGGTTAAATTACATCTGTGCAGCCTTACTCTTCGTCGTACTAGCCATCTTCTACGGCAAAATTCATTTATCACGCAAGCAACAAGTTAATGCGACACAAGAACCGATTGAAAAACGCCAAAAATTAGCCGCATTGCGTACCTCCTCTCGCTTACTTGGGTGGGGCTATTTGGCCTTAGCAATTATTTTTGCTACGCAGCTTTATTGGGAGCAAATTGCTTCTCGTCCGCCACAACTGTCAGAAGCTATTCCTCTGACCTTAGATGAAAAGCAACAAGTCCATATTCCAATTGAGCAAGTAAAAGATGGCAAATTACATCGTTTTGTCTGGATTGCTGATGACGGTAAAGCCGTACGTTTCTTTGTCATTAATCGTCAACCAGATAAATTGAGTCTAGCTGCGGTATTTGATGCCTGCTTGCTTTGTGGTGACCAAGGCTATGTGATGGAAGGTAACCAAGTCGTTTGTGTGGGATGCGGCGTACATATGTTTATTCCATCTATTGGTAAACCGGGTGGCTGTAATCCTGTTCCAATTGAAGATTGGCAACAAACTGAGACTGAAATTCTCATTAATCGAACCAGCTTAGAAGAAGGGTTAAATTTATTTAGCACGATTGTTGAAATAGATGTAAAAGATCCGATTAGTGGCGCCCAAATGAAAAACACTAAAACAGAGCACAAATATAATTACGAAGGTAAAACTTACTTCTTTGAAAGTGAGAAAAATCTTGATTTATTCCGTGATAACCCTGAAAAATATTTAGGTAAGGGGGAATAATGCTAGCAAGAATGTTATTTCAATCTTGGCGCTTCAGCATTAAACGTAAACTGTTGGCTGTGATTACCATTTTCTTAGCGGCGGGCTTAGTCTCTGCGCTCTTGGCGGTATCCATTGATATTGGCGATAAAATGGCAAAAGAGCTCAAATCTTACGGAGCCAATATTTTAGTTGAACCTGCAAGTAATGCAGCCTTGCCTGATGAACTCAGTCATAACGCAGATTTAAGTAGCCAAGATTTTCTCGATGAAAAAGAGCTGCCGAATATTAAAGATATTTTCTGGCGAAATAATATCGTAGGTTTTGCACCGTTATTAAGTGCAGATGTGAAAGCGGAAACGCTTTCCACAAACACTCACGATAAATCAACCGCACTTGGACAAATTAATGTGTTAGGTACGTTTTTCGATCACAACATCCCTGTACCAGATGAAGATGATTACCACACAGGACAAAAAATTATTAGTCCTTATTGGCATGTGCAAGGGGAATGGGTCAACGATCTTGAAACACCTGAAGGAGAATTTATTCCTGCATTGATTGGTGAGCAATTGGCTCAACGAACTGGCCTAAAACAAGGTGATAAAATCCAGCTTCGCTATCAAACTAATGAGCTAGATAATCAAAGTGCGGTCGAGATTACCGGTATTTTATCTACGGGTGGGGCTGAAGATAATCAATTAGTCATGCCGCTCAACGCAGTGCAAAAATTACTGGGCTTAGAAGGAAAAATTCAATCAGTTAAAGTCTCTGCGCTTACCGTACCTGAAAATGATCTTTCTCGTAAGGCTCGTGCCAATACCGATGCATTGGATGCGGAAGAGTACGATCGTTGGTATTGTACGGCTTATGTCTCTTCTATTTCACACCAATTAGAAGAAGCTATCTCAGGCGCTATTGTTCGACCAATTTGGCAGGTTGCTGCATCAGAAGGTGTCGTCATTGGGAAAATCCAGTTATTGCTTGCTGTCGTGACTCTCGCCGCTTTAATCGCGGCAGCCATGGGGATTGCCTCATTAATGAGTACAGGGATCATTGAGCGTTCAAAAGAAATTGGTTTAATGAAAGCGTTAGGCGCATACCAATGGCAAATCGCGTTATTGTTTTATTGCGAAGCCATTATTAGTGCCTTAATTGGTGGCTCGCTTGGTTGTATTGCAGGTTGGGGCTTAGCAAGATTTATTGGTTCGGCTCTATTTGGTGTTCCGCTAAGTTTTGCTTGGATTGTAATCCCTTGCGTATTGATGCTGTCTATTTTAATTGCTGTAGTGGGTACTTGGTTCCCTGCTCATCGTATTGCCAAACTTTACCCTGTGGAGGTGCTCTATGGCCGCCAATAAAAGTATGTTTTGGCGTTTAATCTTCCAAGCATTACGCCTACGTTTACAACGAGTATTTATTATTTTCTCTGCACTGACTGTTGGTGCGTCCATTGTGACGGCAATGGCAGCGGTCTATTTCGATATTAATACCAAAATGAGCCAAGAGCTCCGTACCTTTGGGGCAAACTTTTACATTGGTGCGGCCAATGGTGGATTGATGAAAGAACGCCAATTAAAGCAAATTCTGCACAATGCACCGGATAATTTCATTACCGCTGCCAGTCCTTATTTATATGGTGTTGCGCGAAGTGATTTAGAAAAAATTGTGATTATGGGCGTGTGGTTTGAAGATATGCGTGTGCTTGCACCTTATTGGCAAATTACCGGCTCAGCCATTAATGTGAATTTTGATGATCGCAATGCCATGATTGGGAAAAGCTTAGCAGAACGCCTTAATTTAGGTGTTGGAAGTAAATTAACGCTGTCTAAAAATGCGGTTGAAAAACATGAATTCACGATAAAAGGTATTGTTGAGGCAGGTGATGCCACAGACAACATGTTAATCGTGAATTTAGAGTTTGCCCAAAATTGGTTGGATAAAGAAGGATTAGCCAACAACGCCTTGCTCAATGTAAAAAATGAACAAGGTAATGTCGCACAATTTGCCCAAGACATTATGCAACATCAACCCGATTTGACTGCTCGACCGATTCGAAAAGTCTCCGCTTCTGAAGGACAGATTTTAGATAAAATCAAAGGATTGATGGGATTAATCTCATTGGTCATTTTGATTCTCGCCACCCTATGTGTGAACACCACGTTGATTGCGATTGTTGGTGAGCGAGCAAAAGAATTTGCACTACAAAAAGCCTTAGGTGCCAAACAAAGTGACATCATTAAACAGATTAGTACCGAGATTCTCATCATAGCACTTTGTGCAATTGTCGCGGGCCTGATTCTCGGCTACATCTTGGCACAATTACTTGGATTAACCGTATTTAAATCTTACATTGATATGCGTCTACCGGTTATTCCAATTACTATCGTCTTATCGTTATTGGTTGCCTTTATTGCGGTGATTGTACCAACCAAACGAGCTTTAAATATCCAAACCGCAAATGTATTAAAAGGGGAATAAAATGAGTGAATTTGTAATTGAAACGCAACATTTATATAAACGATTCGGGCAAGTCACCGCTTTAGAAGATATTAATATTAAAATTCGCCAAGGTGAATTTATTGCGATAATGGGTGCATCAGGTTCCGGTAAAACCACGCTGATGAATATTCTGACCGGCTTAGATACGGCTAGTGAAGGTAAAGTCATTCTAGATGGTGTCGATGCGGCACAATTGGATGAAATCGGTCGTCAGCGTTTTCGTGCAGAAAAAATTGGTTTAGTCTTCCAACAATTCCATTTGATCCCTTATTTGACCGCACTTGAAAATGTGATGCTCGCACAGCACTATCACAGTGTGATTGATGAAGCAGCGGCTAAAGCAGTACTCGAACAAGTAGGATTGGGTCATCGTATAGATCACCGTCCAAGCCAACTTTCTGGGGGGGAACAACAACGGGTATGTATTGCTCGCGCGTTGGTGAACCAACCACCAGTCATTTTTGCCGATGAACCTACGGGTAATCTCGACGAAAAAAATGAAGCGCTTGTACTGGATTTACTACAAGAATTAAATCGCCAAGGGAGAACCATTGTGATGGTGACACACAATCCAGAATTGGGCGAGTTAACCGATCGTGTTATTTATCTCCATCACGGAAAATTTGTAAAAGAGGACATTAATGAAAAATAAATTCGTAAAACTACTCGCAATAAGTGCGGTCATTTTCGGCAGTGTTTCTTGTAAAGATGAGGTTGCTGCAATTGGTCAAAAAGCACCAGATATTGCAGCCTATGATTTACAAGGTAAAGAAGTGAAACTTGAGGATTGGAAAGGCACTCGCTTACTGACATTCTGGTCTGAAACCTGTGGTCGATGTGTCGCTGAGTTAAAAGAATTTGAAAAATTGGCTGAAGCTAATCCAAATAAGGTTCAACTTATCGCTATTAACGTAGATGGGGATAAAGTGGATACCAAGGCTGTAGTCGCCAAACGTCAGCTTACGTTGCCGGTTATCAAAGACCAATTAAAAATCACAGCGGAACGCTATCAGCTTATTGGCACGCCAACAAGTTTTGTGATCACACCTGAAGGCAATATTCAGGCTAAATATGAAGGGGCGATTCCTGTAGCAGATTTAGATAAATTATTTAAAGGCTAGCCCAAATGCAAAAACGAATTTACTTACTCTCTACACTTCTACCAACTTTAGGCTTTTTATTTGCCACACCCGCGCTTTCTGCTGAAGCTGATTTAGCTAAAGCAGAAAAGGTATATAAACGCTCTTGTGCTACTTGTCATGGGAAACAAGGCGAAAAACCAGCAATGGGTGAATCAAAAATTATTAATCAGCTACAACCAGAAGAAATTTCAACCGCACTTTTAGAACGAAAAGCAGGAAATATTCCTAGTGCAGGAAGCCCGGCAAAACAACGTTTAAGTGAGCAAGATATTCATAATTTAAGTGAATATATTCAAACACTAAAATAGTTTTTGAATTTTTTTTAAACTAATTCTAAAATATACGGTCTTAGAAGGGGCTTAGTTTTACAAGCTAAGAAATTTTTATTATATCAATAAAGGATTTTTTATGAACAAATTCACTAAAATCAGCGCAACTGCATTATTTGCATTATTCTTAACTGCTTGTGATAAACCAGCAGATAAACCGGCTCCAGCAAAACCTGAAACCACTCAGCCTGCGCCTGAAGCTAAACAAGAAGCGGCTCAACCTGCTGAAGCAGCAAAACCAGCTGAAGCTACACCAGCTCAAGAACAAGCTGACTACAACAAATTACTTGAATGGAACGCAAGCCAAGCGCAAGCTCAAATGGCTGCTCAACAAAAACTTCAATCTGATTTAACAGCTGCTGTTCAAGCAAAAGATGATAAAAAAATTGAAGAAGCAATCAAAACCTTCAACAAAACTGTTGAAGATACAATTGCAAGCTTAGACAAATTAGATATTGCTGCACCTTCAGTGAAAAGCATTAAAGATCAAAATAAAGAAGTGCTTGCATTATCAAGCGAATTATTAGTTGATCAATTAAACTTAGCAACTAAAGCGCCAACTGAAGAGCAAACTAAAGCTTACCAAGCTAAAGTTGAAAAACTACAAGCTGCAGTAGCTAAATTACAAAAAGACGGTGCTGATTTAGCACAAAAATTTGCACCTGCAGCACCAGCTGCTCCAGCCGCTCCAGCTGCAAAATAATTAATCGTTAAGATGAAAAAAACCTTACTGTAAAAAGTAAGGTTTTTTTATACGCTTATTTTAGTATTCTGCTTTTCAACACATCCACAAATCGCTCTGTCACCCCATCCCAACGATCTAAATATAACGCAGGCTCAATCAACTCTAATTCATTCAATAAAAATGTATTGTTAATAATCGTTCCATCTACTCGCGCATAGACAGGCATCTCTGGCAATTTATGTAAAACATAGCGTGCTGTTTCAATAATATGACGATCAACCTCAACAGGGATAATTTCAACTTTATATTGTGAATTCGCTCGCCATTCATTTTGAGGTGGCTGTCGGCGAATAGCATGGCTAAATACGCCATTGAAAAAAATCAAACTGGTTTCACCATTTGTGGCTACTTCAGGAATAAACGGCTGTAACACAACTTGCTCACCATACGCAGAAAGATCGGGGAATGCTTCACTTTGTTTTAGTTTTGTCACCAAATTACCACTTTGCCCTACAGCGGGTTTAATAACAAATTCAGGCCAATCTTGGCGTTCAAGTGCGGTCAAAATTTCAGATGTTTTTGCTGAACAAATAAGGGTTGGAATAACATTGATGCCCCAATTCTGCAAATCACATAGATAGCCTTTATGGCTATTCCATAACATTAATTCCGCAGGATTGATGAACGCATTCTTATGCTGTTTAATCCATTGAATAAATTCATTGTAGAAATTCGCATAATCCCATGCTGCTAAAGGCAGAATAAAATGACTCTGTAATGTTTCTTGCCAAGGCAAAAATTGAGTAGGAATACCTTGATTAGAAAGTTGTGTTTGAACAGGAATAAGATTTTGAGGGACCGAAGGATACGTTTTACAAGTGGTAATCGTAAGCATAGTAAATAATAACGGATTTAAACATAAAGAAGATGCGCCAATTATTTAACTGGCGCATCGATTTCAGCGACTATTTTACTTGAGCAAAATATTTTTCAAGACGACCTTTATTCGTCATTGATTTCTTCTCAAGATCTTTCACCACTTTCTCAGCTTGTTCTTTATTTGGTAGATTATCACCCACTTGAATCACACCATTCATATTCATTGAACGATGTACTGGGCAGGTATAAACATAAACACCTTCTTTATCTAAAGTGATTGTGAGTTCCTGATCTTCTTCAGATTGGAATTTTTGAGCACCTTCAGGAATCGCTTTGCTATGTACAAAGTGGCTTTTATTTTCTGCACGAAATGTCACCGTATCACCCGGTTGTACTTTTAAATAACCCGGTTCAAAAACCATTGAGCCTTCACTGTTTGAATTCAACATTTTGATGTCATAATGTGTGGCTTGAGCAGCAAAACTTAATCCTAATAATGCTGCAAGTGCGATTTTTTTCATTTTCATTTCCTTCTTAAGAATGCGCTGATTTACGTTGTGGACGAACCACTGGCAAACCTGCACTACATTGTAATAATTCAACGTTTACACGATATAAACGATTAATGGTTTCTACTTGTAAAACATGATGAGCATCTCCCACGCCTTGCACTTTACCTTCACCAAGTAAAATCAACTCATCTGAAAATTGAGCAGCAAGACTTAAATCATGTAATACCATTATAGTAATCAGATTTTTCTGTTTCGTATAGGTGTAAACTTCTTCTAAGAGATTAAGCTGATGATGCATATCTAACGCACTCACTGGCTCATCTAACATTAAAATCTGTGGTTCACGCAATAAAACCTGAGCGAACATCACCATTTGGCGCTGCCCTCCACTGAGATTCAGGATATCACGATGGGCTAAATGACCAATACCTAATTGTGTCATAATACTTGCCGCTTCAGTAAGAAGCTCATCACTTACTCGCATCGTTAGACTATCCATTCGTCCTAAAAGGACGACTTCAAGTGCGGTTAAGCTTGCATCTACTCGGCTATCTTGAGGCATATAGCCAATTGGTTTACGCCAATCTGCTAATTTCGTCCGTTCTAGCTGTTTACCTTGATAGGTAATCATTCCTTCATGTGGCAATTCACCAAAAATGGTTTTCAGCATGGAGGATTTTCCTGTGCCGTTTGGCCCAAGTACCGTATACACTTTGCCTTCCTCAAAACGGACATTAATGTGATCGGCTACGGTGAGATCACCTCGTTTTACCGTAAGATTCTTTAATTCTAACATTATTGTCCTCTCTTGTTATTTAAAATAATCCAAAAGAAGAAAGGTACCCCAATAAACGAGGTGACGATCCCCACGGGGAATAATGCGCCAGGGATAATGACTTTGGATAATACCGAAGAAAGGGATAAGAATGCTGCACCGACTAACATGGCTCCCGGTAAGAAGAAACGTTGATCTTCACCAAGCAACATTCGAGCAACATGTGGTGCAACTAAGCCGATAAAGCCAATCACGCCCACGAAACTGATTGCTGTCGCCGTCATCATTGCGACAAGAACTAAAACCTTAATACGTAATACTTGCAAATTGATGCCAAGACTTGCCGCTCGATCTTCTCCTAAACGAAGTGCGGTCAATTTCCAAAGCTCTTTTGAAAGTAATGCGACACAAATTGTAGTTACAATAATAATGATGATTAAGCTTTGCCACGTCGCTTTATTTAGACTACCAAATAGCCAGAATAGGATTTGTTGCGAGACTTCCGGCGCCGAAATAAATTGCACCAATGAAAGTAAGGATTGGAAAATAAAGAGCAATGCGATCCCTACCAACACGAGCATTTCAGAGCTAAAACGACGTTTAGAGGCAAATAAGAAAAGAATCCCCGAGGCAAGCATGGTCATGACAAATGCGCCAATTGGCACAGCTACTTGTACGGGTAAACCAAAACTCCCGAAAGCAATCACTATAGAGGCACCAAAACCTGCCGCAGCCGCGAGACCTAATGTATAAGGACTCGCCATAGGATTATTTAATAAAGTTTGGATCTCTGCCCCACCAACAGCCAATGTTGCTCCCACTACAAGTGCCATCAATGCCATGGGCAAACGTAAATTATGCACAATATTGTTCGTCATTTTATCGACTTCACCGATGCCGAATAAAGCATTCACGACTTCCGACACGGATAGCATCGCAGGACCTGTCATCACATCAAGGATAAGACTGACCACGCCAATAGCAAGAAAAGATAAAATAACAAACCAGCGTTTGCGTTCAAGCTTACGCTGGTTAGCCACAATATCTGCTACAACAGAATTGTTTTTCATGAATTAACGTTTCCCTTATTTGCTTTCAGGGAAAAGATAAATCGTACCTTCCGGCGTAACCGGTAAGTAGTTTTTATAGAAGTTTAAGTAAGTTTGTTGCGGATCTAAATCTTTGAAAAGATCAGGATACGCCGCTTTAGCCACAAACTGAACAGAAGCACTGTCTGATAAAGTACGAGAGTTCGCATGATAGGCTGCATAAACACGGTTGTTTTTCACTGCTGGTAATTCAGCCCAACCCGCACGATGTTTGAATGCGTTTAAACGACGTTCTGCTTCTGCTTTTTCAATACCGAAGCCCATTACCATACCGTCTTGATTTTTCTTCAATTCAGTTTCACGGCCTGTAATAATAATTGCATCCGGTTTCGCGGCTAACACTTTCTCTGCAGCCAACGTACCCCATTTGCCAATTTCTGCAGGCGCCACGTTTTCTGCACCAACAAGGCTAATCATTGAGCCCCACATGCTAGAGAAGAACGTCATCCCTTGTTCAGCTGGGCCACCACGACCAAACTCCACATACACTTTCGGTTGTTTTGCTAATTTTGCATTTTTAACCGTAGTCTGGATATGTTCAACAATGTCTTTGTATTCTTTCACAATTTTTGCTGCGCGATCTTTCTGACCGGTTAATTCGCCAATAATTTCAGTAGATTTAATGTGTTTATCTAAGGTTTGAGCGTTGTAATCTAAGACGACAATTGGAATACCCGCTTCATTAATAGCATCTAAATCAGATCCTAGCATTTCGTACTGCCAATCTGCTAAGACTAAAAGATCAGGTTTTAATGAAAGCACTTTTTCCACAGAGAATGTGCCTTCTTCTACTTCACCCACATCATCTAATTGATTCAATTTTGGCAACGCTTTGCTGAATAACTCCCAGCTTGCTGGTGCCCAAGAAGACCATACTTTCTTAGAAAAACCGACAACGTTATCTAACGCTTTGTCACCACCAACTGCCATATAATCTTGATAATAAAAACCAAGTACCACGCGTTTTGCCGGTAAATCAACAGTGACTTCACGATCAAGTATATCTTTTACTTTCACGGGGTCAGCATTGGCAAAACCTGCAGTTAAACCAAGAATAGTCGCAATCGCTAAAGTTGAAAAACGTTTTTTCATAAGAAAAATCTCCTGAGTAAAATTTAAAAATAAATGATAATAATTATCGGTGCGAATAATACCGAAAACGATTGCTAAATTCAACTCAGGCGATTACTTATTCTTCGTAAGCTTCGTCAGTTAATGTTTTTAAGAATGCTTCTAACGCATTAATCTCTTCATCTGTAAGCGGTTTTGCTTTTAAAACATCAGGATTAATGGTTTGAGCATATTCGGCTTTATCCCACGCTTTCCCTGTTTCAGGATTCACTTTACGATTAGGATTATTGAAACTGTCTTTAAATAGTAAAACGGTTTTTAAATCGCGGAAAACACCGTTATGCATATAAGGCGCAGTAACACCAATGTTACGCAACGTTGGCACTTTAAATTTGCCTTTTTGCTTTTCATCGCCTTTCACCATCGGATTATCCAATAGTCCATTATCCACAAAATCGGCAGCTAATTTGTTGTGCTTAATTAATTTTTGATTACTTGGTACGCCGATATTGAAATAGCGGTAATTCGTAAAAGTTTCTTTTGCTGAATTTGCTTCACTTGATTGGTGGCAGTTACTACAATTTGTGCGTGTTTTATCGAAAAATAATGCCTTACCTTCAGATTCAAGTGCGGTCAATTCTGCTTCACCTTTTAAAGCACGATCATATTTTGAAGAGAATGGCGCAAATAATTCCTGTTTTTCGAACTCGCCAATGGCTTTTTCCATGATGGCATAAATCTTGTCGGTATCTGCCCAAATACTTTCGCCATAAAGATCTGTAATAGGTTTGTAATAGGTCGGATCTGCTTTTAAACGTTCAACAATAGCTTTCTTATCTGGCATACCCATTTCTACTGGGTTTACTGGTGGTCCGCCTGCTTGCTCGGCTAAATCTTTCGCACGACCATCCCAGAACTGTCCACCTACATAATCTTGAATTTTTTTATCAAAATGAAAATCCGGTGAGAACATTGCATAAAGTGCTGTATTGGCATTGCGATTACCATGAAGATGAGGATTATCCCCTTCTGAGACCATTTGATTTGCAGAATTCTTACGTTGATCCACAAAAGCGGTATCTGGACTATGACAGGTTGAACAGCTTTGTGTTTTATTAAAAGAAATCGATTTATCAAAAAACAACACTTCACCGAGTGCTTTATAATCCAATTCTTTTTTCACTGCTTGATCAGCCAATACATGATTACTTTGCATCAGGGGGGCAAACAATAAAATAGAAAGCCATTTTTTTTGCATCGTGTTCTCCAAATATTCAAATTATAGATAAAAAATAATCCAACAAAACTTTGTTGGATTATAAAAGGAAAATAATTTTCTACAAGCCGGTGGCCATCTTAATGCGATCAGCAAACATACCGATGCTCACGCCGAAGTAATTTGATTTGTTCCAATCTAAAATCGTTCGGTAATTATTGGAAACCAAGAATGCGCGACCAACTTCTTTATCAGGACGAACTAGCCAAAGATCAGCTTGAGAAAGCGCGGCAAGTTTATTTTGTTCTTGTTGGCTAAAGCTCGCTAAAGTGACACCTTTAGACTGCCAGTCGCTGAGTGAACGTGCTTTATTCTTCTCAATACCAGAAAGCGATAAATCTAATGGTTGATTTAATGTGACTTCAACGCCCCAAGGCAATTTGTTATCCCAACCTACAGTGTGAAGATAATTTGCAATTGAAGCAAACGCATCAAATTGGTTCGTCCAAATGTCCTTCACACCATCATTATTGCCATCTGCTGCATAATTTAAGAATGCACTTGGCATGAATTGGGTTTGCCCCATTGCGCCAGCCCAAGAGCCTAACATTTTATTGCGTTGAATATGATCACGTTCTAACATTTTCATCGCATTCACAAATTCTTTGCTAAATAAGGCTTCACGTCTACCATCAAAGGCTAATGTGGCTAAAGCTGATAGTACATCATAGCTACCTTGATAATAGCCAAAACTACTTTCCATACCCCATAAAGCAAGAATATATTCTTGTTGAACGCCATAGCGTTGGCTTGCTTGTTGTAATGGCGCTTGGACTTCCCAATAACGCTCTTCGGCAATGTCTACTTTGTTTTGGGTCAGTACTTTATTCAAATAATTCGTTGTACCGTTTGGGTTCGGTAACTGTGGTTGATCCGCATTACGTTGGCTTCTCCCCGCTTGTGCACGATCCAAATCTACAGCCTTTTGCATATATTGAATATTATTTTGTGCATTCAATACTGACAACGATACGCCTTCAGCAGCCGCTTTGCCTTTTAAGAACTGAACATAATCATTAAAGTTATCTAAAGTTCTTGGTTTGCTATAAACAGCATTACTGCTTACTGACGGAATACTTTTCGTGGATGACGTTGTCGTTGTTGTCGTATTACTTGAACAACCCGCCAATAAAAGTGCGGTCGATAATGCCGTCATTTTTAACGTTGAGATTAAATTCATTTCTTTTCCTTTTTTAATGATCAAAATATCGCATTATTTGCGTAAAAATTTGTTATAAACAGCTTTCAATAATGAGGTTGGTAATAAGCGAGAACCTGAGCGCAAGGCAAAGGTGAATAAGCCTGAAAATAAGCCTTGAATACCTAAGCGATGTTTCAATTTAAATAAACGCCATTCTGCTTTCGCTTGGTTTAAACCACGACGACGCCCTACCATGCCATTACCCACGCGGGCATAAACTAAAATGTCCGGCAAGTTTGCCACTTTTTGACCTTGCGCCACGAGCTTAATCCACAGGTAATAATCTTCCTGTAAATCCTCATATCCACCACAATTAATAACCGCACTTTTTTGATATGCCACCGTCATGTGATTGAACGGACAACGTTTTTGGGTAAATTTAACGATATCTTGTGCTTCAGTCGGCACGTTACGATATGCCACGATGTCTTGAATATTTTCGCCAAACTCAGCAATCTGTCCTCCGAAAATAATTGTATCCGGATGTTGCTCAATAAACGCCACTTGTTTCGCAAAACGCTCAGGCACACAAATATCATCGGTATCCATACGGAAGACCCAATCGTGCGAACAATGTTTTAATCCTTCATTGAGCGCTTTACCTAAGCCTAAGTTCTTTGGCAAGTTCACTAAGTTTAAGGGTAATTTGGTTTCGAATTCAGAAACCACGGCTTCCAATTCTGGCGTTACCGCACCATCAAACACCAACACAATCTCATCTGCTGGATGGGTTTGAGCCACTAAACTTTCAAAACATTCTCTTAAATATTGTGGGTTTTCCTTAATATATAAGGACATTAAAACTGAAAATTTCATACTTCTCTATCTAATAAGTTATCTACATAAACCGTTTCAAATTAATTGCCAATTTTGGGGAAATTAAAACCACAAAGGCAATAATTAGCTGCTTAATACTTTTCGTTAATTTAAAAATCTCAAAATAGTAAAAAGCGGCTTTACGGGATAAATTCATAATATGTGGGTAAGCCAGCATATATTGTGCGTTGATGGCAAAATTCTTTTCTTGATCTGCCGTTTTCACATAATTTTCACGGATATAATCAATCGCTTTTTGCGTATTAGTCGTATCTGTTGATACGCTAGAACGCTTGGTATGGAACGTACAATAAGTCAACGGCTCAGCCACTTTGTACGCTTTAAACGTTGGATCTTGCACAAGCTTCAACAAGAAATCATAGTCTTCCAAGGAACGAAGTGCGGTCGATAATCCACCAATTTTTAAAAACAGTTCTTTTTTCACCCCAATCATCGGCATACCACCAATTTTATTCGCCAGTAAAATTCGCTCTACGCTAATCTCTTGCGGCTCAATCGGGTTGGTCACATAGCTAAAACCTTCATTCACCATTTCACATTTAGCTGGATGGTAAACAAAGTTAACATCAGCATGCTCGGTAATCACATCGGCTAATTTATGACATTTATCATTTGCAAAACGATCATCGTCATCAAGGAATAACAACCAATCATTATCGGCATTTCTTGCGCCGATATTACGGCTTTCTGCTGCTCCTTGATTGGTTTCGTTACGAATAACTTTAACTGCAAATGGATAAGATTGTATCACTTCAACGGGTTCTTTCGAGCAATCATCCACAATCACCACATCAAAATTATAAGTGGTTTGTTTGGTTAAACTTTCCAATAACGCAGGAATTTCTTCTTTCCGATTATAAGAAGGCACGATGATACTAAACATCTTTCGGCTCCTTTTGTTTAAATAAAATAAGTTGTTTACCGTGCGTGCCAAAAAGCGATAAGAACATTAACATGACAAACATAATGCCCGGGAAAGCAAAGGTGTCGGCTTTGATATTACAGAACGTTAAAATCACAAAGGCAGAAAGGATAAATTTCCAGCTGCCATCAAACCAGTTTAAGGCAACTTTGCGTACAAAATAGAATGTCACGGCAAAACACACTAAAGCATAAGACACGCCGCCATAAAGAATTTGGCGTAAGAAACCAGAGTCCGTATGCCCATAATAACGGCCAACTTCTAACTCACCTGTCATATACATACCATCGCCATAAATGAACTGCTTAAGTGTTGGCATAAAGAGATGGTTTTTCATCAATGTATCCGTTGACGAACTGACAAATCCTGCACCGTGTAATAAATTAATCACAGGCTCTAAAGCATGTGCCACATAAGGATTTTCAGGTAAGAAATAGGCCAGTAATAATACCAAAATAGCAAATGCAATGAGTGATGGAACATAACGCCATTTGAAATACACTAAAATGCTCACAACTGATAACAGAAGGAATGTACGTCCTGAAATTAATCCGATACATAACATTAAAAATACCAGAATACTTGGAAGCGTATTATGTTTAGCGTTGTAAGCCAGTAAGAAATGCAACAGCATCAAATAGAATAAACTCAGTTGGAAAAAGGCGGTTGCGGTGATGTTATATAAGCGATACTCCTGCTCTGAACCATAAAAACGTGCGGGCAACACCGCATTGGTCGAAAGCAAGAAATCAATCATAAATGATACACCGAGTAAGCCAATCACGCCCACGATAAACTGCACCACCACACCAAGTTGTAAATCACGAACGACTTTCTGTTGACCATTTACATTGGCATAGAAGGCATTATAAAGTCCCACGCCGAAGATAAATAAAATCAGCTCTTTCACATACATGGTGATGACAGAAAAATCTCGCGTACCATTGACTAAAAGCGGAATCACACTAAATGCAATCAGCCCAATGATAACGGCTAAACTATCTACTGGTACAGTGATACCTTGTGGTTTCTGCTTTTTAAAATACTGATAAGCCAATACAGCCAATGCTGCTAAACCAGCGACGAATGACATTCGTACAACATGAAACAGCCAAGGATCGTAAAGATAAAAAAGATTAAAAAGTGCGGTCATTTTTACGTTATTTTCCTAAATTCTTTTTCACTGCTAAGATTTTTTTGAGTGGATATTTAATTAATTTCTTCACTAAATTATTAGATTTTGAACCACGAATCGCTTCCAAATTACTCACTAATTGTGGATTTTCAATGGCTACAAGCGGACGAACCACATTGTTATTAATCTGGAATTGGGTTTCAAATAATAAGAAATCATCAGCAAGCCAAAACGGTTTTTCTTGTTCGAGTTGTTTCAAAAATGCACGTGCCGCTGATTTTTTGATTAAGTATGCCACCGTACCTGCAAAATAACTTTTATATGGATAAGCCACGGTGACATCACCAATAGTTTGGCGCAAGAATGAAAAAGTGGTTGGATAATTGATCTCTAATTCCACATCATTAAATTCAGCAATTTTTGACTGCCCGATTAATACAATATCCGCATCACATTTTTCGGTTAAGAGTGCGATTGTTTTTGGTGATAAATTTGAATTGAATAAAGCGTCATCTTCACACACCAATGCATAGTCATTTTCCGTCACATTTTGATCTTCTACGATCTGACGATACACTGCTAAATGACTTAATGTACAACCAATTTCGCCTTTTGTGACGTTGCGTCCATAATGCTGTTCAAATTTTGTTGGATTGAATACTTCTGCCAATTCATCCCACTCTTTTTGCATGGTATTAATCGCTGAAAAGACAACGAAATCTGCTGTATCCGGTTGAGCAAAAAACAGCTCACGACGCTGAACATCTTTATCTAGTGAAATCAAATATTTATTCATAATTATCTCAAATTTGGTTTTTGCAGTATTTTGATTACAACAAACGGAAATAGTTGCAAATTATACTAAAGAAATAGTCCTATGGCATGGCTTTTAACACAACTTTAAAAAGCCTTAAAAAAATAACCGCACTTTAAATGCTTAAAGCGCGGTCTATTTTAAACGGATTAATATGTTATTTCTTTCAATTAGAAAATTGCAGTCGCTAAACCGACTACAACACTTAAAGAAAGCACTACAGCTAACATTGCGTAACCAAAATCACTCATTTTAATTTCCCACTTGTTTAGTTAAAGATATCCCATTCTAACAATAAAGCCCGTTTTTTCAAAAATTTTTTATAATTTACTTAACCTATTTAGCGACAATCTTTATAATGGTAAAAATTCTCTAGAGGCAAAATTATGGCAACAATTAAAGATGTCGCGAAAATGGCCGGTGTTTCCACCACCACTGTTTCCCATGTAATTAATAAAACCCGTTTTGTAGCAAAAGAAACCGAAGAGGCGGTGATGCAAGCCATTAAAAGCTTGAAATACTCACCAAGTGCTGTTGCTCGGAGTTTGAAAGTCAACACGACAAAATCCATTGGGATGATTGTTACCACCAGTGAATCCCCTTATTTTGCTGAAATCATTCATGCCGTTGAAGATCATTGTTATCGTCAAGGCTATTCACTTTTTTTGTGTAATACACAAAATGATCCTGAAAAAATTAAAAACCACGTCGAAATGCTTGCCAAAAAACGTGTAGATGGTTTATTGGTCATGTGTTCTGAATACACACAACATTCGCTCGATGTACTTTCTAGTTTCTCGTCTGTGCCGATGGTGGTAATGGATTGGGGTCCAAATACAGATACCGATATCATTGAAGATAACAGTTTTACGGGCGGTTACCTTGCCACGAAACATTTAATTGATTGTGGTCATAAAGCGATCGGTCTTATTGCGGGTGAATTAGATAAAACCACTGCAAGAACCCGTTATGAAGGTTTTGTAAAAGCCATGAATGAAGCCAATCTACCAATCCATGAAAATTGGATTATGGAAGGTTTCTTCGAACCAGAAGACGGTTACGAATGTATGAATAAAATTCTTGCACAAGACAGCCTACCTACTGCCGTATTCTGTTGTAATGATGTGATGGCGTTAGGTGCAATTTCTGCGATTACGGAAAAAGGCTTGCGTGTGCCTGATGATATCTCGATTATTGGTTATGATAATATTCACTCATCACGTTTCTATGCACCGCCACTCACGACAATTCATCAATCTAAGTCTCGTTTAGGTGCACAAGCGGTTAATCTTTTATTTGAGCGTATTGCCAATAAAGATAACGATAATCACGAAAAACACCGCATTGCGATCCATCCTGAACTCGTCATTCGAAAATCAGTTCGCAACCTTAAATAAACATTAAACTTTTTGACCGCACTTTGAATTTTATCTAAAAAAGTGCGATCATTTTTTTACTTATTTTAGCCTTTTTTGATTTAATGCAAGTTTTTGACGTATAGCATTTGATCCCGATACATATTTTTGGTTATATCTCCCCTAGTTTTATTTTTTTCTTTATCGGAGTTCATATGACTGATGAGTATCGCACTCTCCGCCATAACATTAATATGCTAGGGCGTTTTCTTGGAGAAACCATTAATGATGCACAAGGCGAAGACATTCTCACTTTAATTGAAAATGTTCGCCAATTGTCAAAACAATCTCGAGCAGGCGATAGCCAAGCACGTAAAACATTGTTGGATACCCTTTCCACCATTTCAAATGAAAATATTATTCCTGTTGCACGAGCATTCAGCCATTTCCTTAACTTAACTAATATCGCTGAACAATACCAAACGGTCTCTCGCCAACACAAAGATTTACAATCTTCTAATCGTTCATTAAGTGCTTTATTCCAACGCTTAAAAGCATTAAATATTTCAAAAGAAGAAGTTTACAAAACCGTTGAAAACTTGCTCATTGAGCTAGTATTAACCGCACACCCAACCGAAACCACACGACGTTCGTTAATCCACAAACACGTTGAGATCAATAAATGCTTAAGCAAATTAGAGCACGATGATTTGACACCTAAAGAACGCGGCATTATTGAACGCTTGCTACTTCGTTTAATTGCTGAAGCATGGCATACCAATGAAATCCGTACCGTTCGCCCTACGCCATTCGATGAAGCAAAATGGGGATACGCCATGATTGAAAACAGCCTATGGCAAGGGGTGCCGGAATTCTTACGTCAATTAAATGAACATGCTCGTGAATTTTTGGGGTACGATTTACCAGTAGGCTTACGTCCTGTCCGAATTTCTTCTTGGATGGGTGGTGACCGTGATGGCAACCCATTTGTTACTTCAAAAATTACTCAACAAGTACTCTATTTTGCTCGTTGGAAAGCAGCAGATTTATTCTTAAATGACATTAAATCTCTTGCTGATGAATTATCTATGGTGAAATGCACACCAGAATTTACCGCAAAATATGGTGAGCATTTAGAGCCTTATCGTTTTGTAGTCAAAGCACTTCGTGCAAAACTTATCGCCACTCTTGATTACTTTGATGATTGCCTGGCAAATCGTCCGCCACGCGTAAGCCAAGCGGATATCATCATGGAAGATAATCAACTTTGGGAACCGCTCTATGATTGCTATCAATCATTAATGGCGTGTGGCATGCGGATTATCGCTAATGGTTCATTATTAGATATTTTGCATCGTATTCGTTGTTTTGGTGTCACTCTTTCACAAATGGATATCCGTCAAGAAAGTACCCGTCATACCGATGCTATTGCTGAAATCACCCGTTATCTTGGCATTGGCGATTATGCACAATGGAGCGAAGCAGAAAAACAATCTTTCTTAGTACGCGAGTTAAATTCTCGTCGCCCATTAATTCCAACCCATTGGGAGCCATCTGCTGAAACCCAAGAAATTTTAGAGACGTGTAAAGTCATTGCCCAACAAAAGCAAGGCGTAATTGCTTGCTATATTATTTCCATGGCAAGAAGTGCCTCTGATGTGCTTGCCGTGCATTTATTATTAAAAGAAGCGGGTGTGCCTTATCATATTCCTGTCGTGCCACTCTTTGAAACCTTAGATGACTTAGATGCTTCTGAAGGAGTCATGCGTCAATTATTCAATATTGGTTGGTATCGTGGCGTGATTAACAATCATCAAATGGTGATGATTGGTTATTCTGACTCTGCTAAAGATGCAGGTATGATGGCAGCTTCATGGGCACAATATCGTGCTCAAGAAGCATTAGTCAACTTAACCGAAGAACTAGGTATTGAGCTCACTTTATTCCATGGTCGTGGTGGTACAATCGGTCGAGGTGGTGCACCTGCACATGCGGCATTACTTTCTCAGCCACCGCGCTCACTTAAAAATGGTTTACGTGTGACTGAACAAGGGGAAATGATCCGCTTTAAACTTGGTTTACCCGAAGTTGCGGTTGAAACCTTTGATCTTTACGCGAGCGCGATTTTAGAAGCAAACTTACTCCCACCACCAGAACCTAAAGCAGAATGGCGTACTGTGATGGATGAACTTTCCGCTACTTCATGCGACATTTACCGTAGTGTTGTTCGTGGTGATAAAGACTTCGTGCCTTATTTCCGCAGTGCCACACCAGAACAAGAACTGTCTAAACTACCACTTGGCTCTCGCCCTGCAAAACGTAATCCAAATGGGGGCGTAGAAAGCTTACGTGCCATTCCATGGATTTTTGCTTGGATGCAAAACCGCTTAATGCTACCAGCATGGCTTGGTGCGGGTGCAGCTATTCAAAAAATTATGGATGAAGGCAAAGGTCATATTATTGAAGAAATGTGCAAAGCTTGGCCATTCTTCTCTACTCGTGTGGGGATGTTAGAAATGGTGTTCAGTAAAACCGATACGTGGCTTTCTGAGCAATATGATCATAACTTGGTGAAAAAAGAGCTTTGGTACTTAGGTGAAAATCTGCGTAATCAACTCAATGCAGATATTAAAACTGTGCTTTCTCTTTCTCACAAAGATGAATTAATGGCGGACTTACCGTGGATCGCGGATTCTATTGCATTACGTAATGTTTATACGGATCCGCTCAATCTCCTTCAAGTGGAATTGCTTCGTCGTTTCCGTGAGTCGCCTGAAAACCCAAGCCCTGATGTAGAACAAGCCCTGATGATTACCATCACAGGTATTGCCGCAGGTATGCGAAATACGGGCTAGTTACGGCAACTAAAAGTAAGTGCGGTCAAAAACAACAGCGAATTTGACCGCACTTTTTATTTATTCATTACATCTCGACAGATTTGGGAAAATTCAGACATTAATGCAAAAAGTTGAGAAGATTTCTCTTTTCCAAATATATTAAATGCGTTCTCAAACATTTCTGTCGTCGCTCTATAAACCGGTTCTGCTTGCAATTTACCTGCATTTGTTAATTGCATAATCCTTTCACGTTTATCTGTTGAACTCGGATAAAATTCAATCCAGCCTTTTTCTCGAAATTCTTTGCAAATATTAAACACCGTTTGTTTTGGCATATACCATTCATCACAAATTTGCTTTTGTGTGCATTGTCCATTTTCAGCACTAGCTAAACAATAAAGCACTGCAAAATGATTGTAATTAAGTGCAAACTTAAGATCGATCCATGTATCCAGCACCTCATCAATTTCTGAAATGTGCTTACCAAGCAACTCAAAATTATTCATTTCTATCCCTCAACTTTCTCTGTTTGTCTTATTCTATCATTTCAAACATAAAAATATAGTCTTAAAATTTACTTTATTTTAGTAACTTTTGAGACTATAATTTATGCAATTTAGTAAATTATTGGACTATATTTTTATGACTAAAATGACTTCAAATGCGATAGAAAATATTAAATCAATCGCCAAAAACAACAAAAAACGTCTTTTCTTTACTTTCAGCTTGGTCACATTAGAGAACATTCTCTTTATTACTTATCCCGTTTTTGGGGGCTTTGCTGTTAATGCAATAATGAATGGTGATGTGTTGCTTTCACTTAGCTATTCCCTTTTAGTGCTTATCATTTGGGGAATTGGTGCAGCTCGCCGTGCTGTAGATACTCGTAGTTTTGCTCGTATTTATGCAGAGCTTGCAGTGCCAGTTATCGTTAGCCAACGTGAGAAAGGATTAAATACCTCAGCAATTACTGCTCGTGTAGCATTATCACGTCAATTTGTGGACTTTTTTGAACAACATCTACCAACATTAATTATGTCGAGTTTTTCCATCGTTGGTGCGGCTATAATGCTATTGTGGCTAGAATTTTGGTCAGGCATAACGGCTTGTCTAATATTGGTATTTTTTGGTCTTTTATTACCTAAATACTTAAAAACCAATGATTTGCTTTATTTAAAGCTTAACGATCGGTTAGAAAAAGAAGTCACGTAATTGAACAAAAAAGTAATTATCACTTAAATAAACATTATGACTGGCTTGCTCATTTACGTATCCGTTTATCTAATCGTGAAGCAAGCGGTTATTTATGGATTGGCATCGCATCAGCTATTTTATTTGGCGTCACTGTAGTTAATTTAGCCACAACTAAAGGTGTGCAAGCTGGGCATATTTATGCAGTAATTACTTATCTTTGGACATTTGCGATTAGCCTTGATGATGCCCCTCGATTACTCGAGCAATTTTCTAATTTAAAAGATATAGGAAAACGAGTTGAGGTTTAACTACTATAAGCAAAATATAGATGAATTTGACCGTACTTTTTGTTTTCTGTTTCTTGCGGTATCATACGCGCAATTGACTTAATGAAGGAAAACCCAATGACAACTGATATTCAAAAACTCGATCCCGATGCAGCGATTGATCTTGCTTATGATATTTTCTTAGAGATGGCGGGGGAAAATCTCGATCCCGCTGATATTATGCTATTCAATCTGCAATTTGAAGATCGTGGTGCGGTTGAGTTTGTCGAAACAGCGGATGATTGGGAACAAGAAATTGGGGTGTTAATCGATCCTGAGGCTTTTGCTGAAGTTTGGGTCGGATTAGTAAATGAGAAAGATGAAATGGATGATGTGTTTGCGAAATTCTTAATTTCACACCGAGAAGAAGATCGTGAATTCCACGTTATTTGGAAAAAATAGCACTCTTCTCACACATATCAATTTACAAACTAAAACCGGTTTAATTTTAAATTAAACCGGTTTTTGCTTAACAGATTCGTGGTAAAGGTTCGTTGCGTGGTAAGTCTAATAAACGACTTTGACCGAAAAGACCAACTGCTCGAACTTTACCATCAGTCGTTACCTCGCCGATTACGGTCGCATTTTCACCTAATGGATGGCGACGAAGTGCGGTCAGAATTTCAGCTGTTTTTTCTTTGTCCGCCACAATTACCAATTTGCCTTCATTGGCAAAATTTAACGCATCCAAACCGAGTAATTCACAAATACCGCGCACTTCCTGACGAATTGGTAATACCGTTTCATCAATTTGAATCCCTACTTTTTGTGCCTGTGCAAATTCATGAAGTACCGCATTTACACCACCACGGGTCGCATCGCGTACAGCTTTCACCCCTTCAATTGGACGAATGCAATCAATGAGTGGAGCAAGCACAGCACAATCACTGTGTAAATCCGTTTGAATACCAAGATTTTCACGTAAATTCAAAATGGTTGCGCCATGATCACCTAAAGTACCACTCACAATAATCTGATCACCTGGTTGAATACGATGCACGCCCCAATCGAGTCCGTTTGGAATCACTCCAATACCTGCTGTATTGATAAACACTTTATCTATCGCGCCTTTTTGTACTACTTTGGTATCACCGGTAACCACTTGAATACCGGCTGACTGGCAGGCTTTTGCCATCGATTGAATCAATTTTTTTAAAGTTTCTAGTGGTAAGCCTTCTTCCAAAATAAACCCACAGGATAAATATTTTGGTACGGCACCGCATACCGCGACATCGTTAGCGGTGCCACAAACAGCGAGTTTACCAATATCTCCACCTGGGAAAAAAATCGGATCAATCACAAAGCTATCGGTAGAAAATGACAATGTTCCACCTAAAGCATTTAACTCTTGTAAAGCAATACGAGCCTGATCTTCGCCTTGTGAAAGTATCGGATTATCAAATGCCTCAACAAAATAATCGCGGATCAACTCTTGCATTGTGGCACCACCATTTCCGTGTGCCATTGTAATAAAATCAGTCATTGTTTTATTCCCGTCTATATTGATAATAGGCTGCGCATGCCCCTTCGGAAGATACCATCAATGCACCATAGGCATTGTCAGGATTACATTTTTTAGCAAATAATGGACAATCCGCCGGCTTACATTTGCCGATTAATACATCTCCGCAACGAGAATCAGGATCATCGGCAACTTGATGTGGCTGACAAGCAAAATGCGCTTCTGCATCAAAGCATTGATAATCATCTGTCAGTTCTACGCCCGATTCGGCAATTTCGCCTAATCCACGCCATTCGCTACTGGCTTTCAAGCGGAACACTTCACTGATTGCCTGTTGTGCTAACTCATTGCCATGTTGGTGTACGATACGTTTATACTGATTTTCCACTTCACAGCGTTTTTCAACAATCTGTGTCACCAACATTAAAATTGCTTGTAGGATATCTAAAGGCTCAAAACCAGTGATTACAAAAGGCTTATGGTAGGTATCACACAATTCCTGATAAGGATCAGAACCAATCACCATGCTTACATGACCTGGTGCAAGAAAGCCGTCAATTTTGACTTGTCCTTGTGACAATAAGCTGTGTAATGTTGGGATGATAGTGATATTTTGACATACCACAAAAAAGTTTTTTACCTGTTGTTTTTTCGCTTGTTGCAAGGTAATTGCAGCACTCGGCATGGTTGTTTCAAAACCGAGTGAAAAGAACACCACTTTTTTATCTGGATTATTTGATGCGATATTCAATGCATCAAGCGGTGAATAAACGATACGAACATCCGCACCCTGTGCTTTGGCTTCTAATAATGAACCTAAACGTCCACGTACTCGCATGGCATCACCGAAAGTACAGAAAATGACTTCTGGGCGACGAGCAATCTCAATACATACATCAATTCGTCCCATCGGTAATACACACACCGGGCAGCCTGGACCGTGAATAAATTCAATGCTTTTGGGTAATAAACGATCCAACCCAAATTTAAAAATAGTATGAGTATGTCCGCCACAGACCTCCATCAAATATAACGGATTTTCTGGTGTAAAGTGCGGTTGGTTTTCCATTATTTTTTGTAGTCGCTGTAACAGACTTTTAGCCAGTTCAGGATCACGAAATTCATCAACAAACTGCATTTGATGCTCCTATCGTTCTTGCGCTTTTAACCAGTCTAGCCATTGCTGTAACCCTTCTCCACTTTGAGAAGACAACTGGATAACCTCAATTGTTGGATTCACTTGTTTCGCATAAGCAATACATTTTTCCACATCGAAATTTAAGTACGGCAATAAATCCACTTTATTTAAAATCATTAATTTAGAGGCTGCAAACATATGTGGATATTTTAGCGGTTTATCTTCGCCTTCCGTTACAGATAAGATCACCACTTTGGCATGCTCACCTAAATCAAATTCTGACGGACAAACTAGATTTCCGACATTTTCAATAAACATCAGGCTATTTTCCTGTGGCTGCAATTTCACCAATGCATTACCTATCATTTGTGCATCTAAGTGACAACCTTTGCCTGTATTAACTTGAATCGCTGGCACACCTGTTTGACGAATACGATCCGCATCATTTTCTGTTTGTTGATCCCCTTCGATCACATAACAAGGATAGTCATTTTTTAATGCGTTTAGCGTGGTCGTCAACAAGGTTGTTTTGCCTGAACCTGGACTTGAAACAAGATTAAGTGCCAAAATGTGTTGATTGGCAAAAAAGCGACGATTCATATCGGCTAATTGATTGTTTGCACCAAGAATATCTTGTTCTACTTTCAGTAACCGTTGCTGGGTTTCTTCTTGTTGTGGAGAGTCTGGCATGCGGAAGGAGGAGTGAGAAAAATTAGGTAGTTTTGTTGCATGTTGCGCATTGGAATCATTATGAACATGCGGTAATTCTCCGATTCTGACTTGGTCTGGATGGCCACAGCCACAGGTTGTACACATAAGTCACCTCAATAATGTTTCGTTTATTCTGTAAATACTTAGAATCTATGGTAATTCACATGCGTTAGAATACCATATTCTCTATCTTAAATATATTCTTTGAAGAGAGATAAATACATACTATCAAGTAGTTAGCGTATTTTATATCCAAAAGATCAGGTTAAATTTGCCAATTTAGACGTCTTGCTATTTTACGGCAATTTCTTTCACTCTAAATTCGGTGCCACTTCGACGTTGTAAACATGCACTGTGACAATGTGGACAGCAATCTTGATAGGCTTCAATCTCAACTTCCTTTTGACATTGCCAGCACCATGCAATCGCAGGTAAATGAATAAAATGTAACTGACAGTTTTCAGCAACGGTATCTTTGCGCATAATTTCAAAGCAAAATTCTACCGCACTTTGCTCGACACAAGACAGCGCCCCAATTTCTAGCCAAATATCTGTCACTTCATGGATTTCATGCTTTTTCTGTTGTTGATCAATAATGTCCATAATATTCTGACAGAGAGACATCTCATGCATGATTTTCTCCTTAAAATAAAAAAGCAGTCTGTTCCAATTTTACTCTTTTTTGATGTTTATTTTCAGCATTTCTGTGTTTCGTTGTTCGATATTTAAACGTTGTTTGAAAAATTTTTACTGGTACTCGTACAAGAAATCATTTTAGCGGCACAAAATTAATGCCACTGTGCTGCAATAAAGTATTCATTAAATCATTGTTTTGCTCAAAATGGCTACATTTACCTTTGAGCTGAATTAAGCGAATTCGTAAGTGAGCTAATTCATGGATCCGTTTTGATACTTCTCGAATATGTCGATCTAACAGCTCATTGATTTCTCTTTCTTGCTCTTGAGTGGCACATTGCGGATTCAGCAACATTTTGATTTCTTTTAGTGAAATATCCAAACTGCGGCAATAACAAATAAAAGAAAGTTGTTTCAAATGCTCTTCCGTATAAACGCGAAAATTACCACTTGTCCGCTTGGCGGGTTCGATCAATCCTTGTTTTTCATAGAAACGTACGGCTTCCACCGTACAGCCAACAATGTTGGCTAGCTGACCAATTTTCATTTTTTTAAAATTACACTTGACTCTGAAGTTACTTCATATTTTATACTTTATCACAGTATTCACATGTTAGAAAAGGAGAACTTCCATGAAAAAAACAGCATTACTTATCACTGCACTATTCGGTACTTCACTCGCTAATGCACATAATGTTTGGTTGGAGCCCGTTAAGGATGTAAAAGGGCAATATGTAGTTAAATTTGGTCATGAGGAAACCGAAACCTATCCTCAAAGTAAATTAAAAGCGGTACGCCTACTTGATGCTAAAGGCCAATTGCAAAATGCCACAGTAAACTTTAAAGAAGGCGAAGCACACTTTGCTGCACCTGATGCTGCCATCGCATTTATTCGCTTTGATAATGGCGTTTGGTCAAAATTGCCAAGCGGTAAATATGTCGAGAAAACCAAACAGCAAGCACCTGAAGCTGTACTCAGTGTTAACCCAGTCAAATTCGGCAAAGCGATTTTACACTGGGATGCGCAAGCAAATAAATCACACAACATGGATTATGAATTGATCCCACAAAGTGAACCGAAAGCGGGACAACCACTCGATATTCTTGTGTTAGTAAAAGGTAAACCGGTGCAAGGCATCAAAGTGGGTTTAGGCGAAGATCACCCATTCAACTTAACCAATGAAAAAGGTATTGCACAATTCACCCCTAAAGCGGGCTATAACAAAGTCTGGGCTGAATTTGACGAGCCGGTTAAAGACAACCCTGACTATAACAAACGTAGTGTTGAATATATGCTAACTTTTGACGCGAAATAATGAAAAGAGTTGTATTTTTAACCGCACTTTTCACCTGGCTGTGCGCACCATCAGCATTGGCTCATAGTTTGCATGTTTTTGCACAATATGATGGACGCACAGTTTCCGGCAAAGCCTATTATTCCGATATGACCCCAGCGGCAGAAACCTATATGGAGATTTTGCAAGCTGGTCAGGACTCCCCTCTATTGGAAGGTAAAACGGATCGCGATGGGCAATTTGCCTATCCGATCAATACCACTGCCGAAGGTGCCATTAAAGTAGTGATAGAAGGTGAAGAAGGACATCGAGCCTCAATTGTTGCCAACAGAGTATCTGCGCAAACCACTAATAACAGTGACAATGCATTGATGTTGGTCCGCGAAGATATTTCTAAATTAAAAGACAAAATTTACCTGCACGATATTATTGGCGGTATCGGCTATATTGTTGGTATTTTTGGCTTATGGGCATTGATTAGAGCCTCAAAAATGACGCGTGCGTCGCAATCTAAGGAAAGATAATATGCATTTATCGGAAGGTGTGTTGCATACACCCGTATTGCTTGGTGGTGCAGCTGTCGCATTAGTCTGCGTAATGATTGGTCTTAAACGACTCAATTCGCAGCAATTGCCGCTAACAGCATTGTTTGCTGCTGCTTTTTTTGTTGCTGGCACCATTCATGTACCGGTAGGCATTGGTAGCGTGCATCTCATCTTAAACGGCATGGCCGGCCTGTTTCTTGGCTGGGCTGTTTTCCCTGCTTTTTTAATCGCATTAGTCCTACAAGCCCTGCTCTTTTCCTTTGGTGGATTTGCCGTATTAGGTGTCAATTTATGCATAATGGCATTACCTGCTCTTCTTGTACATTGGCTATTTGCAAAAAGACTTGAGCATGACAATTCCCGTCGTACTCAAATTACAGCAGGAATTGGAGCTGGTGTAATCGGTGTTGGCGGTTCAGCCTTGCTCGCCTCTCTAGTCTTAGCATTGGATGGAGGTAAAGCCTATAGCGATCTGATCATGCTTCTGGTGATATCACATATCCCCGTATTTATTATCGACAGTATCGTCAGTGTCGGTGTGGTCTTATTGTTAAACAAAATGTATCCAACAGCGCTCAGTGTGGTGAAATGAATTTCCTTGCTATTTTTCAACCGCACTTACGATTGATTTATGTGTTTTTGTGTGGACTTATCGTCAGCACAATGACACATGGTTCAGCGCTTATTATCCTTAATCTAATCGTATTCGGCGGATTACTTATTGCGCTAATATGCTATCGAAAATCCCTTGTCAGTTATTTCAAATATTGGCTTAAACTAAATCTCTTTACGCTACTCGTTTGGTTAACCTTAAGCTGGAAAATCACCGAGCAAGGTTTAGTATTAAATCCTATGGGTATTCAGCTCGCACTGCTCATCACGCTACGTTTTAATTTGATTTTAAGTTTAACCCGACTCTTGTTAATGGATATGAACGAGAGCCTTTTATTGCAGGCATTGTGCCGTTTGCCATTACCTGAAAAACTACTTCATCTCTTTGTTCTCACTGTTCGCTATATTTCAGTGTTCAGTGAAGTACATAAAAAGATGGATATGGCAATGCGAGCACGTGGCTACCAGCCAAAACTTAATGGCAGAACCTTATTTATCGCGGCGCAGCGTGTGGCATTATTATTAATTCATGCCCTCGTTAAAGCGGAAAAAACAGAAATGGCGCTAAAAGCTCGTGGCTTTCAGCTGCATGATGTGAAAAAAACACAGGATAAATCTTGATGAACGTCCTCGAAGTCAAACAATTACAAATCATGCGCGAGCAGCGTGTGATTATTGATAACCTTTCTTTTGAACTCCCTGAAGGCCATCGTCTTTTTTTACAAGGTGATATTGGTTGTGGAAAATCCACCCTATTACATTGCCTATTAGGTTTTATACTTTACCAACAAGGAGAAATTCGCTGGTTCGGTAATGTATGTCGACAAGAAAAGGATTTTGTACCATTGCGTGGAAAAATAGGCATCTGTTTCCAGCATGCTGGCGATCAACTTTTCGGCCCAACTGTACTTGATGATGTGGCCTTTGGTCCTCTCAATCAAGGATTGAACAGAGATGAAGCCTATCAAATTGCATTACAACAGTTGGAACGTCTAAATATTGTTGGATTAAAAGATCGTTCTGTGAATACCTTATCTGGTGGTGAACAGAATTTTACTGCGCTAGCCGGCGTACTGGCGATGCAACCCAAAGTATTATTATTAGATGAACCAACTAATGGACTCGATGTAAAAAATATCGCCAAACTGACCGCACTTTTACGCGAATTACAGTTGCCAATGCTTATTGCTTCACATGATTTACGCTTTAGTGAAACACTTGCGGATTCCTGTTTATCTTTAGCTACAGATAATGATGGCTAAATGCATTCATAATGCGTAAGGAAATAATTCAATAAAAAACGGGCGAACCATTTAAGTTCGCCCGTCATTCATTTATGACGCTAATCAAGCCACAAGTGCGGTTTCTTTTAAGCGATTTTTTAATTTCGCGTATTCAGTTACCACATAGCGTTCAGCCCAGGCTTGGTCTTCGATTTTATCAATACGAACCGCGCTATATTTGTATTCCGGCGTTCTAGAACCCGGGTTCAAATGTTCAGCGGTTAATTCGTTACATTTACCGATCCACCATTGATAGGTCATATAACAAGCGCCTTTGTTAGTACGAGTGCTCACATCTGCGCGAGAAATAACTTTACCACGTGATGAGGCAATCCAAACCAAGTCGTTGTTTTTAATGCCCAATTCTTTGGCATCTTGATCGTTCATTTGTACGAATCCCGGCTCATCCGCAAGTGCAGCAAGAGCTCGGCAGTTACCGGTCATTGAACGGCAGGAATAGTGACCCACTTCACGCACGGTAGAAAGTACCAATGGGAACTCTTCAGAAAGATCTTCCATCGGTGGCTCCCAGTCACAGGCGAAGAACTCAGCTTTGCCGTTCGGACGGTCGAAGATTTGGCCTTTATACAAGTATGTTGTGCCTTGATCTTCAGGGCCTTCATCAGTACATGGCCATTGAATATAACCCAAGCCTTCCATTTTTTCGTAAGTTGCCCCTTTATAAATTGGACAAAGCGAACGAAGTTCATCCCAAATTTCTTTGGTATTGTTATAGTGCATTGGGTAGCCCATTGCTGTAGCAAGTTCGCTAATGATTACCCAGTCATCCTTGACGTTGCCGGTTGGTTCAACGGCTTTATAGAAACGTTGGAAACCACGGTCAGCAGCACTATATACACCTTCATGTTCAGCACAAGAAGTCGCAGGTAATAAAATATCTGCTTCTGCGGCTGTTTGAGTCATGAAAATATCTTGAACGATAAGAAGCTCAACTTTCTCGAAGGCTTTTTTAACAGCATTAATATCAGGCTCAGTTTGTAATGTATCTTCACCCATGATATAGAATGCTTTAATTTTATCTTCCATGATCGCTTCAGGTACTTCACTCAACGGTACACCTGGTTTGCTTGGAATAGACGGTACGCCCCAAGCTTTCGCAAATTTTGCATTAATTTCTGGGTCAGCAAAACTTTGATAGCCTGGTAATGTGTTGAATAACGCACCCATATCGCATGCGCCCTGTACGTTGTTTTGACCACGTACTGGGTTCACCCCAACATTTGGTTTACCTAAGTTACCGGTAAGCATTGCCAAGCTTGCTAATGCACGTACGGTTTCTACACCTTGACGGAATTGGCAAACGCCCATACCCCATAAGATAGTAGCAGTTTCCGCTTTTGCATAAGTGCGGGCAATTTCACGCAACATTTCAGGTTCAATACCGGTGATGTGTTGAGTGGATTCCGGTGTATAAGCTTTCACGGTTTCATAGAACGCATCGAAGTTTTCGGTGTGTTCATCAATAAATTTTTGATCTTGTAATCCTTCTTCTAAAATCACATTCATCATCGCATTCAAGAATGCGACGTTAGACCCGTTAGCAAGCGGTGCATAAATATCCGCAATACGGGCTGTTTCGATTTTACGAGGGTCACAAACAATGATTTTCGCCCCTTTTGCTTTGGCGTGGTTAATCCGACGCGCCACAATAGGGTGTGAAGTGGAGGCATTATAGCCAAAAATGAATACGCATTTGGTATCTTCAATCTCAACAATTGAGTTGGACATTGCGCCGTTACCGACCGATTTGAGCAGACCTGTTACAGAAGGGCCGTGTCACACGCGCGCACAACAGTCAATGTTGTTATTTCCTAATACCGCACGGGCGAATTTTTGCATAACGAAGTTCACTTCGTTACCTGGTCCACGGGAAGAACCCGTTACCATAATCGATTCGTTACCGTACTTTTCTTTGATTTCACTGAGACGTCTTGCTGTGTAAGAAATCGCTTCTTCCCAGCTCACTGGTGTGAATGGTTCGCCACGTTTGTAGCGGATCATCGGTTGAGTTAGGCGAGGAGTCAGGATTTTTGTATCATGCACAAAATCCCAGCCATAATATCCTTTTAGGCATAACTCCCCTTCGTTTGTCTTGCCGTTTGCACCTTCAGCTCCCACAATTTTGTTGTTTTCCACCAAAAGATGGATTTTACAACCTGAGGCACAATACGGACATACGGTAATTACTTTTTTAATAGCCATAGTAACGTCCTTATTTTAGTACAACACGAGGTTAGAGATAGAATTAGAATAATTAATTCTGGGTATATATTACACCCAAAATCAGTTCATAGTCTTACAAAAAACATGGATTTATTGATATAAAACAGGTTTTCGTAATATTTTTAAATATGTTTAGAAAATCACCCTCACTTTTTTACAAAACAGGAATATCTTCAAGCGATCTTCCCTCTTTTAAAAAATCATACATAAATTGCACAGACTCTTTTACGCTTTCTGTCATCGGAAAACCAAAGGAAACCAGATCGGGTTGAAGCCCCACGAAAACAATTTGTTTAATATCTTGTTCCAGTTGTTCAATGAGGTAATTGAGCGGCATATTATGCGTACTCATGAAAAACATTTCAGCAATGCTCTCTTTTTCAATGATTCGGATTTTGCCCGGCGCTAATTCCATATCAGCCGCATCGAAAATTAAAAGCAAATCGGGTTTCATGTTTCGCACAATATGTGCAACATTTTCCGGTGCTGAGCCACCGTCAAGTGCGGTCCAATTTGGCAATGGATTTTCATTCAATAGCTGATAGAGATAAGGACCCGCACCGTCATCCCCCATCATACTGTTGCCAACCGTTAAGATCACATTATTCGTCACGACGTTTCACCATAATATACATCACAGGTTCACGCTGAATCGACGCTAACGTATCCATTAGAATTTCGACCCACTCTTGATGTTCTGGGGCAAAATTGGCTTTGTTCTCATCCATTGCTTTCGCCAATAAATTGACATGGCTGGAGTCAATCACAATTTCACCAAATCGCATTAAGCCGGCAAATTTGCGTTTAGCATCCCCTTCTGGAAAGCTCTCTACAAAACGTTGATAATCGTCGTAATCGCAAATTAGTAACTTTTTAAAACAATCTATCACGCCAACATGGTGACCAATCGCCAAAGAGTAATACATTACCTGTTTTGCTTGCTCTGGCACTTGTTCATCGTTTTCGACGAAACGTTCGTTTAATAAATAGAAAAAGACTTTTGTTGTCATAACATTCCCATTTTTATAGGGGCAATCACTTGCCCCGTAATTAATTATCCCGAAAACGGCATACTAATCGCATGCAAACGATTGACGATTTCGCTTAAACGCGGATCGGCTTCGCGTTCTAGGTATTCACCTAAACGTACACCGAATGGCACCTTATCATCTTCGGCCATCATTGCCATAAATTGGTTAGCAATGTTGCCACCTTGACGATAACCGGCTAGACGACGAGCTTCTCGTTCAAGACTAATACGCAAATCCAACGGAATGGTTGGGAAACGTAATTTAGCTTCTGCGTTAGGATCAGCTTTTTCTTGTTTACCTTTGAGCTTTTGATCAAGCAAACCAAGTGCTACCGCGAATCCATAAATTGTCGCTGCAGGGGTTGGAGGACAGCCAGGGATATACACATCAATTGGTACAATTTGATCACTACCGCCCCAAACACAATAGAGATCGTGGAAAATACCGCCGCCACAACCGCAAGCACCGTAAGAAATACAGATTTTAGGATCCGGTGCAGCTTGGTAAGCACGCATTGCTGGCGTACGCATCGCACGGGTAACCGCACCGGTGAACAATAAAATGTCCGCATGACGAGGTGAGGCTACCACTTTAATACCAAAACGTTCTGCATCGAATGTTGGCGTAATGGTACTGAAAATTTCGATTTCACACCCATTACAACCGCCGCAGTCCACACGATAAACGTAAGCTGAACGTTGAATATCTTTCAGCAACGTTTGTTTCATTTTGGCAATATTTTCATCAATACTAAACGGTGTTGATATGCCATTGACCGGCATTGGAATTTGTGTGTTCATCGTCTTTCGCCTCCTGCTAAAACGTTAGGTAAATCAACCGCACTTTGTTCTCGTTGCTCGAGCGCATTTTTGAAATTCAAGCGAACCGGCTCTTTAAAGTCGATTAATTTCATCCGCATATTGGATTCCATATTCGCGGTTTTTTCTAAGCTGTGCTGACGTTTACAAACCGGACAAGTATGCAACTCTGCCAATTTTTGTTTCACTAATTCAGGTTTATCTAAAGTTTGTTTGAATAAATCAATGGTGTAATTCAATTCTTTATAAGAAATAAACGGTTTACCACATTCCTGACAAGTTACTGTAGCAAAGGTTGTTTCTTGGAAAAGATCCTGTTTATTGGTCACTGAGAGTTCAAAATCTTGTGATAAGCGAATCGCCTTAGTTGGGCAAACTTCTTCACAACGACCACAGAAAATACAACGACCAAGAAATAATGACCAGGTACGGTCGCCTGTCACCGGATCCGTTCTCATGGTCAACGCATTAGCTGGACAGGCAATGGTACAAGCCGCACAAACAATACATTGATCAGAATTGAGTTCCGGTTTTCCTCTAAAATCCTCATCGACTTCATAAGGTTTGAACGGATATTTGGTGGTGACATCACCTGCTTTAAATACTGTTTTTAGTAATTTAAACATTTTCCGCCTCCCCTATTTCAATGGTGAATTTTTACGTTCAATACCGTAGCGTTCAATCTCTTTATAATCTACGGTTTTCGCTTTGCGTTTACGCACATCCACCACGGTGACACGGTCGGTACAAGAATAGCAAGGGTCAAGACTACCAATAATAAGTGGCGCATCAGACACTGTATTGCCACGCAACATATAGCGCAAGGTTGGCCAGTTAGCATAAGTCGCGGCACGACAACGCCAACGGAAAAGTTTTTGGTTGTCGCCTAGCATTGACCAGTGAATATCCTCACCACGTGGTGCTTCGGTAATCCCTAAAGCAAAACGTCCAGGCGTATAATTGAAACCTTCTTTTAAGATTTCACCACTTGGCAAGTTATCCACCATGTAATCAATAATATTCATGGATTCAAACACTTCATTAATCCGCACTTTCACACGGGATAATACGTCACCATTGGCTTCAGTGAAGAGATTGAAAGGAACATCGCCATAACCGGAGAACGGATGTACTTTACGCACATCACGAGCAAAGCCAGAACCACGAATCATTGGACCAACCGGACTAAAGTCACGAGCGATATCTTTTGCCAATACACCGACACCTACCGTACGTTGTTCCATATTCGGTGTATTTAATAAAATATCAGTCAAGGTTTTGAGTTCTTCACGCATTTCGCCGATAAGTTTGATACATTGCTCACGTTGATGTTTCAACATATCGCGACGCACACCACCGATAAGGTTAATACCATAGGTTTTACGTGCACCGGTTAGCACTTCTGCCAAGGTCATAGATTTCTCACGAACGCGGAAGAATTGCATAAAGCCAGTATCAAAGCCGGTAAAGTGGCTAGATAGACCTAAGTTTAATAAGTGACTATGTAAACGTTCTACTTCTAATAAAATCGCACGAATCCATTCAGCGCGTTTTGGAATTTGAATCCCTAAAGCACTTTCGACGGAATTGGCATAGGCCACACTATGTGTGAAACCACAAATCCCACATACACGGTCAGCCAGGAAGTTAACTTGGTCGTAATCCATGCGAGTTTCTGCTAATTTTTCCATACCACGGTGTACATAGAACAAACGATAATCCGCATCAATGATGTCTTCCCCATCCACGAACAAACGGAAGTGTCCAGGTTCATCGGAAGTGATATGTAACGGACCAAGTGGAACGATACGTGCTTCGCCTTTTTCGTTAATAAATTCGTATGTTTCTGTTGCGGTTGTCGGATCGGGACGTAAACGGTAATCCATGGAGTCTTTACGTAATGGATAAAGATCATCCGGCCAATCATCTGGCAACACTAAGCGGCGTTGGTCAGGTAACCCGACGGCTTTCAAACCATACATATCGAATAATTCACGTTCGCCCCAAACCGCCGCTTTGACTTTTGGTGTCACAGACGGAAATTCTAGGCTCACAGGATCAACTAAAGCTTTAATGGTGATAAAAGTTTTCACTTCCCCTTCCATGGAAAGCACGTAGTACACTGCATAATTGCCATGAATTGAACGCTCATCATTCCCGAATACCAAAGGTAACCAACCTTCATGTTGATAATAAAGGTATTCAACAACATCAGGTAACATATTGGTTTTAATGGTAAGAGTAACCTGATTTGGTGTTGACCACTCCTCATCCAAAATGGTATTTGGAAATTTTGCATTGACTGCTTCAATGTAATTTTTGCCAATCATTTTGGCTGGATCGACTGATGTATTTTTAGTTAATTCCATATATTTATCCCTCCTGTCGATCATTGCGCTAAACTTTGCCAAGGTAAAACTAACATTTCACCAAAAGACACTTGTTCAGATCCGAGTACAATTCCGACCGCACTTTTTAATAACTGCAAAATTGGTTCGGCAATATGAATACCCATAATAAACATGAATAACAGTAAAATTGCCATCGCCACGAGTGAAACTTTGTTCACATCCCCCACTTCAACATTATTCGGTTGTTTGCCTAATACGGTTTTTAATACCATTAAAGACAATCCCGCTAACACGATAGTGAGTAAAATTAAACAGAACACCATTAACCAAGTTTTACCTGCGTAAATACCGGCAACAGCAATACTGAATTCACTGACGAACACGTTAAATGGTGGGATACCACCTAGTGCTAATGCACCACCGGCAAATAACACCGCCGTCATTGGTGCTACACGCCATAAACCACGTACTTGGTTCATATCACGGGTTTTATATTTTAATAATATGTTACCTGAAGCACAGAATAACAAGGTTTTCGCTAAACTATGGTTGATGGTATGTAATAAACCCGCAAATACACCGATTGGGCCACCTAAACCAAAGGCAAAGCTAATTAACCCCATGTTTTCAATACTGGAATATGCCAATAAACGTTTGATGTCGAATTGGACGATAATAAACAACGCCGCCACTAATACAGAGAGTAAACCAAATACCAACAATAAGGTTTGCGGGTATGTAGAACCAACTGCTTTAGAAACTAAGATGTAATAACGCAATACCACCAACATGGCACAATTCAATAATACAGCTGATAGAATCGCACTCACTGGACTTGGCGCCTCACTGTGTGCATCAGACAACCAAGTATGCATTGGAAATAGACCGCATTTAGTACCAAACCCAACCAAAATAAAGGCAAAAGCAAGATACATGAGCATTGGATTCAAACCAGCTGCCTGTTGATTGATTTCTGTCCAGAAAATAGCTTGGCTTGGATCAGCTAAAAGATTTGTTCCATTAGAGAACGTTAAAATCGTGCCATACAATCCAAACGCCACCCCAACTGAACAGATAATAATGTATTTCCATGCAGCCTCAAGAGAGGTTTTTTGTTTGTATGTGCCGACCAAGAATGCAGAACTTAATGTGGTTGCTTCAATGGCTGCCCACATCAAAATCACATTATTGGTGATCACAGAAATAATCATGGTGAAGAAAAACAAATGCAAAAAGCCGTAATAATTGCAGTATGTTTTAAAATCAAGATGCCCTTCACGATATTCCGTACCAATGTAGCCGATAGAATAAATACCGGCTAATGTTCCGACAATAGCGATGAGACCTAAGAAAATAGCAGATAGACTGTCGATGTAAACCCAGTTATTTAATGCACTGATTTCCCCCTGAGTTAGCACGCCATTAATAATTTGTAAGGCAAATGCTAACATCAAAATCAAACCTGTAACATGAAGTGCGGTACAAATTGTCCGTGCTTTTGTCACGCCACAAGCGAAACTGGCAAGTGATATTGCTAAAGGTGCGATTAATAACGCGATTATCCATTGTTCATACATAGCGTTACCCCTTCAAACTCATAAGTTGTTTTGCATCTAATGAATGGAATGTACGGTAAATTTTGTTTACCAACACCACCATTATGATGACGGCAAAGATAGCATCAGTGGCAATTCCGATTTCCACTAACTCAGGTGCTTTATTTGCCAATAAGGCTAATGTGAGATGAGAACCGTTTTCCATCAAACAATAACCGAATACTTGTTTTACGATATTGCGTTGGCTAACAATGCACACTAAACCTAATAAGAAGTGACTTAATGACACTGATAATGCCGGTTTAAGATGTGCAACCAATGGCAAATCGATTGGGACAACAACAAAGTAGCACAATGTGACTATCACTGCTGTGATCGGGATCAACCAAGCGACATTTATTCCAGCTGGAGTTTGACTTTCATCAACTTTTTTCATCGCATAGATTAAAATCGCTGGCACCAAAACCACTTTGGTAATAAATGCGCTAATTGACCACATATAAAGTTCATGGGCTTGCATTTCATTGGCAAGATAGACAAACAACAATACCAATACCAACGATTGCAAACTGTAAAATAACGCAGCTTTTTTGGCGGTTCGAACCATAATTACGCAAAGAGAGGTAATAATGAGTAAACACGCAAGTCCATTTATCATTAACATAGAGTCCTCCTTAACCTAACCCGCCAAACCTAGCCAATATGCAGCAATGAAGCTAGAGCATACAGACATTACCATGAGAATCACTAATACGATACTCATTGAAAACGTAATTGGTTGTGCTTCAGCAACTGCTTCTGATGGTTTACCGATGACACATTGTCCGAATTTATACAACAACCACACGAATGTCGCAGTTGATTCAACTAAAGCAAGTACCATTAACCAAGTAATCCAGCCATATTCATGACCTAATTCAAATCCGGCCGCAAATAATGGATATTTACTGAAGAATCCATTAAACGGCGGCACCCCGGCAATCGCTAATGCTGCAACACCAAATCCTGCACCGACCACTGGCATTGTACGCATAATACCTCGTAACAATGGCATTGAACGGGTTCCTGTCGCATAACTTAATGAACCAGCAACCAAGAAGAATAAGCTTTTCGCGAAAGCATGGTTGAAGATGTAGCTAATCGCTGCCACAAAGGCCAATTTAGAGCCTAATGCAGCAAGAGAAATCCCAATGAAAATATAAGAAAGTTGGGTAATGGTTGAATATGCCAATAAACGTTTTAAGTCAGTTTGTGGCAAGTACATCAAGAAGCCGTAAATTAAGGTAATCATCGCCATGATGATGCCGACTTCACCCACAATATGTGGAATCTCACCAGCAGACATAACAGAACGAGCGAAGATATACACCCCAACTTTAACCATTGATGCGGCGTGCAAATACGCACTCACCGGTGTTGGTGCTTCCATCGCATTCGGCAACCAAATTTGCATTGGTAATTGTGCTGATTTACCCCACGCAGCAAACATCACACCGAATAACACGATGGTTTTCGCACTCGGGTCTAAATGCTCTAATGCAGTGATAGAGAAAGTACCTGATTGGCTGAATAAATAGGCTGCGGCAATATATAACCCAATTGCCCCCACGTGGGTGATAATCAAGGCTTTCATTGCGGCTGCTTGAGCTTTTGGTGTTTGGTAATAACTGATTAATGCCCAAGAACATCCCCCAGTAATTTCGAAGAACAATAATTGTCCTGCTAAAGTTGAGGAATAGACTAAGCCAGACATGGCACCGATAAAAATAAGCAAGAATGCATAAAAACGTGGTAACCCATTATGTGGGTGTTCACGGTTTTTATCGGTTAAGTAACCACAAGAATATAAGCAGATTAAGAAACCTAAGGCCACAACGGCAAAGGCAATTAATGTACTGACTGCATCAAGCGTTACACCAAAGATCGCGGTTTTATCAAAAGCGACGATGTCATAAGTAACGCTTTGATGACCATCGGCAAACCATTGTCCTGCGACTAACAAGGTTCCCAGCGTAGCAAGCGCAGCAAATACTGTGGCAATTTGAGCAAAATGTTTTTTGTTCAAACCAACAATAAACGCCCCTACGAAAGGTAAAATGATTGTAATCAGAGCTAAACGTTCCATATTTGTCCTCCTTACAACCCAGTGAAGTAAAATACAAACGCCAACACAGAAATGCCGAAGCCGACCACGGTTAAACGTCCTGTTAACATAAAGCGGGTACGAGAAAGTGTGTTTTCAAAGACACAAGCCAATACGAACACCACTAATAATTTCACAAAGAATAAAATGCCACCTAAAATGACCGCACTTAAGCTCATCTCTGTCGGGATACCGAAAGGAAGCAACACGCTCACAAAGATAGATGCCACAACCATAGATTTTAAACTTAAGCCGATTTTTAATAAGGCGAGTGCTGGACCAGAATATTCAGTCAATGGACCTTCTTGTAATTCTTGTTCTGCTTCTGCCAAGTCGAATGGAATTTTACCCATTTCAATAAACACGGCGAAGAATGCTGCAGCGATAGCAATCACTGTCGCAATTGGATATTGCCAAGTATTATCGGAAAGAGCATTACTGATAACCGCAAAATTGGTTGAACCAGCAATTAAAGCAATCACAAGGAATGCCAACATGAGAATTGGTTCTACCAAGACACCTAATGTGACTTCACGACTTGCCCCTAAACTTGAGAATGTGCTGTTTGAATCCAAACCTGCAATTGAAAAGAAGAAACGGAACAAGGCGAATAGGTAAATCACGGTGATTAAATCACTGCCTGCGCCAAACGGTGCAACACGGGTAAATAAAGGCAAGCTCATGGCGACTACCATCACCGTGCTGATTAGCACATAAGGCATCACTTTAGAAACCCAACCCGCATTGTCAGGCCAAATGTTTTGACGTTTCATTAATTTCGCAATATCGCGGTAATCTTGTAACACACCCGGACCGCGACGAGATTGAATTCGTGCTCGGATCATACGTGAAATACCGGAAAATAACGGTGCAAGGGCAAGCAAAATCAAGGCTTGCACGATGGCAAAAACAAACATTCCGGCAGATGTTGCAATTTCTGAAGGTAACGTAATCATCTTCAACCTCCTACATCAACGCAATGGAAAGTAGTATTGCCACCAAGGCAATCACGAAGTACACGCAGTACACACGGAAGTCACCTTGTTGCAACCATTGGATTTTTGTTCCTAACCACGGAATAAAACGAGCGATAGGCATCGTCATTTTTTCTTCCCAGAAAGGTTCAGCTTTTGTTGCGCCTTTAATTACCGCTTGGATGCCTTTATCACCTAAAGGTGCAGGATCCAACACTTCACGCAAGGTATAAAGCGATTTGAAAATCGTACGTAACGGACGAGTGAAACTACCCGCTGAGGCAGCCATATCTTGTTCATAAGCATAACCACAAGCCCATGGATTGCCTTTTGCACGATCGGATAAACGTTGATTTTTGGTGAATGCATAGAAACTAAATGGCAAGAAGAAAAATGCCAATAACATGATAGTCACCATTGGTGTTGAAAGTGCAGTATGCGGTTCAGCTTGTGCAACCACTACGCCATTTTGAGCCAACATGAGCGGTTCGCTATGAGCAAGTGCGGTCGAAATTTTCGCAATTATTGGGGTCACTACTGATGCTCCCACACCTAACAACACACAGCATAACGCTAACACAGCCATCGCAATCACCATTGGTTTTGGTACTTCGCGTGCATTAGCTGCTTTTTCACTACGTGGTGCACCACCGAAGCTGATACCGTACACTTTCACGAAACAAAGTGCCGCTAACGCACCAGTCAATGCCAACATAATGATGGCGATAGGACCGGCAAGTTTTAAGACGAAATCATCACTTTGGCTTAAGGTGAATAAAGATTGATAAGTAAACCATTCACTGACAAAACCATTAAACGGTGGCAATGCAGAAATCGCCATGGTACCGATTAAGAAACAGAATGCAGTGTAAGGCATAAGTTTGCCTAAGCCGCCCATTAAGTCCATGTCTTTAGTATGCAAACGATACATCACAGAACCCGCACCTAAGAATAACAAGCCTTTGAACACGGCATGGTTAAGTAAGTGATATAACCCACCAAGCAAGCCCACAGTAGCCAATACGGGATGATGTGTCGCGATACCAATCATACCGACGCCCACACCCATCATAATGATGCCGATATTTTCTACTGTGTGATAAGCCAAGAGTTTTTTGATGTCATGTTCTGCCAAGGCATAAAGTACGCCAAGCACGGAAGACACCGCACCAAAGGCAAGTACAATAACGCCATACCAAACATTAGTAGAACCGAGAAGATCCACACCAACTTTGATGATCCCGAAGATACCGATTTTAACCATCACACCAGACATCATTGCGGATGCATGAGAAGGTGCAGCCGGGTGAGCTTTCGGTAACCAACTGTGTAATGGAATCATACCTGCTTTTGCGCCAAAACCTAAAAATGCCAAAATAAAGGCAGTAAAGGCAAGCGGTGCCGGCAAAGTGGTTTGACGGAATGCACTAAATTCAAAACTACCGGCATAGCAGTAGAAAATGAAGAAGGCGATCATAATTAATACCGAACCGGCATGCGCAATAAAGAAATAAAGCAAGCCTGCATTTACGGCATTGTCATCTTGTTCGGTAAGGACTAAGAAATAAGATGCCAATGACATCATTTCAAAGAATACAAGGAAGTAGAATGCATTATCGCTGGTAACTAACGCAACCATGGAAGCGATAAATAAATTCATAAAGAAGCCCATGGAACCTGCGCCTTTACCTTTGTATTCTTTTACATAAGAGAAAGAATAAAGTGCGGTCACAATAACTAATAAAGAAATGACACACACCATAAACGCAGCCAATCCGTCAATACGGATGGAGAACGTGGCAAATTCAAATGGGGTTTTGAAAACATCAACGACTGTGTCGCTGCTGATCAGAACGGGGATGCAGGCAACAATACCTAACACTCCAGCAAGTACACCGGTCACGCCGGATATATTGATTGAAAGTTGTTCGTTTCGTCTCACTGCGAGCGAAATAAACGCACCTACGACATAAATCAACAGGGTCGTGATGAGTAAATTGATAGGTAAACTCATAATATCACTCCATTGATTACAAGTTAAAACACACTAATTATCTTGGGATAGCAGGCGAAGAAACCATTGCCATTTCACGTTTTCTTTCGTTAGCCTGTTTGATACTCTCATCACTAATAATAAATAACGTTTTGGTCGGACAGGTTTGTACACAAGCCGGACCATCTTCACGGAAATAGCAAAGATCGCATTTCACAGCAATGGCTTTTACGCCTGGTTGCCATGCCAGCATATTGTGTAAATCCGTATTATCTGGTGCAGTACGAATATCTCGTTTTACCGCATCAGTGAAAGAGAATCCCTCATAATAGGTTGGTGCGTCAATCGGTGCAGAACCATGTTGGGTAATTGCACCGAATGGGCAAGCAATACCACAAAGTTTACAACCGATACAGAGACTTTCGTTAAGTTGAATAGTGTCATCAATATGTGTAATCGCATGTACAGGACATACGGTAGCACATGGTGAATCATCACAATGACGACAGAGAATTGGCACGGTTACATCATCATTACGCATGACTTGTAAACGTGGAAAAGATTGTAATCCGAAAGCTTTATGCACTTCGCTACAAGCGGCCATACAGGTGTTGCATCCAATGCAATCCTTCGGATCACCGATTACAAAACGATTCATACATTCCCCTCCTTGTATGTAAATAACGTTTCTACAATAACCACTCTAGAAGTAAGGATACTCCTGTCGAAAAGTAAAGCTCAAGAAGTAATTCGAAAATTTGTGATTAAGATCAAAAGATTTCCATTGTTTTTCTATTACTGTGATGTCCCTGTTAAATAACGGTGAAACATAATAATTTTATGTTAAAAATGTGAACAAATTTTCAACAAATGAACATCACCCTATTTGAAATATCGCTATACAAATTTAAATGGTTACGTGATAAAATTTCTTTTCGCAGTATGTTTATTGCCTCACAATAAACAATTCATCTCATAAACATTCTAACTAAGGACAGATTATGTGTTTAGGTATTCCGGGACAGATCATTCAAGTAGCTGACAGCGCATTACAGCTTGCTGTAGTCGATGTCTGCGGAGTAAAAAGAGAAGTTAATATTTCATTAATTTGTCAGGATGACCCAAAACCTCTAGTTGGCAAATGGGTTCTCGTACATGTGGGTTTTGCCATGACAATTATTGATGAAGAAGAAGCCAAACAGACTCAAGAAGCCTTAATTGCCATGAGCCAGCTAGAACACGAAGTCGGCGATTTTCTTGGTCTCAATCAAAAATAAACAGGATTGCGTTATGCAAGGGATCGAATTACGCATAAAAGGAAAAGTTCAGGGCGTGGGATTTCGCCCTTTTGTCTGGCTTCTGGCAAATCAATATGGATTAAATGGAGATGTCAATAATGATGGACAAGGCGTGTTAATTCGTTTTGTCTCTCCACCAGCAAATGCACTTGAGCAATTTTTATCCGACCTACAAAATAAACTCCCACCTCTAGCGCAAATTACTGACATTACTCAGCGCACCATAGATTGGCCTGAAGCAGCCACAGTAACAAGCTTTACTATCCGGGAAAGCGAAAACAATCAAATGGACACGCAAATTATTCCCGATGCAGCAACCTGTCCACATTGTTTAGCTGACTTATTCGATCCCAACAATCGACGTTATCACTACCCCTTTACCAATTGTACCCATTGCGGTCCTCGTTTTACCATCATCAAGGCAATTCCTTACGACCGAAAAAACACGGCGATGTCTGTTTTTCCGCTTTGTCCACAATGTGAAAAAGAATATAAAGATCCCGCTGATCGTCGTTTTCATGCTCAACCTAATGCTTGTTCAGTCTGTGGACCCCATATCTGGTTACAAGATCGAGAACAAACCCTTGCTACTCATGAAACCGCGCTAAAACAGACCGCACTTTTATTGCAACAAGGTCACATCGTCGCGGTTAAAGGCTTAGGCGGTTTTCATCTGGCCTGTGATGCGAATAATCAAGAGACGGTTGATTTATTACGTCAACGGAAACATCGTCCCACAAAACCATTAGCCATTATGGTGCCTGATCTGCAGTTTTTACAGGATTTGAGTTCTCAAGAAACAGAATTGCTAACCAGCAGTGCAGCTCCGATTGTACTGCTAGCAAAACATAAAGTACCCAATATTGCTGATAATATTGCGCCTAACTTGCAAGAAATCGGCGTCATGCTTCCAAGTAATCCACTACAACATTTGTTGTTACGTGCGGTTAATCGTCCGCTAGTCATGACCTCTGCTAACGCAAGCGGTCAACCTCCTGTATTGAAAAATGAACATGCTGTGGAAGAATTAGCTGACTTGGCTGATTTTTATCTTTGCCACAATCGCGATATTTTACAACGCGCCGATGATAGCCTTGTTCGTGTTGCCTTCGATGGATTAGAAACGCTACGTCGTGCTCGTGGCTACGTGCCAGATGAAATACCACTTGAAACACAAAGCACAAAAAATGTGTTGGCGTTGGGTTCTGATCTGAAAAATACATTCTGCTTACTACGTCACAATAAAGCCGTACTAAGCCAACATATTGGTGATACAGCAAACGAGCAAGTGCGGTCACAATTAAGTGAAAACCTTGCATTATTTCAGCAGATTTACCAATTTAAACCAGACATCATCACGGTGGATGCTCACCCTGGCTATTTTTCATCTTCTATTGGGAAACAACTTGCTGAACAGCAACAAATCACACCAATCGAAGTACTTCATCATCATGCTCATATTGTCAGCGTAATGGCCGAACACCATTGCGATGAACCTGTAATCGGTCTTGCACTTGACGGTATCGGCATGGGTGAAAATAGACAACTTTGGGGGGGCGAATGTCTACTCGTTGACTATCAACATAGTCAATATTTAGGTGGTCTGCCTGCTGTGGCTCTGCCAGGAGGCGATCTTGCAGCTAAACAACCTTGGCGCAACTGGCTGGCTCACCTGCATCAATTTGTGCCACAATGGCAAGAAATTCTCACCCAAACCTGTACAGAACCGAATTGGCAAATATTAGTCAATGCCATTGAACGTGGACTCAATTGCCCACCTATATCATCTGCGGGTCGTTTATTTGATGCCGTAGCTTATGCTCTCGGTATTGCACCAACCATTGTTTCTTGGGAGGGCGAAGCTGCCTGCCATTTAGAAGCACTAGCAAATACCTCATCTTTGGCGACACAAGCACAAAATGAGGTCAATATTCCAGTAAAAATGCCACTTATCGGCAATAAAGTGGATTTGGCTTATTTCTGGCAAAGTTGGTTAAATTACCATGCCCCTGTTGAAGATAAAGCCTTCGCCTTTCACTATGCTCTCGCTCAAGGTTTTGCTGAACTTGCAACAAGCCAAGCTCGCGAACATCAATGTCGTACTATCGTGCTATCTGGCGGCGTGATGCATAACCAACTACTACGACGATTATTAAAAGAAAATCTGAGCGAATTCCATGTACTAAGTGCGCATAAACTACCAATGGGTGATGGCGGACTCAGTTTAGGTCAGGCAGTTATTGCCATGCATAGAAACTGATAATCTCTAATATTAAATATAAGAAAAAGAGTTAATCGAAAAGTAACGATTAACTCTTTTGTTTTTTGTATTTCTTTTTTATAGCGGAATACTGGAAAAGAAAACCAATAGTAACGGTGGCAGAATATTCGTTACAAAACCAAATGAAATCGCAATTGGCGTGACTTCAATACCTCCCGCTTTTTGAATAATTGGCAAAGTGCAATCTATTGCTGTCGCACCTGTAATCCCAATTGCAGTCGAACGGAAATGACGCATAAATAATGGGATGACAAATAAACTGACAATTTCACGGGATAAGTCATTAAAAAAGGCAATACTGCCCTGTACAGGTCCCCATGCATTGGTCAATACTACACTGGATAACGAATACCACCCCATTCCAGAGGCAAACGCCAGTCCTTGCGTAATTGGCATCGCTAAAACGAAAGCAGCAATGATACCGCCTAGTAATGAAGTAAAAGTAAACACCATCCCCGTTTGGAAACCTCGTTTATTGAACAGAGCTTCTTTCAAGGAAATGCCGTTATTTCTTAACTGAATCCCCACAAAGAAAATCAGTACGATCAATACATACAGATTAATTCCAGTAGGCAACATGAGATAGGATTTGAATAAGAAACCACAAAGGGTGCCGATCACCACTGTGCCGGAAAGTTTGAGCGAGTCAATTAAGGAGTGCCAGCGAGAATCAATTTTACCTCGTGATTTAAGTGGCTCAGCTGGGTTGAAGCGGTCATAAAGCATCAAGCCAATCATATTGGATCCCAAAATGATCGCCGATAGCGTCACCGCAGTTGTGCCAATAATCGGCAGTTTATGCTCTAAATCATCTAACTGACCAAGTAAATAGCCCATTAAGAAAAGAATAATGTAAAGCAAAAACATCACGATATGATTTATTTTTGCAATATAGGATTTATTATTGACCTTTAATAAATAGCCTAACACCATCGGTATTAAGACAATTAATAAGCCATTTATCATATCCTGCATCGTACATCTCCTTTCTTATTCCATTGAAGCTAGCATACCCCTTTTCTCCCCTTTTTTCAAAGCGCATAAAAAAGTGCGGTCAAAATTGACCGCACTTATAATCATCTAAAATAAAACTGATTAGCCATTTACTTTACGACGTGCTAACACCGCATCAGATAACTGTTTTAACACGATTTCTGTATCTTCCCAACCGATGCAAGCATCAGTGATACTTTGTCCGTAAGTCTGCGCTTTACCATCGACTAAATCTTGACGACCTTCAACAATATGACTTTCTACCATAACACCAAAGATCTGTTTTGAACCACCTGCAATTTGTCGGCAAACATCTTCACAAACTTCCATTTGTTTTTTGAATTGTTTGCTACTATTTGCATGGCTGAAATCAACCATGACATGTGGAATACGACCTGATTTTTCGATCTCTGCACAAACTTTTGCAACGTCTTCTGCTTTATAGTTAGGACCTTTATCCCCACCACGTAAAATGATGTGGCAGTCTTCATTTCCTTTTGTTGAAACAATGGCAGAATGACCAAATTTTGTCACAGACAAGAAGTAATGCGAAGCTTCTGCCGCCCCCATTGCATCTAAGGCGACTTTCACACCACCATTTGTGCCATTTTTAAAGCCTACTGCACAAGATAAACCTGAAGCCAGCTCACGGTGAACTTGAGATTCCGTTGTTCTCGCACCAATTGCGCCCCAGCTCATGAAATCAGCCACATATTGTGGTGTGATCATATCTAAGAACTCACCTGCTGATGGTACGCCTAAGTTGTTAATATCGGATAATAATTTACGTGCAATACGCAAACCATCATTTAAACGATATGTATCATTTAAATAAGGATCGTTAATTAAACCTTTCCAACCTACTGTTGTACGCGGTTTTTCAAAGTAAACGCGCATTACTACTTCAAGTGTATCTTTATATTTATCACGTAATACTTTTAAACGTTTTGCGTAATCTAATGCGGCTTTAGGATCATGAATAGAACAAGGACCAATTACCACAAGTAAACGGTCATCTTTTCCATGAATAATATTGTGTGCGTGTAGGCGGGTTTTATGAACTAAATCAGCCGCCTCTTGACTTGCTGGAAATTTTTCTAATAAGGCAATTGGGGGCAATACCTGATCGACTTTTTCAATTCGGGTATCATCATTTGCAACTTTTACTTCGATTTCTTCTTTCTTCGTCGCCATATGTCACTCTCTAAATCTTAAATGTTGTGCTTAAATCTAATGGCGTTACTCTACACCTATTTTTTGTACTAGTAAACTAGTTCACTTGAATTCTTACACAATTATTATGTAATTGCGTAAAATTTGTACTACCAAAGCAGTAAAACAGGGCGTTATTAAACTATATTTCCGCCTTGGCTGGCAAGGTTTTTGACGTAAAAATAGGTTGTACCAGCCCTATTTAAACAGAATGATTCTTTTATCCTTCAAATTAACAAAGAGGTTTAGATAAATGCGGGCAAAAAACACAATTTCAATTTCAACTGCACTTTTAAAAAATATTTTTTCAATGCCCTTGTTTTTACTGAACATTCCCCTCATTTTTTTGTCTGATTGAATACTTATTCAGTCATTTATTTTTACTTGGAGAACTCTATGAAGAAAAGAAATTTTGTATTAACCGGTATAGCATTAGGTTTAAGTGTGTTTGGTACCTCTTTATCCGTTCAAGCGGCTATTCCAAATGAAATCGTAGAACAAGGTAGCCTAGCGCCAATGTTAGAAAAAGCGCAAGCAGCAGTTGTGACTCTTTCAGTTGAAGGCAAAGCAAAAGCAAACAGCCGTTCAGCATTACCTGATGATATTCCAGAAGAATTTAAATTTTTCTTTGGTGATCAATTTGGTGAACAATTTGGTGGAGACCGTGGCTCATCACGCAACTTCCGTGGTTTAGGTTCTGGCGTGATCATCAATGCAGATAAAGGCTATGTTTTAACTAACAATCACGTGGTAGATGGTGCGGATAAAATCACCGTAAAATTGCAAGACGGACGTGAGTTCAAAGCAAAACTCGTTGGAAAAGATGAACAATCTGATATCGCTTTAGTACAAATCGAAAAACCAACAAACCTCACCGCAATCAAAATGGCTGATTCCGATAAATTACGTGTAGGTGATTTTACCGTTGCTATCGGTAACCCATTTGGTTTAGGTCAAACCGTAACCTCTGGTATTGTTTCAGCACTTGGTCGTTCTACTGGTTCAGATAGCGGCGCTTATGAAAACTATATTCAAACCGATGCTGCGGTAAACCGTGGTAACTCTGGTGGTGCATTATTGAATTTACAAGGTGAATTAATTGGTATTAATACCGCGATTATTTCTCCAAGTGGCGGTAACGCCGGGATTGCCTTTGCAATTCCAAGCAACCAAGCAAACAATCTCGTTCAACAAATCTTAGAATTTGGTGAGGTACGCCGTGGTTTACTCGGTATTAAAGGTGGCGAATTAAATGCAGATTTAGCGAAAGCCTTTAATGTCAGTGCGCAACAAGGTGCATTTGTGAGTGAAGTCATTCCAAATTCTGCCGCCGAAAAAGCAGGCTTAAAAGCGGGTGATGTGATTACCGCAATGAATGGTCAAAAAATCTCAAGTTTCGCCGAAATGCGTGCAAAAATTGCGACCTCTGGTGCGGGTAAAGAAATTGAACTCACTTACTTACGTGATGGCAAAACTGACAACGTAAAAGTGACTTTACAAGCAGATGATGGTTCTCAAACTGCAAGCAAAACTGAGCTTCCTGCATTAGATGGTGCAACCTTAAACAACTATGATGCAAAAGGTGTTAAAGGTGTAGAAATTAGTAAAGTACAGCCAAATTCAATGGCGGCACAACGCGGTTTAAAATCGGGTGATATCATCATCGGCATCAACCGTCAGCCAATTGAAAGTACGCAAGATTTACGTAAAGCGCTAGATGAAAAACCATCTGCTGTTGCACTCAATATCTTACGTGGTAAAAACAACTTCTACTTATTGGTGCAATAAAATGAAAAAAGAGCGGTCAATTTGACCGCTCTTTTTCTTTATTCCGATATCATAAACTGCTCTCTCAATTGATGAAGCTGATCGCGTACTGCGGCGGCTTTTTCAAATTCGAGATCTTGAGCAAATTTATACATTTGTTGTTCCAATTTCTTAATTTGTTGTTGGAATTCTTTGGCTGATTTAGGTGCATTATAAAGTGCGGTCGGCTCAGCTGCCGTTTTTCCACGCTGTTTCGATTTTGCTTTTTGATTTGCACCTTGACCAATATCTAACAACTCGCCGACTTTCTTATTCAATGCCTGTGGAACAATACAGTGCTCTTCATTGTATTTCATTTGTTTTTCACGACGGCGATTGGTTTCGGTAATGGCTTTTTCCATAGATTTAGTGATGCTATCAGCATACAAAATCGCTTTACCATTCAAGTTTCTAGCTGCACGACCGATGGTTTGAATTAAGGAACGCTCAGAACGCAAGAAACCTTCTTTATCGGCATCTAAAATCGCCACAAGAGAAACTTCTGGAATATCCAAGCCCTCACGTAACAAGTTGATACCAACCAATACATCAAATTCACCTAAACGTAAATCACGAATAATCTCTACACGCTCAACCGTATCAATATCTGAGTGCAGATAACGTACACGAATGCCATGTTCATCTAAGTAATCCGTTAAATCTTCCGCCATTTTCTTCGTCAACGTAGTCACTAAAACACGCTCATTTTTGTCCGCTCTTTGACGTGCTTCAGACAGCAAATCATCCACTTGAATGGACACTGGACGAATTTCAATTTGCGGATCAAGTAAGCCTGTTGGACGCACAACCTGATCAACTATTTCACTACCCGATTTTTCTAACTCATAAGGGCCTGGTGTTGCAGAAACGTAAATCGTCTGCGGCGCTAAATGCTCAAACTCTTCAAAGCGTAATGGACGGTTATCCAATGCTGAAGGCAAACGGAAACCATATTCCACCAAGGTTTCTTTACGAGAACGGTCACCACGATACATTCCACCAATTTGCGGCACGGTCACGTGTGATTCATCAATAATCAAAATCGCATCAGACGGCATATAATCAAATAATGTCGGAGGCGGCTCCCCCTCATTTCTGCCAGAAAGATAGCGTGAATAGTTTTCGATTCCTGAGCAATAGCCAAGCTCATTCATCATCTCAATGTCAAATTGCGTACGTTGGGTTATGCGCTGTTCTTCCAGCAATTTATGTTCCTTGATGAAATATTCACGGCGTTGCACAAGTTCCGCTTTGATTTTTTCAATAGCATCTAAAATACGCTCTCTTGGCGTCACATAGTGGGTTTTCGGATACACCGTAAAACGCGGAACAGCACCAAAACTTGTGCCAGTTAAAGGATCAAATAAGCTTAGGCGTTCAATTTCATCATCAAATAATTCAATTCGTACCGCTCGATCGTCAGATTCTGCAGGAAAAATATCAATCACCTCACCGCGCACCCGGAATGTACCGCGCTGAAAGGCTTGATCATTTCTTGTGTATTGTAATTCCGCCAACTTCGCTAAAATCTGACGTTGATCGATAATGGCCCCTTGCTGTAAATGCAACATCATCTGCAAATAGCTATCTGGATCACCCAAACCATAAATCGCGGATACAGACGCCACTACAATAGTATCTCGACGCTCTAAGAACGACTTCGTAGCCGAAAGACGCATCTGTTCAATCTGATCATTAATAGAAGCATCTTTCTCGATAAAGGTATCACTACTCGGTACATAAGCTTCCGGCTGATAATAATCATAGTATGAAACGAAATATTCCACTGCGTTTTCAGGAAAGAACGCTTTCATTTCCGCATAAAGCTGAGCGGCAAGGGTTTTATTTGGGGCAAGTAACATCGCCGGGCGGTTTAATGTCGCTATGACATTTGCAATAGTAAATGTTTTGCCTGACCCCGTTACCCCTAGAAGGGTTTGATGGGCCAAACCATCCTCTAAATTTTCGACTAATTTTTCGATTGCTTGGGGTTGATCACCGGAAGGTTTAAAATCAGAATGAAGGATAAAAGGCTTAGTATTAATTTTCTCTGCCATAAGTGTGGTCAATTTTTTACTGTTTTAGAAGTGTGGCTATTTTAGCACATTTATTACTCCAAATTGAGCGATAAAAATCCAAGTTTTACACACACTTAGGCGTGTCAAGTCTTAAACACTTCAAAATTGAAAAATATTTTATTTTTTTTGCTGGACTTTATATAACATATTGATATTTAAATAAATATCAACGAATGGCTAATAGATGAACAATTTGAGACAAAGCCAGTCTGCACCAGTGGTTGACCATTTTAAACAAAAACAATCCACAAAGTTATCCACAGGCTTTGTGGATAGCAAAAATGGTAAATTTTTTTGTCATTTTTTTCATTTTGAGTATTGACAAGCAACAGGTCGCTCATTAAAATGCGCGCCTATTCTTTGTGATACCAAATTTATTCCTCCTTAGTTCAGTCGGTAGAACGGTGGACTGTTAATCCATATGTCGCAGGTTCGAGTCCCGCAGGAGGAGCCAAATTTCTCTTTTGGTTTAGCTTTCGTTTGTCTCCTTTTACGAATCCTAAATTTGTAGCCAAAAGAATTTAAGCCCATCGTGTTGATGGGCTTTATTTTTATCTAATCAATGCTTATTTGATGAATTATCAGGCTAATTTAATGATGAGCGGTCATCCATTAAGTTATCACATTCCCAGCCAATATAGTCGCCTGAAAACTCCATAGCTAATTTTTCAAAGCGCTCTACCCACTCGAAGATCTCATTACTGTCTAATGAAAGCTCTTGCTCCAATTTCACCATGAAATAAGGCTGTTCATCTTCTTCCGTCTGGATGGCTTGGCTTGAATATTTCAACGTACTAAAAGACACTTTTCCAAGCGTTAGTTCATCCATAAAGGGAAACATTTTTTCTTCTTCATCAAAATGGAATGTATGCTCAATCAAATAAGTATCACTTAAATTACGCCCTTTGCTATTCAGCATGCTCAAAATCTCTTCCGTCGCATTTAATTTCATTTCTAATGGAGAAGCCAATAAGAAATCGAAATAGGTATCCCAATTGGGATCATCCTGCACATTGATTTCTGAGACAAAATCAAGCTGTTGAAGCGTTTCTTTAAGCAAAGCATCGTGTTCACAATAGAAATGCATTTTTGCCTGATGGTTGCAAATAAAATGCCCTGCAAAGAATACATTTGGAAGTGCAGTCAATTGTGCAAGAATTTTAAAAAGACGATTAATCAATTTTTCATATTCGTCTTCATTCGGCAAACCATCCTCATCTCCCTGATAAGGCACGGTAAATTGCACAACCTTACTGAGATGTTTACCATGATAAACATCTAAATCTTCAATATTTGCGGTAAACACGGCAGGCATACCATTCACTTGTGAACGGTAATTCTGCCAATTTGCCATATCCATGCTGCTTTCCTACTTAAACTCTGCCCAGATTGGTGCGTGATCGGACGGTTTTTCCATCGCACGAATATCCAATGCAATGCCGACGTCCACGCAACGCTCTGCTAATTGATGATTCACTAAAATATGATCGATACGTAATCCACGGTTATCATCAAAACCTTTCGAGCGATAATCAAACCACGAGAATTTATCATTGACTGTTGGGTTTAATTTACGGAACGTATCTTCCAATCCATAATCGTATAAGCGTTGATACCATTCACGCTCTTCGGGTAAGAATGAACATTTACCAGTACGCAACCAACGTTTGCGGTTTTCATCGCCGATACCAATATCTAAATCGCTTGGGCTGATATTCATATCACCCATAATTAAAACCGGATTGGCTTTATCGTGATCTTGTTCTAAATAACGTTGAAGATCCGCATAAAATTTTTCTTTTGCCGGGAACTTGGTTTCATGTGCACGGCTTTCGCCTTGTGGAAAATAGCCATTAATTACCGTTAACAAACCAAATGGGGTTTCTAAATCTGCCATAATAATGCGTTTTTGCGCATCTTCATTATCGGTTGGAAAACCACGACGTACCGCTTTTGGTTCTTGTTTAGTTAATAAGGCTACACCATAGTGGCCTTTTTGCCCGTGATGAAAAACGTGATAACCCAGATTTTCAGTAATTGTATAAGGAAAGTCCTCATCTGCTACTTTGATTTCTTGTAAACCAATCACATCCGGTTGGTATTTTTCAATAATTGCTTCAAGTTGATGAGGACGAGCACGTAAGCCATTAATATTAAAAGAGATAAATTTCATTTTTGTTCCTAATGTGAAAAATTGGATCTATTATACAAAATAATTGAAATCTTAACCGCACTTTTCCTTTGTAATGGAAGAAGTTACGCCTATTAATGTGATTACTCTTCAGTTGCAATCAAATGAATTTGCTCCTATTTTCTCATTAAAATTTTTCCTAAAAACGCACTTTATAAATAAAACTAACTTGCTTATACTGGCGGCGCTTTTATTACTTTACTCGGATCATTTTATGAATATTTATACTTACTTGTGTTTTCTCACCACAATAGCCATTCTTATCAGTTTTATTACACGTAAACTGAACGATAATATCCAATATACCATTGCCATCACTGCCACCTCCATGGCGGGCTCGCTTTTCCTGGTGTTATTGGGATATTTCGGCTGGTTTAATTTGGATGACATTGCAACACGCGTTATCGAACGCATTGATTTTAAAGATTTCTTATTGAACGGGATTTTAGGCTTTTTGCTCTTTGCCGGCGCCTTGGGCATTAAACTTCCAGTCTTAAACAATCAAAAATGGGAAATTACCACTTTCGCTCTGTTCTCAACGCTTGCCTCCACCTTTTTTATTGGTTTTCTACTTTATGGCGTAGCTTTACTTTTCGGTTGGTATATTGATTTAATTTACTGCATCTTATTTGGTGCACTCATATCGCCTGATGACCCGATTGCCGTACTTGCCATTATCAAAAACTTAAAAGCACCAAAACGCTTATCTATGCAAGTGGAAGGCGAATCACTTTTTAATGATGGAATTGGCTTGGTAATTTTTACTACGGTTTTTGCTGTCGCATTTGGCGGGCATGAACCGACAGCAAGCGGTATTCTCCATTTATTTTTTAAAGAAGCTTTAGGTGGGATTGCATTTGGATTGGTTTTAGGTCTCTTCGCCCATTATCTGATTTCAGCCACCGATGATGGTTCGTTAGAAATTCTTTTGACCTTAATCGTACCCACTGCGGGCTTTATGCTTGCTAATCTCTTACATGTTTCAGGTGCATTAGCGATGGTTGTCGCAGGGATTTTAATTGGTAACTGGACAAGATACACAGGCTTTTCTCAACAAAGCCAACGCTATTTAGATCACTTTTGGGAAATGATCGATCACTTCCTTAACTCCTTACTCTTTATCTTGATCGGTTTAGCGATTTTATTGATTCATGTGTCTTGGCAAGGGTTAATCTTAATTTTCCTTGCTATTCCAGTGTGCTTAATCTGTCGCTATGCCAGCGTTTGGTTGCCATTCCAAGTTATGAAACGCTACCGTAAATACAACCCTTACACCATGAAAGTGCTCACTTGGGGCGCATTACGAGGTGGACTAGCGCTCGCTATGGCACTTTCTATTCCAAGTGGTCAATTTTATATTGAAGGATTAGAAATGGATGTTCGTGATCTTATTTTAGGTATGACGTATGCGGTAGTGGCATTCTCAATTCTCGTTCAAGGCATGACAATTGAAACCTTAATTCGTAAATCAAAAGAAGCAACCATGCGTGAACGCGGCTATACAGGTATCGGATTAGCGAAATAATCAATCACGTTTATATCTTTGGCTCAGCATTTGCTGAGCCTATTTTTTGAATCTGAGACATGACACCTTCACGATGCCACCACTCCCCTTCTTTCGGAGGGATAAACACATCAAATGCCTGACCTTTAAATTCAAATTGCAATCTTGCAGCGTGCAAATAAGTGCGGTCAATATTTTCAGTGTTTTTACCATAAAGCGTATCGCCTAAAATCGGACTCCCTAAGCTTTTCATCGCCACACGCAATTGATGGGTTTTACCGGTTTGTGGCTTTAAGATAAATAATCGTAAATTAGGCTCACAACTTACACTTTCAAAACGCGTAATTGCGGGATTTTCTTTCGATTGGCAAAGTTTCCAAGCCCCATTACGAGCCTTTTGCATATCGCCGACAATCAATCCTTGCTTCTTTTTGGGCTTTTGATTGCTGAGTGCAAGATAAGTCTTTTGGATATGATGTTCAGAAAAAAGTCGGAAAAATTCAGCCGCACTTTCAGCATTCAATGCAAAGATGAGTAAACCTGATGTCACTTTATCTAACCGATGCACAAGCCAGACTTGTGGCACGTCAAACTGCTCAGCAAGCAAAGTGGTTAAACCAATTTCACTTTGATCTTTATGCACACTTATCCCACAAGGCTTATAAATAATGATAAAATCATTGGTCTGATAAATAATGGCTAATTTCATAAGTGCGGTCAAAAATTAATGAGTTTTGAACATATTATACTGGTTTATATTATTCCCGTGTTAATTTGGGTAGCAGTTATTTCTGTCACCTTGCGTTTACTCGTCAAAAAACAAGCGGTTTCTGCTACGTTGTCATGGTTGATGATTATCTACCTTGTGCCACTGATTGGCGTCATTGCTTATTTAATTTTTGGTGAGATTAAACTCGGTACGCGCCGAGCCAAAGCCTTTCAATTGTTAAAACCTAAATATACCCAATGGCTTCAGCAACTGTCAGAACAAAAAGATCTGGTTACACATTCCCAGGATCCTCGTTATCGTGCTTTATTTAAACTAGTCCACCACCGCTTAGGTATTCCGAACATTCGAGGTAATGAATTACATATTCTCGACACGCCAGAAAGCATCATTCGAAGTATCATTCGTGATATTCAACAAGCACATCATTCCATTAATATGGTGTTCTATATTTGGAGCAATGATGGCATGATTAATGAAGTGAAACAAGCCTTAGAAGAAGCCGTGCAACGTGGAGTTAAAGTTTGTCTTTTACTCGATTCCGTTGGCAGTAATGCTTTTTTGAAAAGCCCTATTTGTAAAGAAATGCGAACAAAAGGCATTGAGATTACAGAAGCGCTACACGTAAACTTATTCCGTATGTTCTTCAACCGGATTGATTTACGTCAACATCGTAAAATCATCATCATTGATAATCAAATTGCCTATACAGGCAGTATGAATATGGTGGACCCAAATTTCTTCAAACAAGACAGCAACGTAGGCAATTGGATAGACGTGATGGTGCGAATCAACGGTCCTGTTTCACCGATTTTAAACAGCTTACATGCTTGGGATTGGGAAATTGAAACCATGGAAGAATTACCTCTTTTATTGCCAAATTGTCCACTTGTGGAAATTGACGATAACGACACCCATTCTGTGCAAGTGATTGCAAGCGGTCCCGCGTTCCCGGATGATTTAATTGCGCAATCTCTTGCAACAGTCATTTATGCTGCAAGAGAAAGTATTGTGATCACTTCACCTTACTTTGTGCCAAGTCACAATATTGCTGAAGCATTACGCATTGCCGCATTCCGAGGTGTTGATATCACGCTTATTTTACCTAAAAACAATGATTCCTTGATGGTTCGTTGGGCGAGTCGAACATTTTTTGATGATTTACTCGAAGCTGGTGTCAAAATTTATCATTTTGAAGCAGGACTTCTACATACAAAAAGTGTGTTAATCGATAATAAGCTCGCACTCGTTGGTACGGTAAATATGGATTTACGCAGTTTCCTGCTTAACTTTGAAATCACCGTTGCCGTAGAAGATCGTAATTTTGCCAATGAAGTGGCCACACTCCATGAAAATTATTTAGCGAACTCTTCTGCACTCAATATGCAAGAATGGATCAATCGTCCTTTCTATCATCGAATCATCGAGCGGTTATTTTTCTTGTTTAGTCCATTACTCTAATTTTCACTGTAAATACAAAAAGGGCGTACATAAGTACGCCCTTTCTTTTTCACGTTTATGATTAACGTTTTTTCACGATAAACACTAAAGCCACTAAAACAACCGCAGTTGTTACAAATCCAGCTAAACCTGATTCTGTAAAGCCTACCACAATGTAGCCCACAGCACTTGCTGTTGCGACAGTTGCTGCATAAGGTAATTGTGTGGTGACGTGATCCATGTGGTTACATTTTGCGCCAGTTGACGACAGAATCGTTGTATCCGAAACCGGTGAACAATGGTCGCCACATACTGCGCCAGCCATAACTGCAGACAAACAAGGAAGTAATAATTCTGGTGCTGAGTTAGTCGCCATTGCCGCAGCGATTGGTAACATAATGCCAAATGTCCCCCAGCTTGTCCCTGTTGAGAATGCCATTGCTGAACCAAGGATAAATAAAATCACTGGTAAAAATTGAACTGGAATACTACCACTCACTAAAGAAGATAAGTATTTACCGGTTTGTGCATCCCCCACCACTTTATTGATTGTCCACGCAAAGAACAGGATTGCAATTGCACCTAACATAGATTTAATACCGGCAATCCACGCTTTTCCGTATTCTTGTAAAGAAACTTGGCGCTCAAGAATAATCAATAATGTTGACATCGCAACCGCACTTGAACCCCCAACCACAAGCGAAATACCGACAGTTGTATTTTCAAATGCGCCTAAGAGGCTAAATGGTTTTCCATCTGCCGCTAAGGCTTCACTCCCCGTATGAATCATCATAAAAACAGTGACGGTAATTAAGACTAAAATCGGTAAAATTAAATTACGAACTTTACCTTTCACACCTTCAATGACTTCTTCTTTATAATCGCGCTCCATAGCTAATTTTTCATGACGTGCCATTGATGCAATATCAAATGAAAAATAAGCAACAAAGAATACCATCAATAATGAGAAGATCGCATAGTAGTTCATTGAACTCATGGCAACGAATGCACCCATCGGTGTATAAGACGTAATAGAATATGTCGCCAATAAACCAGCCACGAGAGTAATAATGTATGCCCCCCAGCTTGATACTGGCATCATGACACACATTGGTGCAGCAGTAGAATCAAGAATGTACGCTAATTTTGCTCGAGACACTTTGAAACGATCGGTGACTGGACGAGCAATAGCGCCTACAGCAAGACTGTGGAAGTAATCATCAATAAAGGTCACAAACACTAAAGATGCTGCTAATAATTTCGCACCACGACGACCTTTAATTTTATTTTGTGCCCATTCAGCAAACGCACGGTTGCTGCCTGACACAGTTAAAAGTGCAGTCAATACGCCAAGTAAAACTAAGAAAAACACGATATTCATATTTGAATTCATGCCTTCTTCGCTACTATAAACCAATGCCACAACATTATCTTTTAAATAAATGAGCGCATTCAATGGGTTGAAATCGACCAACATTAACGCACCGACAATAATCCCTGCACTAAGGGACACCAAAACCCGACGCGTTGCAATTGCTAAAATAATCGCAAGTAATGCGGGTATAATTGAATAAATAGATGAAGAATAATCGACTAGTTCCATTAAGTTATACCTAATAATTTAATGGAGACAACGGCAAGAAAAGACACAATTATGACCAGACCGAACCGTAGCGCTCCATAGTTAATACACAAAAACTATGACAGTCACGTTCCTTTCGAAGACGTGACCAACCGAATAAGATGACGCCTATTCGATTTCGGCAATCATTCCTTTCCTTTCCCTTCAACGCTATCCACTCCAGGAAAATACTTATAATGACCGCACCTCTACTGTTGTATAGGATGGTGAGAGATTACATTAAAATGAATAAAATTACCAATAAAATCTTGCACTTTCAGTGAAATCTATTCTTTTATTAAAAATGACGTATTAATTTGTTAATTCATTGTTACACAATTTTATGAGTAAGAGATTGCAATAGTATAGAAAACAAGTCACTCCATAATATGGAGTATAATGAGATCAGACCAATTAATCCTTTAAATTAGGCGAATTAATATTTACCAAATATATTATTTTCGCTATTATTGTCTTCCTTAAAATAATTAAGCATTCACACACATAAAAAAGAGGACATCATGAACGAATTAACAAAAGGTTTAACTAACCTTCGTAGTTTACGCGCCGCTGTACGCGATTTAACATTAGAACAAGCTGAAAGTTCACTTTTAAAATTACAAGCTGCTGTTGAAGAAAAACGTGCTCAAGCAGCTGAAATTGAACAAGCGGAACAAGAGCGTCGTGCGCGTATCGCAAAATATAAAGAATTAATTAAGCAAGAAGGCATCACTGCGGAAGAATTAACCGCAATTATTGGTATTGCGCCTTCTTCAATTCGTAAAAAACGTGAACCTCGCCCAGCAAAATACAAATATACCGATGAAACTGGTCAAGAAAGAACATGGACAGGTCAAGGCCGTACACCTCGTGTGATTCAAAAGGCCTTAGATAAAGGTGCCTCTTTAGCTTCTTTTGAAATCTAATTTCACATTAACAATGTAGAACCCATTTTTATGGGTTCTCTTTTTTTATTTATCTTGCAAAATATTCATTATGTTAGAAAAGAAAATATTACTGACCGATTGTCCTGATGATAAAGGCTTAATCGCCAAAATCACCAATATTTGTTACAAACATCAATTAAATATCCTTCATAACAATGAGTTCGTTGATTTCGAAACGAAACATTTCTTTATGCGTACCGAATTGGAAGGGATTTTTAATGAAGAAACCTTGTTGGCTGATTTAAATTATAGTTTGCCGAAAGGGACAAACTGTCGCCTAATCAGTGCAAAACGTAAACGTATCGTAATTTTAGTCACCAAAGAAGCGCATTGCTTAGGTGATATTTTAATGAAAAATTACTACGGTGCGTTAGACGTAGAAATTGCGGCAGTAATTGGTAATCACAATAATTTACGCGAATTAGTTGAACGCTTTGATATTCCATTCCATTGTGTCAGCCATGAAGGGCTCACGCGTGTAGAACACGATAAATTACTGGCTGAAAAAATTGATGAATATACACCTGATTACATTGTATTAGCAAAATATATGCGTGTATTAAATCCAGAATTCGTCGCTCGTTATCCAAATCGTGTGATTAATATTCACCATTCATTCTTACCCGCATTTATTGGGGCAAAACCTTATCAACAAGCCTATGAACGCGGTGTGAAAATTATTGGTGCAACGGCTCACTTTATTAATAATGAATTAGATCAAGGTCCGATCATTATGCAAAATGTGATTAACGTGGATCACACTTACTCTGCCGATGCCATGATGCGTGCAGGCCGTGATGTGGAAAAAACCGTATTAAGTCGTGCGCTTGATCTTGCCTTACATGATCGTATTTTTGTGTATAAAAATAAAACGGTGGTCTTGTAATGAAAGCAATCACTTTAGAGCCAATTTCTCGCATTGAAGGTGAAATCAACTTACCTGGCTCGAAAAGTTTATCAAACCGTGCATTATTATTAGCTGCATTAGCTAAAGGCACCACAACGGTCACTAACTTGTTAGACAGTGATGACATTCGCCATATGCTAAACGCTCTTAAAGCTTTAGGTGTGAATTACCAGCTGTCTGAAGATAAAACTTGCTGTGAAGTTGAAGGCTTAGGTGGCACATTTCAGGTTGAAAATGGCTTATCACTGTTCCTCGGCAATGCCGGTACGGCCATGCGTCCTTTAACGGCTGCGCTTTGTTTAAAAGGCAACACAGAAGGTGAAGTCATTTTGACCGGTGAGCCTCGTATGAAAGAACGCCCAATTAAACATTTGGTAGATGCACTTCTTCAAGCGGGTGCCAATGTTCGTTATTTAGAAAATGACGGTTACCCACCAGTTGCGATTCGCAATCAAGGGATTAAAGGTGGCCTGGTTAAAATTGATGGCTCAATTTCTTCTCAATTTTTGACCGCACTTTTAATGGCTGCACCGCTTGCTGAAGGCGATTTAGATATCCATATTGTGGGTGATTTAGTTTCAAAACCTTATATTGATATTACCCTCGCCATGATGAAAGATTTTGGTGTTTCGGTTGAAAATCAACATTATCAAGTGTTTAAGGTAAAAGGTAACCAATCCTATGTCTCACCTGGCAAATATATGGTAGAAGGTGATGCTTCATCCGCCTCTTATTTCCTTGCTGCCGCCGCGATTAAAGGCAATGTAAAAGTGACAGGAATAGGTAAGCATTCTATTCAAGGTGACCGCCTATTTGCCAATGTGCTAGAAAAAATGGGCGCCAAAATCACTTGGGGTGAAGATTTTATTCAAGCAGAACAAGCTGAGCTCCACGGTATTGATATGGATATGAACCACATTCCTGATGCAGCCATGACAATAGCGACAACCGCCTTATTTGCAAAGGGTGAAACCGTTATTCGCAATATTTATAACTGGCGAGTGAAAGAGACCGATCGCCTTTCAGCTATGGCTGCCGAGTTACGAAAAGTCGGTGCAGAGGTTGAAGAAGGTGAAGATTTTATTCGAATTCAACCGCTTGCCCTTTCTCAATTTAAACATTCCGAAATTGAGACCTATAACGATCACCGTATGGCAATGTGCTTTGCGTTAATTGCATTATCGGATACCCCCGTCACGATTTTAGATCCGAAATGTACGGCTAAAACCTTCCCAACATTCTTCGATGAATTTGAGAAATTAAGTGTTAAAAACTAAATCTTAAACAAAAAGCACCGAATGCTCGGTGCTTTTTCCATTACTTCTGAATAGAAGATAAAAATTCTTTGCGAGTTTCGCGATCTTCTAAAAAGACCCCGCCATAGGCTGATGTCACGGTATAACTATGGGTATCTTTTACTCCGCGAGCTTTCACACAGAAATGTGTCGCTTTCACATAAACTGCCACATCATCGGTTTCTAAAATGGTTTGAAATGCCGTTAAAAGCTGTTCGGTTAAACGCTCTTGCACTTGTGGACGCTGTGCAAAAAACGCCACAATGCGATTGATTTTAGACAAGCCAATTACCCAATCTTTTGGATAATATGCCACAGCAACATTGCCATCAATCGTCACAAAATGATGTTCGCAAGTACTGGTCAAGGTGATGTCATTCACCTGCACCATTTCGCTCACTTTCATTTGGTTTTTAATTTTCGTCATTTTCGGGAAATTGGCATAATCCATCCCACTGAAAATTTCATCAATAAACATTTTAGCTAAGCGATTTGGCGTTTCTTCTAGGCTATCATCACGCAGATCTAACCCAATCAATTTCATCACTTCACGCATATGCGAAGCAATCACCGCACGGCGCTCATCTTTACATTGAGTCGGATCAATCATTGGGGTTTCGATGCCTTTGGCTACCAAGGCTCGGCGGACATTTTCCGCATCAGGTGAAATCGCGTTCATTCACTTTCCATTTATAAAAAAATAATGCGGCATTTTAGCAAAAGATGAATTATTCGTAAAATGCGAAAAATCACCCTAATTTATTAATTTCCTTCATATTGTATTTCGGGCTACAATATATCCACTTTTATTTCGCTCAACCCAAAGGATTGATTATGTTGCCACTTGAAGATGCCTTGGCGCAAATGCTCAACCAACTTCCCTTCCCAACAAAAACTGAAACACTGGCTTTAACTGAAGCCGCGGATCGTGTCTGTGCGGAAGATGTGATTTCTCCAATTAACGTGCCTTCTTTTGATAACTCCGCGATGGATGGCTATGCGGTTCGTTTAGCCGATTTACAGCAATCCATGACGCTTTCTGTTGCGGGAAAATCCTTTGCGGGTAATCCATTTCAAGGGGAATGGGTAGCACAAAGTGCGGTCAGAATTATGACGGGTGCAATGATTCCTGAAGGTGCCGATGCGGTGGTTATGCAAGAAGAGGTCACCGTCAATGAAGATGGTTCTGTTACCTTTGCGGCCTTGCCTAAAGCCAATCAGAATATTCGCCGTATTGGTGAAGATGTGAAAAAAGGTGATGTGGTATTACATCAAGGCGATGAGTTAAATGCCGTTTCTTTACCTTTACTCGCCTCATTAGGCATCGCAGAAGTCAAAGCTTACCCACGATTAAAAGTGGCCGTGCTTTCAACCGGTGATGAATTAGTCCCAGTCGGTCAACCATTACAAGCAGGACAAATTTATGATACCAACCGTTTCACCGTGAAATTAATACTAGAAAAATTAAATTGTGATGTGCTTGATTTTGGTATTCTGCCAGATAACCAAGCCGAATTTGAAACGGCTTTTGTGAAAGCACAAGCTCAGACAGATCTTGTGATCACAAGCGGCGGCGTTTCGGTGGGTGAGGCTGACTTCACGAAAACTGTATTAGAAAAAGTCGGTCAGGTGAATTTCTGGAAAATTGCGATGAAACCTGGCAAACCATTTGCATTTGGTAAATTAGAAAATGCTTGGTTCTGCGGTTTACCTGGCAATCCGGTTTCTGCATTAGTGACATTCTATCAATTGGTTCAACCGGCTATTGCCAAATTAAGCGGTAAAAAACACCCGAAAAAACAACCGCACTTTCAAGCAATTGCCCAAACCAATTTGAAAAAATCACCAGGACGTTTAGATTTCCAACGTGGTTTCTATCAAATTAATGAAAATGGTCAACTTGAAGTGCACCCTGTTGGTTTCCAAGGCTCGCATTTATTCAGTTCTTTTGTGAAAAGTAACTGCTTTATTCGTCTTGAAAAAGATCGCGGCAATGTCGCTGCGGGCGAAATCGTCACCATTGAACCGTTTAATCACCTATTGGGGCGATAATGGCTGAATTAAGCTACGAAGAAGAACTGCGTTATAACCGCCAAATCATCTTAAAAGCGGTTGATTTTGACGGACAAGAAAAACTCAAAGACAGCCGCATGTTAATTGTCGGTCTGGGCGGTTTAGGCTGTGCAGCAAGTCAATATCTTGCCGCCGCTGGCGTGGGTTATTTAACCTTGTTGGATTTCGACACCGTATCGCTTTCTAATTTGCAACGTCAGGTGTTGCATACTGATAGCCGATTAAATATGCCTAAAGTAGAATCGGCTAAAATCGCGTTACAGCAGATTAATCCTCATGTCGAAATTGAAACCATCAATGCACAACTTTCCGAAGAAAAACTCGCGGAAATCATACCGCACTTTGATGTGATATTAGATTGTACCGATAACGTGGATATTCGTAATGCGCTCGATCGTGGTTGCGAAAAAGCGAAGATCCCGCTAATTTCTGGTGCGGCGATCCGTTTAGAAGGGCAAGTTTCTGTCTTTACTTATGAACCCAATACCCCAACCTATCGCCAACTTAGCCAGCTCTTTGGGCAAAATGTTTTAAGTTGTGTAGAGGCGGGCGTACTAGCCCCAATTGTGGGCGTTGTTGGCTCTATTCAAGCCTTAGAAGCCATTAAAGTGCGGTTAAAAATCGGTTCAAATTTATGTGGACGTTTATTGCTAATCGATGGATTAACCATGCGTATCCGAGAAATGAAATTACCCGTCTAATAGTTGGACAGACCACAAGTCTGTCCTTCTCTCAAAATTACCCACAAATAATTATCCTTCCCCTCGTGCATTGCCCAAAAACAAATGCTATTATCTTGTTCGACAATTCATTTGTCTTATATCGCAAGTTTTGTGTATAGGAAAATGGCAGACACTTCAAAAATCTCTTCATTTTATACCACACTTGCAAATTATCATTTCATCAGTTTAAGGATTAACTCTCTCATGAAAGAGATTTTGCAACAATTTAAACAAAATTATTTGATTAAATACTGGAATCCTGTCGCGGCAGTCATTGCTGCGGGGCTTATTTCAGCTTATTACTTTGGGGTAACCGGCACTTATTGGGCGGTTACGGGGGAATTTACTCGTTGGGGCGGTCATGCTTTGCAAGCGCTAGGCGTCGATGTGTCCGACTGGAGCTATTATAAAATTATCGGCATGCAAGGCACGATCTTCACCCGTATTGATGGCGTGATGATTTTAGGTATGTTCGCGGGGTGTATTTCTGCTGCTCTTTGGGCAAACAACGTAAAATGGCGTAATCAACCGCACAAACGTCGTATTGTTCAAGCCCTCATTGGGGGTGCATTAGCCGGTTTTGGTGCACGTTTAGCAATGGGCTGCAACCTTGCCTCTCTCTTCACAGGCATTCCTCAATTTTCTGTTCACGCTTGGTTCTTCACTATTGCCACTGCCGTGGGCACTTACGCAGGGGTAAAAGTCACCTTACTTCCGATGTTCCGCGTGAAATTAGAATTGAAAAAAGGCGCAGCAAAATTACAAGAAACCGATCCAAAACAAGCGAATCGTCGTTTTTGGATTGGTATGGTGGTCTTTTTTGCTTACCTGATTGCTTCACTTTATGTGATGACAAACTCCGTCAAACTGGGTTTTGCGATGCTTTGTGGGTTAGCTTTCGGCTTATTAATTGAACGTGCTCAAATCTGCTTTACATCCGCTTTCCGTGATTTATGGGTAACCGGCCGTGCTTATATGGCAAAAGCAATCATCTTCGGTATTATCGTGGGTACGCTTGGCGTATTTAGCTACATTCAATTAGGCGTACCAGCCAAAATCATGTGGGCGGGTCCAAATGCAATTATCGGTGGTTTATTATTTGGCTTCGGTATCGTGTTAGCGGGCGGATGTGAAACCGGTTGGATGTATCGCTCAATGGAAGGTCAAGTTCACTTTATGTGGGTGGGTGTGGGCAATGTTGTTGGTTCAACCTATTTAGCCTACGCATGGGACGATCTTGCCCCAGTGCTTGCGTTAGATTATGAAAAACTTAACTTATTGAAATCCTTTGGCCCTGTTGGCGGGTTATTAGTAAATTACGGATTGCTTATTCTTTGCTTGATTGCCGTAGTTTGGTGGGAACGCCACTTCTTGAAAAAAGCCAAAGCTAAAATTGCGGCAGCGAATCCACAAGCTTGTGGCTGCTAATTAAATATTAACGAATTCATTCAAAAAAGAGGACATTATTATGGCATTTACCGTTGTTCAAAAATTAGATAAAGATCCAAAAGATATCACCCCAGATTACACGTTAGATACGCTAGGTGAACCTTGCCCGTATCCAGCAATCGTGATGCTCGAAACCATGCCACAATTACAAAAAGGCGAAATTTTAGAACTCTTAAGTGACTGTGCCCAATCTATCAACAACATTCCTGTTGATACTAAAAACCACGGTTACACACTATTAAGCGTAGAGCAAGATGGCACCAAATTACGTTATTTAATTCAACGTTAATGTAAAAAAGTGCGGTCAATTTTGACCGCACTTTTTTGTTGAATAGAAAGAAAAATCGAGAAATAAACTAAAGTTGTGATACCTAATACTTACCCCCAAGGCTTAGCATCAAGCTTGCTGTGTTTTTTTCGCCATTGGATACATGCAGGTCTATTCCACATTGTTCTTTCTTCACAGATTGGACCACCTTCTAAATACCAGCCTTTTTTCTCTAAACAAAGATTCACCTCTGGATTATCACTTTCACCACTGACAAAATCCATACCGCAATCCGACATATCTTTTTGTCTTCTGTCAAGAAATTTAATACGTCCTTGAGGATCTGAGTTAGGAAATAAAACCCTAGAATTATGTAAGCGCCAATGATCATGTGGTGGCGGAGGCTGAAACCCGCCAAAAGAACAACCAAACAAAGTTAGAGATAATAATAGTAGTAATGTAAATCTCATTTTATCGTTTCCTCGCCTATTTTGATTTTGGGGAAGTTAGTGTATAACTGCTTGGAACTCGATTACTTAATCATATAAATATTAAAGAAACATAAAGAAAACCGCACTTTAATATTTTATGAAAAGAAAAATCGAGAAATAAACGAAAGTTGTAATACCCAATACTTACTTCCAAGGTTTTGCATCAGGTTTACTGTGTTTTTTTCGCCATTGGGTACATATTGGACTATCCCACATTAGTATATTTTCACATACAGGCCCACCTTTTAAATACCAGCCTTTTTTCTCTAAACAAAGATTCACCTCTGGATCATCACTTTCACCGGTAACAAAATCCATACCACAATCCGACATATCTTTTTTTCTTCTATCAAGAAATTTAGTTAAAACATTAGGATCTGAATCAGGAAATAATGCATCCGCATTATGTAAGCGCCAATGATCATGTGGTGGCGGAGGTTGAAATCCGCCAAAAGAACAACCAAACAAAGTTAGAGATAATAGTAGTGGTAATGTAAATCTCATCTTATCGTTTCCTCGCCTATTTTGATTTTAGAAAGTTAGTGTATAACTTCTTAAAGTTAGGTTATTTAATCATATAAGCACTAAAAAACATATAAAAAACCGCACTTTAATCTCTCAAAGTGCGGTCAGTTTTACTTCAGTTTTTTGCTTATTTGTTTAATGCAGTAAGAATGTCATCAACACGTTCTTTTGCATCACCAAAGAGCATTTGAGTGTTTTCTTTGAAGAATAATGGGTTTTGAACGCCTGCGTAACCTACCGCCATCGAGCGTTTGAATACGATAACGTTTTGTGCTTTCCATACTTCTAACACTGGCATACCTGCGATTGGGCTGTTTGGATCTTCCATTGCAGCTGGGTTTACGGTGTCGTTTGCACCGATAACCAATACCACATCAGTATCCGCGAAATCATCATTGATTTCATCCATTTCAAGCACGATGTCATAAGGCACTTTCGCTTCCGCTAAAAGTACGTTCATATGACCCGGTAAACGACCTGCAACAGGGTGAATACCAAAACGCACGTTAATACCACGCTCACGCAATTTCGCCGTAAGTTCAGCCACTGGATATTGCGCTTGTGCTACCGCCATACCATATCCTGGCGTGATGATCACAGAGCTTGCATTTTTGAGTAATTCAGCCACTTCTTCTGCGGTTGTTTCACGGTATTCGCCTTGTTCTTCATCAGAAGATACTTGAACATCATTACCAAAACCACCTGCAATAACGCTGATGAATGAGCGGTTCATCGCTTTACACATAATGTAAGAAAGAATCGCACCAGAAGAACCCACTAATGCACCGGTGACGATAAGCAAATCATTGCTTAGCATGAAACCTGCTGCAGCCGCTGCCCAACCAGAATAAGAGTTAAGCATTGAAACCACAACCGGCATATCTGCACCACCGATAGATGCCACTAAGTGCCAGCCGAATGCAAGTGCAATCGCGGTCATAAGTAACACTGGGAAGATATTATCTGGGTTGTTTAAGAATGCTACCATCAAGAAAGCTGAAACCACTAATGCCGCTAAATTTAATTTATGGCGATGTGGCAACATTAATGCTTTTGAATTGATTTTTCCGCTTAATTTACCAAATGCTACGATAGAACCCGTAAATGTTACCGCACCGATGAAGATCCCTAGAAATACTTCAACGTTATGAATATTCATTAACACAGGATCAGTTTCATGTGTTAAGCCGTAGCTGTTAAAGCCTACGAGTACGGCTGCTAAACCTACAAAGCTATGAAGGATCGCAACGAGTTCTGGCATTTCAGTCATTTCAACTTTTAATGCACGTTGAACACCAATCACACCACCGATGATCATCGCAATGATGATCCATAATGTGCCTTCAGATTGTGGGCCGAAAATGGTTGCAACAAGGGCAATTGTCATACCGACAATACCATACCAACAACCGGCTTTTGCCGTTTCATGTTTAGAAAGACCGGCTAAGCTCATAATGAAAAGTAATGCAGCGATAATATAGGCTGCTTGTACTAAACCTTCAGACATCGTCTTCTCCTTAACCTTTTCTAAACATCGCCAACATACGTTGGGTTACACGGAAACCACCAAAGATGTTGATGCTTGCCACCAAGATTGCCACAAAGGCTAATACATCAATGAAGAAGTTGCCTGTTGGCTGTCTGATTTGCAATAATGCACCCACAATGATGATACCTGAAATCGCATTGGTTACCGCCATAAGTGGAGTGTGTAAAGCGTGGCTAACGTTCCAAACCACATAGTAACCAACTACACAAGCCAATACGAATACGGTGAAGTGAGAAAGGAATGCCGCTGGCGCCACAGACGCAAGCCAGAGGAATAACACACCAACACCCGCCATCACACCGTATTTAATACGAGGATCTGCCGGTTTTTCTTCCTCTTTTTTAACCGCACTTTGTGCCGCTTTTGCTTCTTGTTTTGGTTGTGCGGACACTTGGATTTGTGCCGGTGGAATTTCTTCCCCATCACGTACCACAGTCACACCGCGTAATACCACATCGTCAAAATCGATATTGATCTTGCCGTCTTTTTCTTTACAAAGTAGTTTTAATAAATTAACTAAGTTTGTACCGTAAAGTTGGGAAGATTGTGTCGGTAAACGGCTTGGGAAATCGGTGTAACCAATCACTTTCACTTGGTTTTCAGTGGTGACTACTTTGCCAGCTTCAGTGTAAGCACAGTTACCGCCTGTTGCAGCCGCTAAATCCACCACCACAGAACCCGGTTTCATGGAATCAACCATTTCTTTAGTGATCAAGCGAGGGGCTGGTTTACCCGGAATTGCCGCAGTGGTAATAATGATATCCACTTCTTTCGCTTGTTCCGCATAAAGCTCCATCGCGCGGCGGTTAAATTCTTCTGACATCACTTTCGCGTAACCATCGCCACTACCGCCTTCTTCTTTGAAATCAATTTCTAAGAAAGACGCGCCCATACTTTGTACTTGTTCTTTTACTTCTGGACGAGAGTCAAAAGCTCGTACAATCGCACCAAGGCTATTGGCTGCACCAATCGCGGCAAGACCTGCTACACCCGCACCAATGACTAACACTTTTGCTGGTGGCACTTTACCTGCTGCAGTAATTTGTCCAGTGAAGAAACTACCAAATTCATGAGCCGCTTCAATCACCGCACGATAACCAGAAATATTCGCCATAGAGCTTAATGCATCAAGCGCTTGCGCACGGGAAATACGTGGCACAGAATCCATCGCTAATACATTAATTTTTTTCGACGTGAGTTTTTTCATTAAATCCGGATTTTGTGCACGCCAAATGAAGCTCACAAGTGTTGCACCTTCCTTCATTTGATCAATTTCTGCATCCGTTGGTGGATTCACTTTAAAAATCACATCCGAATGCCACACTTCTGAACTTGAGCCAATTTTTGCGCCGGCGTCGATAAATGCTTGGTCTTCAAAACTTGCTTTGAATCCCGCATCGTGTTCTACGATGACGTCAAAGCCCAGTTTTAAGATCTGCTGAACCGTTTTTGGCGTTGCCGCCACACGATTTTCGCTCTCAAGCAGTTCTCTAGGTACACCAATTAACATAAATGTTTCCCTCTGGTTGATGAAATTTCAGACAAACTCACGCCTGTCCCTGTCTCTTAAATGACAAAAAGTCATGCAACGATAAATGTATCACTTATTGCGATTGTTTGGGGAAATTTTTTAACTGGTTTTACAAGATATTGTGATAGGGATCACAAAAGTATTCATATGGAAATGTCGTATGCAGAATTGCTCACTTAACCCAATGATATTCCTGAGAAAGCGATGAATTAAAATAACGGAAAAACTGACCGCACTTAAATAAAATAGACAAAAAAGCCCGATATGATTTATCGGGCTGCATGCTTAATTTGTTCCACCTACGGTGATTTCATCAATTTTCAAGGCAGGCTGACCAACACCGACCGGCACGCTTTGGCCATCTTTGCCACAAACGCCAATTCCAAGATCCAAATCGGTTTCATCCGCGACCATGGAAACTTTTTGCATCACATCGATACCGCTGCCAATTAACGTTGCACCTTTAACCGGTTTCGTGATTTTGCCTTTTTCAATGAGATAAGCTTCAGAAGTTGAGAACACAAATTTACCTGAGGTAATATCCACTTGCCCACCACCAAAGTGCGGTGCATAAATACCGCGATCCACAGAAGCGATTAAATCATCAAATTTACTTTGACCAGCCAACATATAGGTATTCGTCATTCGCGGCATTGGCAAATGCGCATAAGATTCACGACGACCATTTCCTGTCGGTTTCACGCCCATTAATCGTGCATTGAGTTTATCTTGCATATAGCCTTGCAAAATCCCATCTTTGATTAAAACGTTACATTGACTTGGCACACCTTCATCATCAATGGTTAAAGAACCACGGCGGTTTTGTAATGTACCGTCATCCACAATTGTACATAATGGCGACGTCACTAACTCACCAATTTTTCCTGTAAATAAAGAGCTTTCTTTACGGTTGAAATCCCCTTCTAAACCGTGTCCTACTGCTTCATGAAGTAACACGCCTGGCCAACCAGCTCCCAAAACTACAGGCATTAATCCTGCTGGCGCTGCAACCGCACTTAAATTTACAAGGGCTTGACGAACCGCTTCTTTAGCAAAATTAACGGCACGAATGTCCCCATTTACCACTTCAAAGAACCAATCTAAGCCAAAGCGTCCACCTGAACCGCAACTACCCCGCTCACGTTTGCCATCTTCTTCCACGAGAACAGAAATGGATAAACGCACAAGTGGACGAATATCTGCAGCAAGTGTGCCATCTGTTGCAACTACCAATACTTCTTCATAAATCGAACTTAATGCTGCCGAAACATGCGTAACACGAGGATCTTCAGATCGCGCTGTACGATCCACTAAGTGTAATAACTCGATCTTTTTCTCTTTACTTAAACTTTCTAACGGGTTGATCGCTGCATAACGCTGAACCGCATTCACCGCATTAAATGCTTGAGGCGAAATTAAATTGCCTTCTTTAATTTGCGCAATACCTTTTACAGCTTCAGCACATTGTTGTAATGAGGCTAAATTGATTTGATCAGAATACGCAAAGCCTGTTTTCTCTCCAGAAACTGCGCGTACACCCACACCGCGATCAATATGAAAGCCACCTTCTTTAATAATACTGTCTTCTAATACCCAGCTTTCATCTTGGCTTAATTGAAAATAAAGATCCGCATAATCAATATGACGATGCGACATCACATCAAAAATATTAAGCAATGATTGATGCGATAAATTGCTTGGTGCAAGTAAGGTATCTGAAACCTGTTTTAACATTTGTTCTCCGAAATTTATAAAAATTAATTCTGCTAAATCTCCCCTCGCCCCTCTTTGCTGAAGAGGTGGGATAGTTTTTTGACTAATCTAAATTATCCAATCCAAATTGGTATAAGGCATTTTTCTTATAACCATAAAGTTCAGCCACAATCGCTGAGGCTTTTTTTAAAGGTAATTCTTTAGCTATTAAAGTGAGTGCTTTAATTGCTTGTGGTGAAAATTCTTCGCTATCTTCTGATTTGGGTTTGCCTTCCACGATTAACACCATCTCACCTTTCGTGCGATTCGGATCTTCACTTAACCATTGACGAAGATCACTTAATTTATCCCCTGCAATGGTTTCCCACGTTTTCGTAATTTCACGGGCAAGTACAACATAGCGTTCGCCACCTAATACATCTTGCATATCGGCAAGGGTATCTAAAATGCGGTGAGTTGATTCATAGAAGATTAAAGTGCGGTCTTCTTCTGCGACGTTTTCTAACTTATCTTTACGTGCCTTGGTTTTCGCAGGTAAAAAACCTTCAAAGCAAAAACGGTCAGATGCAATACCCGATGCACATAATGCCGTAATTGCTGCACAAGCGCCGGGTAACGGCACCACTTTAATGCCTGCCTCACGACATTGACGCACTAAATGAAAACCCGGATCGCTAATTAAGGGGGTTCCCGCATCAGAAATTAATGCAATATTGGTGCCTTGTTTTAGCTTTTCTACCAACACATGTGCTTTTTCTTGTTCATTGTGATCATGCAAGGCGAAAAAAGGCTTTTTGATACCATAATGACTGAGCAATAAACCACTGTGGCGCGTGTCTTCCGCAGCAATTAAATCCACTTGTGAAAAGGTGTCTAAAGCACGTTGTGTAATATCTTGTAAATTCCCGATTGGCGTGGCGACAATATATAAAATTCCGGTTAAATCATTCATTTTTGTTTGCTTTTACATTGTGAGATAAGTAAGATCGCCCATTATTGATTTATTCATTATGGAGCGAATATGTCTATTCTATTACAAGGCGGTCGTTTTAAAAAACGTTTAATGCCGATTTTATTGTCTGTTGCGTTAGCAGGTTGTTCTAACTTATTTGGTAGCAGCTTTACCCAAACATTACAACGTGATGCCAATGCAAGTTCTGAATTTTATATGAACAAATTAGGGCAAACACAGGATAAAGAAGATCAACAAACATACAAACTCTTAGCAGCTCGTGTATTAATTTCTGAAAATAAAGTACCCCAAGCGGAAGAGCTATTAACGGAGTTAGTTGACTTAAACGAAGCACAACAATTGGATCGCACGTTAATTGAAGCGCGCATCGCCGCAGCAAAAGGCAATAATGATGTGGCTGAAGGTAAATTACGTGCACTCGATCTGACTAAATTAAGTCCATCACAAAAATCTCGTTATTACGAAACCTTTGCTCAAACAGCAGAAAATCGTAAAGACGTGATTGAAGCGGTGAAAGCTCGCATCAAAATGGATGAAAATTTAACAGACATGCAACGTCGTAAAGATAATGTTGATAAAACTTGGTCGTTACTCCGTTCTGCGAATGCCGCTGTTATCAATAATGCCTCAGATGAAGGTAGCGTGGCATTAGGCGGTTGGCTCACCTTAATTAAAGCTTATAATGACAACATCCGTCAGCCAGTACAACTAAGCCAAGCGTTACAAAGCTGGAAATCAGCTTATCCAAATCACGTTGCGGCAACCTTTTTCCCTAAAGAGCTAGAAAGCTTGTTGAACTTCCAACAAACGAATTTAGCTCAAATTGGTTTAGTCTTACCTTTAAGCGGCGATGGCCAAATTTTAGGTACAACGATTCAATCAGGTTTCAATGATGCAAAAGGTGACTCAACCATTCCGGTACAAGTGTTTGACTCATCAACTACACCGATTAATGACATTATTGCACAGGCAAAAGCATCGGGTATTAAAGCGTTAGTGGGTCCATTGCTTAAACAAAATGTCGATGCCATCATTGCGAATCCAAGCGCAGTACAAGGCATGGATGTACTCACATTAAATGCAACAGCAAATACTCAAGCAATTAACCAAGTCTGTTATTACGGTTTATCTCCAGAAGATGAAGCAGAGTCTGCAGCGAACAAAATGTGGAAAGATGGTATTCGCAATCCAATTGTTGCCATGCCGCAAAATGATTTAGGACAACGTGTTGGTAATGCTTTCAACGTGCGTTGGCAACGTTTAGCGGGTACAGATGCGAATATTCGCTACTATAACTTACCGGCTGACATTACCTACTTCTTCCAAGGTGCGCCGCAAGATACAAGTGCACTTTATGTCATCTCTTCACCAGATGAATTGGCTGAAATTAAAGGTTATTTAGATACCAGCAATCCGAATGTCCGTATCTATGCAAGCTCTCGTTCTAACGCGGCAAGTAATACACCAGAATACTATGCGAAAATGAATGGCGTCCAATTTAGTGATATACCATTCTTTAAACAAAGCGATTCTTCACAATATCAAAAAGTGGCCGGCTCAACCGGTGGTGAATTCCAATTAATGCGTTTATATGCAATGGGTTCTGATGCATGGTTACTCATCAATCACTTTAATGAATTACGCCAAGTGCCAGGTTACACCTTAAGTGGTTTAACCGGTCAACTTAGCGCGGATTCAAACTGTGATGTAGATCGTGATATGACATGGTATCAAGTACAAGATGGTAACGTGGTAGCGGTTGCGAACTAATCCATGTTTTCATTAAAACGTCAACAAGGGGCGGGCTTTGAACATCAAGCCCGCCTTTTCTTAGAGTCTAAAGGTCTCAAATTCATCGCAGCAAATCAACATTTCAAATGCGGTGAATTAGATCTCGTTATGCAAGACGGGCAAACCATTGTGTTTGTTGAAGTACGCCAACGCTCCAACTCAGCATTTGGATCTGCTGTTGAAAGTGTAGATTGGCAAAAGCAACAAAAATGGCTAAATGCCGCAAATTTATGGCTGATGAAACAAGACATGAGTTTAGAAGACGCCGATTGTCGTTTTGATTTAATCGCCTTTGGCAAAACGCCACAAGATATTCAATGGATTCCTAATTTTCTCGATTAATGGCTTTTTATAATGTTACAAAAAGTAAAAGATATTTATAGCGAAAGTATTCAAATTCAAATTGCTGCGTCTAGCATGCTGTCGGAAAATATTGCTAACGCTACCCAAATGGTGATGCAATGTTTGCTAGGCGGCAATAAAGTGATCGCTTGTGGCGTCTCTCGATCTTATTCCAATGCGCAGTTTCTCGTATCTAACTTGCTTAATCGATATGATTTAGCAAGACCGAGTTTTCCCTCTGTGCTCTTGAGTTTAGAAAGTGCGGTGGGTTCTTCTCTTGTTTTTGAACACTCGCCTGAAGAATTGTATTGTCACCAATTTAATGCTGTTGCCAAACCAGGTGACTTACTTATCGCTTTTGCACCTTTGGGAACAGAGAAAATTGTGCTAAACACTATTTCTCATGCAGTAAATAAAGAAGTTAATGTCATTGCACTCACTGGCTCTAATAACGACGCCATTCAAGGAATTTTAGCTGATAGTGATTTAGAAATATCGATTCCGGCAACCAAAGAAAGTCGAGTCCTAGAAAACCATCTTTTTGTTATCAATGCCCTTTGTGAATTAGTTGACCATACCTTGTTCCCAAGTGCTTGACAGCAAAATAAATCAATTTCAAACTAGTAGTAATTTAATCTCAAAAATCTTTCTATCAGCCAAAAACAGCGTGTCGCTTTGGCACGCGCGCTGATTTTAGAACCTGAAATAATTATTATAGATGATGCACTTGGTAATTTGGATGCCTCGGTGCGCATTCAATTACTAAATTTAACCCTTGATCTGCAGCAACGTTTAGACATCTCTTACATTTATGTAGGCCAAGACCTCGGCGTGATTAAACATATTGCAGACACAGTCATCGTGATGGATAAAGGGAAAATGATAAAGAGCGGTACGCCTAAAACGCTATTTACCGCTCCTCAAACAGATGTAACTGGTCGTTTAGTGGAAAGTTATTTTGGCAAAATTTTAGATGAAACTGCTTGGGTAAAAGACAAAAACACTCACTAAGGAGAGAAAAAATGAACGCCCGTCCCTTTTATTTCGGACTTATATTTATCGCGATTATCGCTATACTTGCTAACTATTTAGGAAACACTGATTTTTCCCATCATTATCATATCAGTGCTTTAATTATTGCCATTTTGCTGGGAATGGCAATCGGCAATACCATTTATCCGCAATTTTCAACACAAGTGGAAAAAGGCGTGTTATTTGCGAAAGGCACGCTTCTTCGCACTGGCATTGTGCTGTATGGTTTTCGCCTCACTTTTGGCGATATTGCTGATGTCGGATTAAATGCTGTCGTCACTGATGCAATCATGCTAATTTCAACCTTCTTTTTTACCGCACTTTTAGGCATTCGTTATCTAAAAATGGATAAACAATTGGTTTATCTCACTGGGGCAGGTTGCAGCATTTGCGGTGCAGCAGCAGTGATGGCGGCAGAGCCTGTTACCAAAGCAGAATCCCATAAAGTTTCAGTGGCAATTGCCGTAGTGGTCATTTTCGGAACTCTTGCTATTTTTACTTACCCCTTGTTCTACACGTGGTCACAACATTTAATTAACGCCCATCAATTTGGTATTTATGTTGGTTCTAGTGTACACGAAGTGGCTCAAGTTTATGCGATTGGGGAAAATATTGATCCTATCGTGGCGAATACTGCCGTCATTTCCAAAATGATCCGAGTGATGATGCTTGCACCATTTTTATTAATGCTTTCTTGGTTATTAACACGTAGTAATGGAGTATCAGAAAATACGTCACACAAAATTACAATTCCTTGGTTTGCTGTACTTTTTATTGGCGTTGCGATTTTTAATTCTTTTGATTTATTACCAAAAGAACTCGTGAAATTATTAGTTGAAATTGATTCTTTCTTATTAATTTCAGCGATGGCTGCCCTTGGCTTAACTACGCAAGCAAGCGCAATCAAGAAAGCTGGATTAAAACCTCTGATTTTAGGGATACTGATTTATTTATGGCTAGTGGTTGGTGGATTTTTAGTGAACTATGGAATATCAAAATTAAATGAATGGTGTTCAATTTAGTGATATTCCATTTTTTAAAGAAACCAATTCACCACAATATCAAAAACTCGCTAAAACAACTGGCGGTGAATATCAATTAATGCGTTTATATGCAATGGGGGCGGATGCTTGGTTACTCATCAATCAATTTAATGAATTACGCCAAGTACCAGGATATCGCTTAAGTGGTTTAACTGGTATTTTAAGTGCGGGTACAAATTGTAATGTTGAACGAGATATGACTTGGTATCAATATCAAGATGGTGCAATTTTACCAGTAGCAAACTAATGTTTTCTTTAAAACGTCAACAAGGGGCGAGCTTTGAGCATCAAGCTCGCCTTTTTTTAGAATCAAAAGGCTTAAAATTTATTGCGGCTAATCAAAATTTCAAATGTGGTGAACTTGATCTTATTATGAGTGACAAAGGAACCATCGTTTTTGTTGAAGTTCGCCAGCGTTCTAATAATGCCTTTGGCTCAGCAATAGAAAGCGTAGATTGGCAAAAACAACAAAAATGGCTAAATGCCGCAAATTTGTGGCTTGCCAAACGCAACCTAAGCCTCGAAGATTCGGATTGTCGTTTTGATCTCATCGCCTTTGGCAAAACGCCCCAAGATATTCAATGGATTCCTAATTTTCTCGATTAACCTTTTCCGATTATGTTACAAAAAGTTAAAGATATTTATAGCGAAAGTATTCAGATTCAAATCTCTGCTTCTAGCCTATTATCAGAAAACATTGCCACCGCCACACAAATGGTGATGCAATGTTTGTTAAGTGGTCATAAAGTGATTGCCTGTGGCGTCGCTCGCTCTTACGCGAATGCGCAGTTCTTAGTGTCAAATTTGCTTAATCGTTACGATTTTGAGCGTCCTAGCCTGCCATCCGTACACCTTAGCCTTGAAAGTGCGGTCGGTTCTTCGCTGGTTTTTGATCAACCTATCGATCAACTGTATCAACATCAATTCAACGCTATTGCGAAGCCTGGTGACTTATTGATCGCCTTTGCACCGCTTGGAACAGAAAAAGCGGTACTGAATACGATTGCTAATGCCGTCAACAAAGAAATTCAGGTCATTGCCTTAACCGGTGCAAATAATGATGCGATTCAAGGTGTGTTAGCTGAAGCAGATTTAGAAATCTCTATTCCAGCAACGAAAGAAGCGCGTATTTTGGAAAATCATTTATTCGTCATAAATGCACTGTGTGAGCTTGTTGATAGCACACTTTTTCCAAGAGCTTGACATTAAAGGCTTTTCCAACCAAACTATTTCTAAAATTAATTGACTAATTAATTAACTCACTCATTTATAAAAAGGAGATTAATGATGAAATTAACCCCATTAAAAAAACTCGCCTTCGTACTTGGTGCATCTATTATGTTACAAGGCTGTGTGGCGGCTGTACTTGGCGGTGCAGCAGCAGGTGCTAAAGTCGCAACGGATCCTCGTACAATGGGGACGCAAGTCGATGATGAAACTTTAGAAGTAAAAGTTGAAAATGCATTAGATAAAGATGCACAAATTAAATCGGAAGGTCGTGTACATGCCGTTTCTTATAGCGGACGTGTATTATTGATTGGTCAAGTGCCGAGTGAAGGCGTGAAAGAAACCGCAACCAGTCTTGCAAAAGGCGTGGACGGTGTGAATGATGTCTATAATGAATTACGTGTGGGCAATAAAATTAACTTTGGTCAAATTACCAAAGACAGTTGGATTACCACACAAATTAAATCAAAACTCTTCGTTGGCGATAATGTAAAAGCCACAGATGTGAAAGTGATCACCGAAAATGGTGAAGTATTCTTACTCGGAAACGTCACTCAATCACAAGGTGACTCAGCGGCAGAAATTGCAAGTAAAGTTACCGGTGTTCAAAAAGTCGTCAAAGTATTTAAATACTTGAATTAATTAAATTTTTAAACTTTAAAGTGCGGTCAAAAATCATCTCGTTTTTGACCGCACTTTTTTCTTTACAAAGATTTACAAAAAAGATCCTGCTTAAAAAAACATCACTTCGAAAAAAAGTTATTTGTTTTAAATGACTTATCTTTTGTCAATAATGTAAGTAAAAAATTTACTGCTTGAATTCAATTTTAAAACACTCTATCTTGTGCATCGTTATTTTTCATAACACTATATCTTGTGTTTTTTTAAAGTCATCTCTCTAGCAGGTTTTATCTCCCATGAACAAAGGATTAATGGTTACAAAGCGCGATGGTACGCTTGAACAAATCAATTTAGACAAAATTCACCGAGTGATTACTTGGGCGGCTGAAGGCTTGGAAAACGTGTCTGTTTCTCAAGTTGAATTGCGTTCTCATATTCAATTTTATGAAGGCATTCGTACCTCTGATATTCACGAAACGATTATTAAAGCAGCGGCAGACCTAATCAGTAAAGATACCCCGGATTATCAATATCTTGCTGCACGTCTTGCGGTTTTCCATTTACGCAAAAAAGCGTATGGCCATTTTGATCCGCCTCGTTTATACGATCATGTGAAAAAATTAGTGCGCATGGGCAAATACGATCCTGCACTTTTAGCCGACTATACTCGTGAAGAATGGGATGAAATGGATGGGTTTATTGATCACTGGCGTGATATGACCTTTTCTTATGCCGCAGTAAAACAATTAGAAGGAAAATATTTAGTTCAAAACCGTGTAACCGGTGAGATTTATGAATCTGCACAATTCCTTTATTTATTAGTTGCAGCGAGCTTGTTCTCAAAATATCCACAAGAAACCCGTTTGGATTATATTCGTCGTTTCTATGATGCGACCTCAACCTTTAAAATTTCCTTACCTACGCCAATTATGGCGGGGGTTCGTACGCCTACTCGTCAATTCAGCTCTTGCGTATTGATTGAATGTGGTGACAGCTTAGACTCTATCAATGCTACCTCTGCAGCAATCGTGAAATACGTTTCACAACGAGCTGGTATCGGAGTAAATGCAGGTGCAATTCGTGCGTTAGGTAGCCCTATTCGTGGTGGTGAAGCATTCCACACTGGCTGTATTCCATTCTATAAACACTTCCAAAGTGCCGTTAAATCTTGTTCACAAGGTGGCGTACGTGGTGGTGCGGCGACAGTTTACTACCCGATTTGGCACTTAGAAGTTGAAAGCTTATTAGTATTGAAAAATAACCGTGGTGTGGAAGATAACCGTGTTCGTCACATGGACTACGGCGTGCAGTTAAACAAATTAATGTATCAACGCTTAATTAAAGGCGCAGACATTACTTTATTTAGCCCTTCAGATGTACCTGGACTTTATGAAGCTTTCTTTGCTGATCAAGATAAATTTGAAGAACTTTACGTGAAATACGAACAGGATCCAAATATCCGCAAACGTGCTGTAAAAGCCGTTGAGTTATTCTCTTTATTAATGCAAGAACGTGCATCAACCGGTCGTATTTATATCCAAAACGTGGATCACTGTAATACCCATTCACCATTTGATCCGCTTGTTGCCCCAGTGCGTCAATCTAACTTATGTTTAGAAATTGCATTACCAACTAAACCATTACAACATTTCCATGATGAAAATGGTGAAATTGCCCTTTGTACACTTTCAGCGTTCAACTTGGGTCAATTAGATGATTTAGACGAGTTAGATAACTTAGCGGATCTTGCAGTACGTGCATTAGATGCATTACTAGATTACCAAGACTACCCTGTTCCAGCGGCAAAACGCTCTTCATTAGGTCGTCGTTCACTTGGTATTGGTGTAATTAACTATGCGTATTATTTAGCGAAAAATGGTGTGCGTTATTCTGATGGTTCAGCGAACGATTTAACTCACCGTACATTTGAAGCGATTCAATACTATCTATTGAAAGCCTCCATGAACTTAGCGAAAGAATTAGGTGCATGCGAATACTTCAATGAAACCAATTACGCGAAAGGTATTTTACCAATCGATACGTATAAGAAAGATATCGATAGCTTAACGCAAGAACCATTACATTATGATTGGGAAACGTTACGTCACGAAATCAAAGAGTTTGGTTTACGTAACTCAACCTTAACTGCATTAATGCCGTCAGAAACCTCTTCACAGATTTCTAACGCAACAAATGGTATCGAACCGCCACGTGGTCATATAAGTATTAAAGCGTCAAAAGATGGCATCTTAAGACAAGTTGTACCGGATTATGAAAACCTAAGTGATAACTACGAGTTGCTTTGGGACATTCCAAGCAATGACGGTTACTTACACTTAGTGGGCATTATGCAAAAATTCGTAGACCAAGCGATCTCTGCAAATACCAACTACGATCCAAAACGTTTTGAAGACGGTAAAGTGCCAATGAAAGTGTTGTTAAAAGATCTTTTAACCGCTTACAAATACGGTTTAAAAACCCTTTACTATCAAAACACCCGTGATGGTGCTGAGGACAGCCAAGAAGATTTAGATGATGGCTGTGCGGGTGGCGCTTGTAAGATTTAATAATTTAGGTGGGCTTGTTTACAAGTCCGCCTTTTGATATTTTTAGGCAATCAATCATTAAGTGGGTAAAAGCCCGCTATAAGTAAGGATATAACATGGCATATACTACTTTCTCACAAACCAAAAACGACCAATTAAAAGAGCCTATGTTCTTTGGTCAAAACGTTAACGTTGCACGTTACGATCAACAAAAATATGAGACGTTTGAAAAGCTCATTGAAAAACAACTTTCCTTCTTCTGGCGTCCGGAAGAAGTGGATGTGTCTCAGGATCGTATCGACTATGCCGCGTTACCTGAACATGAAAAACACATTTTCATCAGTAACTTAAAATATCAAACCTTATTAGATTCTATTCAAGGCCGTAGCCCTAACGTCGCATTATTACCGTTAGTGTCTATTCCTGAATTAGAAACTTGGATCGAGACTTGGACCTTCTCAGAAACCATCCACTCTCGTTCTTACACACACATTATTCGTAACATTGTGAACGACCCATCTATCGTGTTTGATGACATCGTGACGAACGAAGAAATCATCAAACGTGCGCGTGACATTTCTTCTTACTACGATGATTTAATTCGTGATAGCCAACTTTACAGCTTGTATGGTGAAGGTACTTATACTGTAGATGGTAAAGAATGTGTGGTGACATTACGTAATCTGAAAAAACAACTTTACCTTTGCTTGATGAGTGTGAACGCACTTGAAGCGATTCGTTTCTACGTATCCTTTGCTTGTTCCTTTGCCTTTGCAGAACGTCAATTAATGGAAGGTAATGCGAAAATCATTAAATTTATCGCACGTGATGAAGCCCTACACTTAACCGGTACACAGCACATTTTAAACATTATGGCTGCAGGTCAAGACGATCCTGAAATGGCAGAAATTGCGGAAGAATGTAAACAAGAAGCCTATGATTTATTCTTAGCGGCAGCGGAACAAGAAAAAGAATGGGCTGATTATTTGTTCAAAGACGGTTCAATGATTGGATTGAACAAAGACATTTTGGTGCAATACGTGGAATATATCACTAATATCCGTATGCAAGCCGTTGGTCTTCCATTACCATTTGGTGCACGTTCAAACCCAATTCCATGGATTAATGCATGGCTTGTTTCTGACAACGTACAAGTGGCACCACAAGAAGTAGAAGTGAGTTCTTACCTTGTTGGTCAAATTGACTCTAAAGTCGATACCAATGATTTCGGTGATTTCGATCTTTAATTAATCATTCTACGCTAAGAGCGGTCAATATTTTCAGCGTTTAAAACCTTTGAAAAGTTGACCGCTCTTTTTGTTTGCATGAATCTCAATACATGCTGATAAACGTTTTGATTAAAAAAATAGCATAATTTCGCTTTCCTACATTTATCACTAAGACTTTCCTCATAAAACAGATGACTTCATTAAAAAAGGCTTAACAAAAAACCATGCTATGGGTAGAATAGAAGAAACCTGTTTATTTTCAATAAATCACATTCTAATTACAAACTAGCGAGGTAAAGGATATGTCAGAACAAGAAGTGAAAGAATTAGATCTCAATGGCGAAATGCTCGTTCGCCGTGAAAAATTAGCCGCATTACGTAAAAAAGGTAATGCGTTCCCGAATCAATTCCGTCGTGACGCCCTTGCTCAAGATTTACATGATAAGTACGAAGCCGAAGATGGTGAAGTATTAAAAGAAAAAGCCATTGAAGTTGCCGTTGCTGGTCGTATTATGACCCGTCGTGCAATGGGTAAAGCTACCTTTATTACCTTGCAAGATATGAGTGGCAAAATCCAATTATATGTTGCTCGTGATAACCTTCCTGAAGGCGTTTATGCTGAAGATGTAGGTAACTGGGATTTAGGCGATATCATTGGGGTGAAAGGTACACTTTTCAAAACCAAAACCAATGAATTAACCATCAAAACCACTGAAGTTCAACTTTTAACCAAAGCGCTTCGTCCGTTACCAAACAAATTCCATGGTTTAACAGACATGGAAGCCCGTTATCGCCAACGTTACTTAGATTTAATTTCTAATGAAGAATCTCGTCGTACTTTTGTGATTCGTTCAAAAGTGGTGGCAGGTATTCGTGAGTTCTTTATTTCTAAAGGCTTCATGGAAGTTGAAACTCCAATGCTACAAGTGATTCCAGGCGGTGCATCTGCTCGTCCATTTATCACTCACCACAATGCATTAGACGTTGATATGTATCTTCGTATTGCACCTGAACTTTACTTAAAACGTTTAGTAGTTGGTGGTTTTGAGCGTGTATTCGAATTAAACCGTAACTTCCGTAATGAAGGGGTTTCTGTCCGTCACAATCCAGAATTCACCATGCTTGAATACTACCAAGCTTATGCTGATTATCACGATTTAATGGATAATACCGAAGAATTATTGCGTAAATTAGCAATTGATATTCTTGGTACCACCATTGTGAAATACGGTGATTTAGAATTTGACTTCGGCAAACCATTTGAACGTATTACATTACATGATGCAACTATCAAATACGGTGCAGATAAAGGTATCGTAAAAGAAGATCTTTATGACTTCGATCGTGCAAAAGCAACCGCTGAACGCTTAGGCATTGAAGTACAAAAATCTTGGGGTCTCGGCTCTATCGTAAATGCGATCTTTGAAGAAGTGGCTGAACATCACTTAATTCAACCAACCTTCTTAATGGCGCATCCAGCAGAAATTTCACCTCTTGCACGTCGTAACGATGAAAATCCAGAAGTAACAGACCGTTTTGAATTGTTCATCGGTGGTCGTGAAATTGGTAACGGCTTCTCAGAATTAAACGATGCCGAAGACCAAAATGAACGTTTTGATGCGCAAGTTGCAGCAAAAGAAGCAGGTGACGATGAAGCGATGTTTAAAGATGATGACTTCGTTGTTGCACTTGAACACGGTTTACCACCAACAGCTGGTGAAGGTTTAGGTATCGACCGCTTAGCAATGCTTTATGCTAACGCACCATCTATCCGTGATGTGATCCTATTCCCTGCGATGCGTCAAAAATAATTAAGTTGAAATAACATAAAAGGAAGTCTACGGACTTCCTTTTTTATTGTCTAAAAGTGCGGTCATTTTTAACCGCACTTTCATAAAAAAAGAGATAACCGCCTTCACGATTATCTCTTTTACATTCCAATTTGAAATTATTTACCCCAAACTTCTTCTACGATATCGCGGATAAATTCAAGTTTCTTCCATTGTTGTTCTTCAGTCAGAATGTTGCCTTCTTCTGTTGAAGCAAAACCACATTGTGGACTTAAGCAAAGTTGATTGATATCCACATATTGTGCCGCTTCTTTAATACGAGCAATAATTTCATCACGGTTTTCTAATTCGCCCGATTTAGAGGTGATTAATCCTAACACCACTTGTTGATTTTTAATAAAGCGTAAAGGTTTAAAATCTCCCGCACGATCACTGTCGTACTCTAAGAAGAAACCATCTACATTACAATGACCAAATAAAGTTTCTGCGATAGGTTCATAACCACCCGCTGAGAACCAAGTTGAACGGAAGTTACCACGGCAAATATGCATTGTAATTGCTAAATCAGCAGGTTTTGCTGCCACGATTTTATTTAACATATACACATAATCTTTGGCAATTTGATCTAAATCTAAACCGCGTTCAGTATAGGTTTTACGTTTATCTTCTGCACAGAACTCGCCCCAACTTGTATCATCCAACTGCAAGTTACGGCAGCCTAATTTATAGAAGATATTCATCGCATCAATATAAGCATCCGCAATATCATCTAATAATAACTGATTGTTATCTTTATAACGTTCAATCGGCTGATAATCTGTAGCACGTACTGTACAAATTAAATGAAGCATTGACGGCGAAGGAATGGTTAATTTAACTTCAGTCTCCCCTGCCATTTTTTGCAATGAGCGATAATGTTCAACAAATGGATGGCTCTCTGAAAAACCGATTTTATCCACAATTTTTAACGTTTTTGGACGTACATTATCGTGTTTAAATTGCACTGAGAATTTTTCAGCATCTACTTCTTTCACGCCATCTAATGCGGCTAAGAAATCTAAATGCCAAAAAGTACGACGAAATTCACCATCGGTCACCGCATGTAATCCAACATTTTTTTGATGCTCTACCAATTTTGCAATTTCTGCATCTTCAACTTGTGTTAAATCAGCACAAGAAATATCGCCACAACTACATTGATGACGAGCCTGTTTTAAAGCGTCCGGACGTAAAAAGCTGCCTACAATATCAAAACGATATGGCGCAGAAGTACGAATAGTGGTATTGGGAAAAAGTTTACTCATTTTGCTTTCCTATATTTAATTAATTTTAAGATAGACTGAGTGTAACAAAATTAACGTCTTCATTAAAGATTTAGACGTCTAGATGGATGTGAATTTTATTGTGATTTTATATGAATAGAATTGATGTAAAGAATTAAAAAAAGGAAAGTGCGGTTAATATTCCCGAAAATTTTAACCGCACTTTAATCATTAGGCTATTGTAATGCTTTCAGTGCCTTATGATATTCTTTCGATTGTTCCAATAAAATCTTGGCAGCTTCACGCAATTTGTCCACATCTGATTGGGGTAAATAAAAAGATGTTCCGATATTAAGCACATCATTTTTTAATTGCCCCTCAGGCAAATCTTTCAAACTTAAATTCACAAAATAAGCTTTAATTTTTTCACCTTTTTTATGTTTAGCGTAAGCATTCCATTGGTCAGCAAATTTTTGTGAATATTTCACGGTAGATTCCGTTGTTTTATCAATCGGTACATTTATCACCGTGTTCACCACTTCTTTGATTCCTGGCACATCAGCAGACTTATCAATATGGTTCGAGAGCTCATTTTGCGCATTGACGTTTACCACGACAATATTGCGTAAATTGTAATTTTTCAGCTCTGTATACAATTTTTTGACAGTGAGTAAATTCGACATATCTAACAAGCTTGCCAAGCCCAAATTATCCGTTAAACCACCGTCAACCAAATGTAAATAAGGTTTTTCCTCATTATTTTGATAAGAAGCCGTACGTTTTTTCATGGTTTCAAAATTGTTTAGCCACAAACGATTCCCTACTTTCATTTGTGTCAATAATTCTTTTTTACTCTCGGCTTGGCAAACACCACCATGATTATTTTGTGTAATGGGTGAAAAAATTAATGGAACAGCACTGGATGCTGCCACAGCTCTTGCAATTTCAACATCATTTAAATCTACACAAAGCCAATCAAAGAAATCTTGAGTGAAAGAGACCTCCTGTCCAGCGACCATGTCGGTGGCATTAATTACAGCAAAAGGTCCTTTACGTTGTTCAAGATCTGCAAATTTTTTCCCACGATATAAAGCAAGATTGAGCTGTTCCTGCAACAAATCGCTACGACCAAACTGTGGAGAAGTAAGCCGAGGCACATTACTCACTGAAAATACTTCATTGATGACTTTTTTCTGGAAATTCTTTTTCAAAAAAGAATTATTAAATTTAGGGATAATGTCCTGTCCCTCCAAAGCAAAATAGGCTGCTAATACTGAGCCGCCAGACACCCCATACACAATATCAATATTTTGCAATAAGGTGCTACCTTTCTCTGTTGGACGCACCGAGACATTTTGGAACTGCTCTAACACGCCATAACCTAAAGATGCCGCACGAGAGCCACCACCTGAAAAAGTCATAATCACCAAATTTTCTTTTTGTAATGCCTGCTGCATCGCATTTTCCAAGCGATATCCCTTTTGTGGATCTATTTGCTCAATCGTTTTAGTGGGATGATAAGTAATTGAATTGCAAGCAGCAAGCAAAGCAATACTGCCAGCAAGTAAATTTGATTTGAAAGGAAAATGAGTAAGTTTCATAACAGTATTCCTTTATTGTTATTGAATACTTTTAATTCTACACAGATTTAGGGATAAAAAAAGTGCGGTTGATTTTTGAATATTACACTGAAAACTCTCAGTAAATTCTAACCGCACTTTAGTTTGAAATAAAAACTAACTTACAAAACTAGATACATAAGAAATTATGGTTTTTCCACTTAATATTGCCATAATAATCACTACAACCCAGCCAGCAAAAGCTAAACAAATTGGATGTTTATAGCTTCCAACAATATCACTTCGGTAAGCCGCTAACAGAATTAATGCGAGTGCAATTGGGAGAATTAAACCATTCAATGTTCCCACAAAGACTAATACCGCTGCAGGTTTTCCAACTGTCACCAAAACAACCGTAGAAATCACGATAAAGGCGATAATCCAACGATTACGGTTACGTTCAATGGTTGGACAAAGGCTTGTGAGGAAAGAAACTGAAGTATAAGCCGCACCGATAACAGATGTAATAGAAGCCGCCCAAATCACGACGCCAAATAACACTTGACCGAAATTGCCAGCTACATATTCAAAAGGTGTTTCAGCGGGGTTTTTAGGATTAAGAGGAACGCCTTTTACCACAATGCCCAGTACCGCGAGAAATAATACAATTCGCATAGTTGAGGCGATCAAAATAGCCGAAACAGAACTACGACTCACTTCCGCCATCGCTTTTTCACCTTGAATGCCTGCATCTAATAAACGATGAGCTCCGGCAAAGGTAATATATCCCCCTACGGTTCCCCCAACTAATGTCACAATGGCAATCGGATCAATTTGCTCTGGAATGAAGGTGCGATATGCCGCCTCAACAACAGGTGGTTCCGTTTTAAACATGACATAAAACGTGAGTGCAATCATGATAAAACCCATTAATTGCGCAAAGCGATCCATTAATAATCCTGCTTCTTTACGCAAGAAAATTAAAATGGCAATAATACCGCTAATGATCGCTCCCGTTTCTGGTGCAATACCGAACATTGAGTTTAAACCAAGTCCTGCTCCTCCCACATTACCAATGTTAAAAGCAAGTCCGCCCATCACAATAAGTGCCGCAAGGAAATATCCTGCGCCAGGAAAAACCGCATTAGAAACATCTTGCGCTCGCTTTCCTGATACCACCACAATTCGCCAAATATTAAGCTGAGCACCAATATCTAACAAAATCGATAATAAAATCACAAAGCCAAAACTGGCTAATAAGGTGTTTGTAAAAGTTGCAGTTTGAGTTAAAAAGCCCGGACCTATTGCTGAAGTTGCCATTAAAAATGCCGCCCCCAGCACAGCATTTCGGCGGTGAGTGATTGATGCCATAAAGCACCTCCCTTATTAAGTTGATGTTGTGTGTTATGTTTACTCGGCTTATGCCGTTATTGTTATATGATTTTTCTCTAATTCTTCCACAATACGTGCCGCAAATTGTAGAGAATGTTGATTATCGCCATGTAAACAGATACTTTCTGCTTTTACTGGCACAAGGCTTCCATCAATGGCCTTGACTTGACCTTCTGTTACCATTTGTAACACTTGTTGAATGGCTTCCTCATCAGACTCCACCATTGCATTCGGTTGCGAACGAGGTACTAAATTTCCATCAGGCATATAATGGCGATCTGCAAACACTTCTGAAATGGTTTGCAAGCCTTCTTCCTCTGCTATACGTAACATTAAGCTGCCCGCTAATCCCATTAATTTTAAATTTGGATCAAATTGATAAACGGTTTGAGCAATTAGGCGAGAAAGCTTTTCATCTTTTGCCGCTTGGTTATATAAAGCACCGTGCGGCTTAACATAACTAATTTCCGCCCCTTCCCCATCACAAATTGCTTTTAATGCACCAAGCTGATACCGCAAATGCGCAATTAATTCCTGTTCAGGTAAATCCATTTGAATACGCCCAAAATTGTCTCGATCTGGAAAGCCTGGATGAGCCCCAATGCGTACCTGATTTTCTTTCGCAAATCTAACCGCACTTTGCATTTCTTTTGCTCCACCAGCATGTAAACCACAAGCAATATTGGCAGAAGAAAGTAATTTCAATAATGCCTCATCAAAAGGAAAACCTTCAGCAATATCGGCATTTAAATCAATTTTTTTCATCGACAATTCTCCTAATTTGATCGAGGTATATCTCATTTTTACGACGTAATTTTGCGGCCTGTTCTAAACTAACTGCCTCGAATTGAATGGTTGAGCCTAAACGTACCTGTGCCAACGCACCAAGATCCGCATCGATCACATTGGCAATTTTGGGATAACCGCCCGTAGTTTGTGCATCAGCCATCAAAATAATTGGTTGACCACTTGGTGGAACTTGTACGCTACCAAATTGAATCGCGTGAGACAGCATTTCCAGCGGTTGCTTTAATTCTAATTTTTGCCCTTGAAAACGATAGCCCATGCGATCACTGCTACTTTGCAACGTCCATTTACTTCGCCACCAATAATATTGAGATTTTCGTTTAAACGCTTGATATTCAGAGGACGGTAACGCATGAATCGTATGCTTAAGTGGAATAGGTGCAATCCCAATTTCACTACGTAAAATAGGAGCATTTACCGTTTGTAATTGATCTCCAACTTGTAAACAACGCCCTTCTACACCGCCTATTTGAGCACGAAGATCCGTACTACAAGAATTCAATTCTTGGGGCAAGATAAAACCACCTTGAACACATAAATAGCCATACATACCAATTTTTGCACGTACCATTTTCAGAACTTGCCCCGCTCTCGCCTGATAACGCCAATAGGCAAAAATCGGTTTGTCATCTAAGGTCATTTCATAAAATGCCCCCGTCACACAAAAATTCATATCTTGCTGAAATTGTAATGTAAGACCACCTAAAGGCACTTCGATTGCTGGAGCTCCCTCTGGATTTCCCAGTAGAATATTGCCTGCACGTAACGCCAATTTATCCATTGCTCCAGAGTGACTAATGCCAAATCGACGTAAACCAAAACGACCTAAATCCTGCATTGTGGCGCGGGATTGCACATCAATAACATGAATCATAATTCAATGCCCTCCACCACAAACTTCACTGTATCACCAGCTTGTAATAAAGTGGGTTGTGCTTGATTTTTGTCAAAAAGCGCTTGTTTGGTATGGCCGATTAATTGCCATCCACCTGGAGAGGAAAAGGGATAAATACCGGTTTGAGCTCCACCAATACCCACAGAACCTGCAGGAACAACTGTTCTTGGTGTGGCACGACGAGGCGTGTGTAAGCATTCGGGCAAACCGCCCAAATAAGGAAAACCAGGTTGGAAACCAATCATATATACGGTATAGATAGGATCACTGTGCATTTGAACGATCTTTTCGGGCGTCGTGTTATGTAATTTGGCGACCTCAGATAAATCTTGGCCTCGTTCACCGCCATAAATCACCGGGATTTCGATATGACGACCTTGAAACGTAGAGACTTTCAATTCTGCCCAATATTGTTCCAAACGTTGAATAAGCGGTGCAAAATCCACATAAAAATCCATGAAGACCGTGAGATTATTCATTCCCACGACAACTTCTACAATATCTTGCTCAGACTGTAGTTGGTTGGCAAACGCCCAGAGTTGGCGTTGTTGTTGAAGTGAAGCTGGTGGTGGTAAAGAGCAAACCACCGCCGACTCGCTGATCGGGGTTATATTCATAGGATACCCTTTATTATGATGTTGTGTTGTTTGTTATTTTTTTGTTACACCTCTCTTTTAAAGGATATTTATAGGTTTTGTCAAGGTTTTGTGTTGAAAATAAAGTGTGATGCAGATCTCATTATTCATATTTTGATCTCAATCAAAATTATGAAATAGCGTATAATCAAGGTGTCTGTTACTTAACAATGATAAAAAAAGGAATAAAAATGAAAACATTGAGTGAATTTATTGTTGAACGCCAAGCGGAGTACCCAAATGCAAAAGGGGAACTTAGTGGTATTTTGTCTTCTATTCGTTTATTAGCAAAAATCATTCATCGTGATATCAACAAAGCCGGTTTAACCAATATCCTTGGTCAGTCTGGTGTCGAAAACGTGCAGGGTGAAAGCCAAATGAAATTGGATCTATTCGCCCATAACACCATGAATGCAGCCCTCATGTCACGTGAAGAAGTGGCGGGTTTTGCTTCCGAGGAAGAAGAAAGTTTTATCGCTTTTGATACTGAACGTGCTCGCAATGCAAAATATATTATTTTGACCGACCCACTTGATGGTTCATCCAATATTGATGTGAACGTTTCTGTTGGTACGATCTTCTCTATTTACCGCCGTGTTTCACCGATTGGCTCACCTGTAACCTTAGAAGACTTTATGCAACCGGGTAATAAACAAGTGGCTGCGGGTTATATCGTATATGGTTCGTCTACCATGTTGGTTTATACCACTGGTCATGGGGTGAATGGCTTCACTTACGATCCATCTATCGGTACATTCTGCCTTTCTCATGAAAATATGCAAATGCCAAAAGAGGGTAAAATCTACTCCATCAACGAAGGACAATATCTCAAATTCCCACAAGGAGTAAAAAAATACATTAAATACTGCCAAGAGGAAGATAAAGCAACTAACCGTCCTTATGCCTCACGCTATATCGGTTCATTAGTGGCAGACTTCCACCGTAACTTATTAAAAGGCGGTATTTACATTTACCCAAGCGCAACCAACTATCCAAATGGTAAGCTTCGTTTGCTTTATGAAGGCAATCCAATGGCATTCTTAGCAGAACAAGCGGGGGGTATTGCCTCTGATGGTTACAATCGAATTTTAGATATTCAACCAACTGAACTTCACCAACGTGTACCACTTTTCATCGGTTCCGCAGAAATGGTGAAAAAAGCAGAAGAAATGATGAGAGAATTTAAAGAAGATTAAATTCCTAAAGTGCGGTCAATTTTGACCGCACTTTTTTAGCGAACAAAAAGGCGAACCTTCTCAGCTCGCCTTTTTCGTTTATTGTATCAATTAGTCTCGTTTTCTGGCGAGTAACCACCAAATAATCGCCATAAACAAGAGACTTGGCATCAGTGCACCTAAAAAAGCTGGTGCATTAAATACCACACTCATTTGTCCAAAAATTTCATTGACGACATAGAACAAGAAACCAAAGCAAATCCCCGTTACGATTCTCGCCCCAGCAGTAACACTACGCAATGAACCAAAGATGAAAGATAACGCAAGCATCATCATCACACTTACAGAAAGGGGCTGAAAAATCTTACGCCAATAGGTTAATTCAAAACGGCGAGAATCCTGTCCTGTCTGTTTTAAGAACGCAATATATTCATACAAGCCTGAAATGGATAATGATGTTGGACGTAATGAAACTGCGCCTAATTTATCTGGTGTTAAGCTTGTTGCCCAATCTTCTGTTAAACGGTTTGTTGTGGTAATTTGCTCTTTTGATACCACTGAATTATTGACTTGGCGTAACTGCCATTGATTATTTTCAGCAGAATATTGCGCTTGATTTGCATGCTTCAAATGGGTGAGGTTACGCTGGTCATCAAAGGTATAGATGTAAATATCTTCTAATTGTGCATCATCGGTAATACGACGAACATACACGAAATTATTACCATCTTTTGCCCATACACCATTTTTTACTGAAAGCATTGAACCACCGGAAAGTGCACGAGTACGCATATCACGGGCAAACTGTTCAGTTTGTGGAATCCCCCACTCACCAATAATCATGGTAAAAAGTACTAGTGGAAGTGCCGTTTTCATGACTGCTAATCCAATTTTAAAGCGAGAAAAACCCGCAGATTGCATTACCACTAATTCACTGCGGCTGGCTAAATTACCTAACGCAATTAATGCACCTAACAAAGCAGCCATCGGGAAAAAGGTTTCTACATCTTTTGGCATCGTTAAACCTGTATAAGCCACAGCTTGCCAAATATCATAAGAACCTTTCCCGACGCTACGAAATTGCTCTACGAATTTGATGATTGCCGAAAGACCAACTAATGTAAATAGTGTGGCAAAAATTGCCCCTAAGATGCTTTTACCGATATAACGATCAAGAGTATTCACCAACATTGTTATTATCCTTTTCTGAATACACGACGGAATTTATGCATAACAGTGCTATCCCAACTATTCAGCACAATCCCTAAAATTAAAAAGGCGATATTTACCACCGGCATTAACAAACCTGCATCAAGCTTACCTGCGCCACCCGCAGATTTAAATGAGCTTTGTAATAAGAAGTAAATTAAATAAAGCAATAATGCCGGTAAGATCTTCGCAAAACGACCTTGGCGAGGATTCACTTTACTCATTGGTACAGCAATAAGTGCCATTAAAGGCACCGCTAAAATTAAGGTAATTCGCCAATGCAACTCTGCTTTTGCTGCTGCACTTTTATCTTTTAATAATTGCTCAAAAGACAATTCAGCTGCCTCATCACTTTCTGTGTTTGTCTCTTGATGGCCTAAATAGGCTTGGTAGTCATCAAAATGTGTAATACGGAAATCAGGAAGCACGGATGTGCCTTCTACACGCAAGGTATTCTGTAAATTCAAGACTTGATCGCCATTCGGTAACGCTTTTAACTCACCTTTTTCAGCGGTAACTACTGACGGTTTAGTTTGACCTTTGGCTTTCATTTGGAAAAGATAAACATCACTGATTTGATTACCGTTAATCTTATCAATGAATAAGACGAAATTATTGTTGCTTGTGGACATGAATTGACCAGAAGCCAATGCCCCCATTGTTGGGTTTGCTTTAGCATCTTCGACAATCGCCGCTTGTTTTTGAATGGCCCATGGGGAAAGCCATAAAGCGTTGTAAGCAGCCAAACCCGCTGTGAGTAAAGAAAGAATTAACGCCACGCGAACAAGAATACGTTGTCCCACACCACAGGCACGCATTACCGTAATTTCACTTTCTGCATAAAGACGACCGAAAGTCAGTAAAATGGCGATAAACAAACATAATGGCAACATTAATTGCGCCATTGTCGGCATCCCTAAACCGAGTAAAGAGAACACAAGATCGGCGGGCACTTTACCATTTGCCGCTGAACCAAGTACGCGAACAAGTTGTTGGCTGAAGAAAATTAAAAGCAAAATAAACAAAATTGCAATCTGGCTTTTAAAAACTTCCTTTGTTAAATATCGGGTTAATATCATTCTTTTTTTCTAACTAAAAAACACGGGAAACTGGCTAATTTAGATGGCGTATGATACCTTATTTTGACTGATTTAAATAGCAAATTAGCAACATAAGGAAATAACATGAAATATCAAGCAAACTCAACCGCACTTTCTCAATCAACCGATTGCCTTATTATCGGCATTTATGAGAACAATGAATTGACAAAAAGTTTCAATGAAATCGATCAAATCACACAAGGCTACCTCAGCCAGTTAGCTCAAAGCCAAGATCTTTCAGGCAAAATTGGGCAAGCAACTCTGCTTCATTCGTTACCGAATCTTACAACTAAACGCGTGTTAGTCGCAGGTTGTGGCAAAAAAGGGGAAACGACTGAACGCCAATTTAAACAAATCATTCAACGCGTGACTCAAACATTAAAAGAATTAAATATTCAACAAGCAGTGAATAATTTAACGGATGTGGAAATTAAAGATCGCGATCTATTTTGGAATGTGCGTTTTACCGTTGAAACCATCGAACATAATCTTTATCAATTTGATGAATTTAAAAGTAAAAAAGCGGATGCTATCTCACTTCAAGAAATTGTTTTTAATACCAATGATGCACAAGCTCAGCAAGCTATTGCAGAAGCTCAAGCCATTGCAAATGGTGTAAAAGCTGCACGTAATATCGCGAATATGCCACCTAATATTTGTACACCGGCTTATTTAGCTGAACAAGCTAAAAATTTAGCCGAAACATCAACCGCACTTTCCTTAGATGTGATTAATGAAGAAGACATGACAAAACTTGGCATGAATGCGTATTTAGCCGTATCTCGAGGTTCGCAAAATCCGGCTTATATGTCTATTTTACATTTCAACAATGCACCTGATAAAAATGCGAAACCTATCGTATTAGTGGGCAAAGGATTGACTTTTGATGCGGGCGGTATTTCTTTAAAACCAGCCGCAGATATGGATGAGATGAAATACGATATGTGCGGTGCTGCCTCTGTTTTCGGCACAATGAAAGCGATTGCAGAATTAAATCTTCCATTAAATGTCATTGGTGTATTAGCGGGTTGTGAAAACTTACCTGATGGCAATGCCTACCGCCCAGGCGATATTCTCACTACGATGAACGGTTTAACCGTAGAAGTATTAAATACTGACGCTGAAGGACGTTTAGTACTTTGTGATGCGCTTACCTATGTAGAACGTTTTGAACCGCAATATGTGATTGATGTCGCAACCCTGACTGGTGCTTGCGTGGTGGCGTTAGGCCAACATAACAGCGGCTTAGTTTCAACTGATTATGCCTTGGCTGAACAGTTATTACAAGCCGCACAACAAACTACTGATAAAGCTTGGCGTTTACCGTTGAGTGAAGAATATCAAGAGCAATTAAAATCTCCATTTGCTGATTTAGCCAATATTGGGGGGCGCTGGGGCGGCGCAATTACTGCGGGGGCATTCCTCTCTAACTTTACGAAAAAATATACTTGGGCGCATTTAGATATTGCGGGGACAGCTTGGCTTCAAGGCGCCAATAAAGGTGCAACAGGTCGTCCAGTACCTTTATTGACACAATTCTTAATTAACCAAACTAAATAATTAATACATAGGGCTAACATTACGTTAGCCCTAAATTTTTCTAAAAATCTGACCACACTTTATTCCAATTCGAATTCCATCAGTAATGGATTATGATCTGATGAAGTAACCACTTCTGATGTCGCACTTATCACTTTTACGCCTCGCGTAAAAATATAATCCAGTGGATAACCTAAAAATCTAACCCGCTCATCTTGAGAGAGTACCACAGAATCTAAGCCATATTTTTTCATCAGATTATTCACTAAATTAAGACGAGTTTCATTCCATGCATTAAAATCACCAGACATGATGATGGGACCTTGATGATTTTCAACAAAGAAAAAGAGCTGCTCTAATTGGGTTTGATAAGTGGAAATTCCCCATTCAAAATTAATCAAATGCATATTAATCAGTAGCAAGCTATTGCCTTTTTCTAACGGAAAACTCATCACACTAGCCACTTTAGGTATTTGTATTAATGGTTCAGCTACGCCACCACCGCAATACCATTCTGGCTGTGTTTGGGTAAATGTCTTGACACCGGATAAGAGATCTTTAAAAGAAAAAGAGGACACAAAAAGTGCGGTCGAAAATGTACTTAAATTTTGATGCTGCGTCGCCTCTTGCAATAACACAAAATCAGCCTGATTAGACAATCGCGCTAAATCTTCTTGCCACCCCTTATCTTGCCCTTTATGCATATTCCAATTGACCAAACGAAAATGTGAAGAGGCTAATTTAGCCACTGAGTTATCAGCCTTGTCACATTGCATATTTAACTTGCTTTCAAAAGGAATATAATTGACTTTTTGTGACGTATTTAATTGGATAAATGTACGTTTAAAAATTGTTAAATTCGCAAATAAATAGCCGCCACCTAAAATCAGCAATAGTAATCCAACAGCTAAAAATCGATAAATTCGCTTCATGATGATCCTCTCTCTATACTCGAATAATAGCACCTCATCAAAGCAATGCAACTTTCACTTTTAATACTCATCAATACCTACCTACAACAAGGTAACTTTAACTTTTTGCTTTGATTTAAATCATACTTTGCTAAAAAAACCGTTGCATTTTTAATTTATTATCTTAGTATTTCACTCAACTTTTAACTCTACCTCATCAATAAGGAGATTCATTATGTCTTTTGGAAATAAAAAATTAAGTGAAATCGCAGTCAGTGTACCCGGCTCAACTTCTCTACTTCGTGAATATGATTTGGATTTCTGCTGTGGTGGTTCCGATACACTCGCAAACGCAGCAGCAGAAAAAGGATTAAATTTAGCAGAAATTGAAACGCGCTTAACCGAGCTTCAAAACAGCAAAGCAGAAAACCCTGAAGAATATTGGGTTAATGCAACTTATCCTGAAATTATCGATCATATTTTAGTTCGCTACCATCAACGTCACCGTGAACAGCTTCAAGAATTAATCGTGTTAGCGGATCGCGTAGAAAGTGTTCATGGCGATCGCGATGATTGTCCGATTGGTGTCGCAGCTGAATTACGTAATGTCTATGAAGATTTAAGCAACCATATGATGAAAGAAGAGCACGTGCTTTTCCCAATGATCAAAGCTGGTAATTATATGATGGCGCAAATGCCAATTCGTATGATGGAAATGGAACATGCAGAACACGGCGAACATTTAGATGTATTGAAATCATTAACAAATAATATGACGCCTCCAGCAGATGCTTGCAATACATGGCGAGCACTTTACAGTGGTATTCAAGAATTTGCAGACGATTTAATGATGCATATTCATCGTGAAAATAATATTTTATTCC